>NZ_JAYESI010000012.1:0-222016 GCF_041903675.1 Corallococcus sp. RDP092CA | reverse complement strand
CCCCACGCGCCGCCCGCCGCCGCAGCGTCGCTGTACTCGGAGCTGGCGAGCCTCTACCTCGACCGGCTGGGCCAGGGCGCGCCCGCCGAGGCCGCGCTGCGCCAGGCGCTGCGGCTGGCCCCGGCGGACGCGGCGGTGCGCCGCCGGCTGGTGTCGCTGGTGGCGGGCCGCGGCGAGCTGCTGGAGGCCGCGGGCCTGCTGGAGGCCGCGGCGGCGGACGCCGAGGCCGCCGAGGCCGCGGCGCTGTTGCGCGAGGGCGTCACCTACGCGCGGCAGGCCCAGGAGCTGGACCGGGCGCTGGCCCTGGCGCGTCGCGCGCATGAGCGGGTGCCCGCGAAGGGCGAGGACCTGGCCACGCTGGCGGACCTGCTCTACCTGCGCGGCGCGGTGCGCGAGGCCCTGCCGCTGCAGGAGGCCCTGGTCCAGGCGGCGGACTTCCGCGCGGCCCCGGAGGCGGCGGAGGCCACGAGCCTGCGCCTGGGCGACCTGGCGGAGCAGGCCGGCGACGCGAAGCGCGCGGTGGCCGCGTACCGGTACCTCCTCGCGCAGCGTCCGCTGTGCGAGCGCGCCGTGGAGCGGCTCGCCGCGCTGCTGGAGCGCGACGACCCGCGCGGCGCCTTCGAGGTGCGCGTCGCCCACGCGCGGGTGCTGGCGCCGTCCGAGGACACCGTCGCGAGGCTGGTGTCGCTGGCGGAGCTGGCGCGCGAGGCGCTGGCGGACGCGGGCATCGCGGCGTCCCTGCTGTCGCACGCGGCGAAGATGGCGCGGGAGCCCCTGCCGCTGCGCCGTCGGCTCGTCGCGCTCTTCCGCGAGACGGGCCGCACGTCGGAGCTGCTGGCGGAGCTCCAGCCCGTGGCCGCGCTCAGCCTCCAGGCGGGGGACGTGGACGCCGCGCTCGCGGCCTACGACGAGGAGGCCCGGCTCGCCGAGTCGATGGGGCGCGTGGACGAAGCGCTGCGCGCGCTCGCCAGCGCCCGCGACCTGCTCGCCGAGGGGGGCCGCGACGCGGAGGCCGCCGCGTGCGAGCGGCGCCGCGCGGAGCTCCTGCGCGACGTGAAGCTGGACCTGAACGCGGCCGAGGCCTCGCTGGAGCGCGCCTTCGGGCTCGCCGCGGAGCTGGACACCGCGCGCATGGGCGCGGCCCTGGCCGAGCGCCGCGACGACGCCGCCGCCGAGGCGCGCTGGTGGGAGCGCGCGCTGCCCCGGATGACGGGCACGCGCGAGGGCGCGGCGGTGCTGCTGCGCCTGGCGCGCCTGCACCTGGGGGAGCTGGCGGACGCGCCGAAGGCGGAGGGCTTCCTGCGCCAGGCGCTGCGGCAGGACCGGTGGCTCACGGAGGCCGAGCGCCTGCTCGCGGAGCTGCTGGAGCGCGACGGCCGGCTCGCGGAGCTGGCCGCCTGGTACGAGGAGTGCGCGGAGTCGGAGCTGGACGCCGACCGTCACGCCGCGCTGCTCCTGCAGGCCGCGATCCTCTACCGCGACCGCGCGAACAAGCCGGAGGCCGCCGCCGCGGCGCTCATCGCCGCGCGCGCCGCGAAGCCGGACGACCTGGACCTGACCGCGCAGGCGGCGGAGCTGCTGCACCAGGTGCGCCGCCCCGCGGACGCCGCGGAGTTCGACGCCATCCTCCTGGAGGCGGATCCGTTCCGGGAGCCCGTCTTCTCACGCCACCGCGCCTTCCTGGAGGAGAGCGGCGAGCGCCAGGCCCTGGCCGAGCTGATGCTCCGCCGCGCCGAGCGCCAGCCGCCCGCCGAGGCCGCCGCGAGCTACCTCGCCGCCGCGCGCGCCTTCCGCGAAGAGGGGGCCCGCGAGCGCGCCATCCTCTGCGAGGACCGGGCCTTCGAGCTGGACCCCGCCAACGCGGAGGCCTTCCAGCACGTGCGCGAGCGCGCCGCCGGAGACGTGCGCCGGCTGGCGGACCTGCTGGGCCAGCGCGCGGAGGCCGTGTCTCCCTCGGAGGCGCTGCCCCTGCTGCGCGAGCGGGCCCAGCGCCTGCTGGACGCGGGCGAAGCGCTCAAGGCCGCGGAGGCCTTCGACGACTACCTGGGCCGCGCGGGCGGTGACGTGGACGCCCTCTGCGCGCGCGCCGACCTGGCCGCCCAGGGCGGGGGGCCCGCCGCCGCGCAGCCGTATGACCGCCGGGTGCTGGCGCTGGGCGGCGACGCGCTGCCGGTGCCGGTGCGCGTGCGCACGTGGCTGCGCCTGGGGCACGCGTCGCTCGCGTCGGGCGCGTTCCACGACGCGGCGGACGCCTTCGAGGCGGTGGTGTCGCTGGAGCCGGAGGGCGCGCGCGGCGGGGAGGCGCTGTCGCTGCTCGCGGAGGTGCACTCGCGCACGGGCAACGGCCCCGGCCTGTACCGGGCGTCGTTGCAGCTGGCGCGCAGGGCGCAGGACGCGGCGACGGAGGAGGTGCTGCTGCGCCGCGCGGCCGACCTGTTCGACGACCCGCGCGAGGCCATCGACGCGCTGGTCCCCCTGGCCCGGCTGCGCCCGGCGGACGCGGGCGTCATCGACCGCGCGGTGGAGGGCCTGCGCGCCCTGGGCCGCCACGGCGACCTGCTGGGCATCTACGAGGCGGGCGCGGAGGCCGCGGGAGGCTCGCGCGCCGCGGAGCTGCTGCTCGCCGCCGCGTCCGTGGCGAACGAGTCGCTGTCGGACGCGGACACGGCCTGGGCCCTCACGCGCCGCGCGGCGGAGGCGGACCCGGAGAACCCGGCCGCCCTGCGCGCGCTGGTGGAGGGCCTGCGCGCGCGCAAGGCGTCCGCGGAGCTGCTCGCCGCGCTGGAGCGGCTGATCCCCCTCACGGACGACGCGGACGAGGCCGCGGTGCTCCGGCTGGAGCTCGCGGGGCTGGCGAAGGACGCCGGCCGCGAGGACGCCGCGCGCGACGCGCTGGAGGTCGTGGTGGCGCGGGGCCCCTCCGGCGCCGGCTACGCGGACGCGCTGGAGGCCCTGGAGCCGCTGCTCGGGGAGGCGCACGCGCGCCGCGCCGAGGTCCGCGTGGCTCGCGCGGAGCTGGCGTCGGGCGAGCAGCGGGTGTCGCTGCTGGTGGCCGCCGCGCGCGCCTTCGAGAAGGCGGGCCTGCTGGAAGACGCGCTGAAGGCCGCGAAGGCCGCCGTCGCCACGGAGCCGGACCTGCGCGCCGCGCTGCTCGTCGCGCACCTGCACCGCGCCTCCGGAGACGCGCCCCGCGCGGCCCGCGCGCTGCTCCAGGCCGCGAGGCTCGCCACCCCGGAGGAGCGTCCGCCGCTGCTGCTGGAGGCCGCCGGCCTCTGGGAGAAGGCGGGCGAGATGGGCGAGGCGCTGGAGGTCGTCGAGCGCATCGCCACCGACGCGCCGGACATGCTGTCCGCGTCGGAGCTGGCCGAGCGCTTCGCCCGCCTGGGCGCCTTCGCGCGCGCCCTGGACGTGGGCTTCGCGCCCGCCATGGCCGCGGGCGAGTACACCGACGCGCTGGCCATGGCCGCGCAGGCGGGCGACGTGCCCCGCACGCGCGTGGCCCTCTGGGCCCTGGTCGCGCTGCCGGACGCGGACCCCGCCCACGCCGCCGCGCTGGCGGACGGGCTGCGCGAGGACGTGGAGTGGGAGGGCCTGCTGGAGCTGGCGGCGGTCTCCTACGACCGGGACCCCGCCTTCGCCGTGGCGCTGCGCGACGAGGTGCTGCGCGCCCGCTCGGCCCCGACCTTCGCGCGCCTGCGCGCCCTGGAGGAGCTGGGCGGTGAGCCTGGCCTCGCCGCGCGCCTGATGCTCCTGTTGCCGGAGCTGGGCCTGGAGCCGGAGGCCCTGGCGGAGGCGGTGCTCACGCGCGTGCGCGCGCTGCCGGAGAAGGCGCGGCTGGAGTCGCTGGCCTTCGCCGCGGACGGCTGGCCCGCGCGCCGCGAGGGGCTGCTGCGCGAGCGCTACGCCCTGGAGCGCGCGCTGGGCCACCTGGAGCCCGCGGAGCGCACGCTGGCGCTCATCGCCCGGGACACGAGCGACGCGAAGGCGCGCGCGCTGCTGCACCTGGAGCGCGGTGAGCTGCTCCAGGGCCCGCTGGCCCAGCCCGCCGAGGCGCGCGAGGCCTTCGAGGCGGCCCTCTCCGACGACGCGGACAACCTCGCCGCCGTGCAGGCGCTGCTCGCGCTGGTGGACGAGGCGCGCGAGGCCCCGGTGTTCCTCACGCTGGCGGACACCCTCGCGAGGCTCGCGGGCCCCGACGCGTGGGCGCCGCACCGCGAGCGCCTGGCGGACGCCTTCGAGGCACGGCAGCGCTGGGCCGAGGCGGCCACGCAGCTGGAGCAGCTCGCGGACACGGACGAGCGGCTGGCCCGCCGCGTGAAGTTCGCCGAGGCGCGCGGCCTGGTGGGCGAGGCGCTGCGGCTGCGCGAGCGCCTCACGCGGGACCCCGCGGAGCTGGAGGTCATCCTGCGCGGCTACCTGGACGCGCAGCTCGTGGGCCCTGCGGTGCGGCTGGCGGAGCGGCTCGCGGACGCGAAGCAGCTCACGCCCGCGCTGACGCGGTGGGTGACCGAGCGCCTCTCTCCGTCCCCGGACGGCGCGGTGCTCGCGGTGCGCTTCTGGCCCGCGCTGCTGCGGGAGAAGTGGCCGGACGTGGACGGCTGGACGCTGTACGCGGAGGCGCTGCACGCCGTGGGGCGCCCGGAGGCGGAGCGCACGGACGGCATCGGCGCCGCGCTCGTCGGCAGCGACGCCCCCGCGCCGCGCGCCCCCGTGTCCCGCCTGGAGCGCCCCGCGCGGGACTTCCAGCACCCGGAGCCGGCCGGCCTGGTGCCGGTGACGGAGGCGAGCCTCGCGCGGCTGCACGTCGCGCTGAAGCCGGTGCTGGAGTCGCTGGGCGCGGAGGGCGTGCGCGTGTCCGTGGATCCTCGCGGTGGCGTGGAGGCGTACCTCACGGCGCCGGACGCGCTGGTGCTGGGCGCGGGCGCGCTCGGCTGCTTCGGCGCGGTGGAGCTGGGCTGGCTGTGCGCGCTGGCGCTGGCGCTGGGGGCCGAGGGCGTGGAGCTGACCCGCCCCGGCGCGGTGCTGGCGTGGGAGGCCGCGGCGGTGGCGGCCTGGCGCGCGATGCCCGCGTCGCTGGCGGCGGGGCGCGTGCTGGCGCGGCTGGACCCGGACGTGCGCGGCGGTGACCCGGCGGGCGTGGAGGTGGGGGCGGTGCTCTCCCGCAGCGAGGCCTTCCGCCAAGTGGCCCTGGCGTCGCTGGACGCCTAACCTGGAGCGCGTCATGCACCTGAAGCGACTGGCAGTGGCGCTCTTCCCCGCGGTGGTGGTGGCCGTGGCGGTGGGCTGTTTCTCCGACCCTGTCTACCCGGGCAACCAAGTGGTGGGGACGTTCCGCTTCCAGGCGAAGCTGGACGCGGCGCGCACCACGTGCGACGCGGGCTCGCGCGACTTCGCGCAGCTGGACGACGCGGGCACCTTCTCCTTCGAGGGCACCTTCTCCCGCGACACCGACGCGGGCACGGGCTTCTTCACCGTGCAGGGCTTCTCGCGCGACGCGGGCTACACCGGCCAGAGCGTGTCCTCCACCCACCGCGCCATCGCGCGCCGCGACTCGTGCGGCTCGGGCTGCGAGGACCCTGAAATCGAGGAAGCGCTGAACGTGCTGCTCCTGAGCGACAGCCAGGCGCGCAACGTGGCGCGCGACTGCACCCTCCTGGATGGCGGCGTGCCCGAGGGCGACATCCCCGCGCCCACGGAGAACGGCTACGACGTGTCGCTCGCGTGCGGCACGCTCCAGGACGTCTTCCTGCCGGGCAAGGGCGCGGCGTGCAATTGCAACCCGTCCACCTGCACCACCGTGTACACGGTGAGCGGCGACCGCATCGACTGAAACACCCGGGGCCTGTCTCCGTCGTGTAACGTGCGCCGCCCCGAAGTGGAGGATGGAATGGCGAAGCGTGCGGTGGTGCTCCTGTCCGGAGGCCTGGACTCAACGACGTGCCTGGCGATGGCGAAGGCGGACGGCTTCGAGCCGGTGTGCCTGTCCATCGCCTACGGACAGCGCCACGCGGTGGAGCTGGAGCGGGCCCGGAAGGTCGCGGCCGCCATGGGCGTGCGCGACGTGCGCGTGGTGACGGTGGACCTGCGGCAGGTGGGCGGCTCCGCCCTCACGGACGACATCCCGGTGCCCAAGGACCGCTCGGAGGACGCCATGTCCCACGACGTCCCCGTGACCTACGTGCCCGCGCGCAACGCGCTGTTCCTCTCCATGGCGCTGGGGCTGGCGGAGGTGGTGGGCGCCACGGACCTCTACATCGGCGTCAACGCGGTGGACTACAGCGGCTACCCGGACTGCCGCCCGGAGTTCATCCGCTCCTTCGAGTCCATGGCCCAGCTGGCCACCAAGGCGGGCGTGGAGGGCGCGACCTTCAAGGTGCACGCGCCGCTGTCCGGCCTCACCAAGGCGCAGATCATCCAGGCCGGCGTGAAGCTGGGCGTGGACTACGGGATGACGCACTCCTGCTACGACCCGGACGCCCAGGGGCGCGCGTGTGGCCGCTGCGACAGCTGCCTCCTGCGCGCCAGGGGCTTCCAGGAGGCGGGCGTGCCGGACCCCACCGTCTACGCGGACGGGGTGCGCTGATGCGCGCCGCGGCGGGCCTCACGCTGACCCTGGCGCTGCTCGGAGGCGCACCGGCCCTCGCGGAGGACGCGAAGCCGGCCGCGAAGCCCGCGTCGACGCCGAAGCCCGCCGCGCCGAAGGTGGAGCTGGTGGACGCGGCCACCGTCATCCCGGACCTGGTGCTGGACCTGCGCTACGCGACGAAGGACAACTTCCTCAAGCGGCAGGTGTACCCGGACGGCGCGCGGTGTCTGCTGTTGCCGGACTCGGTGAAGCGCCTGACGCAGGCCGCGGAGGCGCTGCGGGCCCAGGGCTACCGGCTGAAGGTGTACGACTGCTACCGGCCGCGCGCGGTGCAGTATGAGATGTGGAAGCTCATGCCCAAGCCCGGCTACGTGGCGGACCCGCGCAAGGGCTCCAACCACAACCGGGGCGGGGCGGTGGACCTGACCCTGGTGACGAAGGACGGCGAGGCGGTGGAGATGCCCACCCCCTTCGACGACTTCACCCCCGCGGCGCACCACGGCTACACCGGCGGCACCCCCGCCTCGCGCGAACACCGCGAGGTGCTGCGCAAGGCCATGGAGGGCGCCGGCTTCCAGCGCAACCGGATGGAGTGGTGGCACTACGACCTGCCCGGCGCTACGAAATTGCCGGTGCTGGACGTGCCCTTCACCCCGGCCGGGTGACGCCTGCTCGCCTGGCTGCCCAGTGGTTTCGCGCGGTTGCGTCATGGACTGCGCGTTGGTGGGCGCGCGCGAGGAGTGCCTGCTATTCCTGGCGTCCCATGAGTCAATCGCTCGCGGCCGGCCTGGAAAACACGCTCATCTCTCCGAACCCGGGGGCCTCGGCGCTGGCGCCCACCCTGGCGTCCGGTGCGTCCACGACCCAGCGGCGCAACACGGTGCTGCCGCGCGTGGAGTGGAAGGGGCAGCAGCCCAGCGTGATTCCGCTCCAGCGCGAGCGCTTCGAGGAGGTGCGCCCGCTGGGGCAGGGCGGCATGGGCGAGGTGGTGCTCATCCGCGACCACGACATCGAGCGGGAGGTCGCGCTCAAGCGGCTGCCGCCGGGCGCGGACCTGGACCGGGTGCTGCGCTTCGTGGAGGAGATCCGCACGGTGGGCATGCTGGACCACCCGAACATCGCGCCCGTGCACGACGTGGGCGTGGACGAGCAGGGCCGGTACTACTTCCTGATGAAGCACCTGAAGGGCGAGACGCTGGAGTCCATCATCGCCCGGCTGCGTCGCTCGGAGCTGGACGCGCTGGTGCGCTATCCATTCCAGGTGCGGGTGCAGATCTTCCTGGGCGTGCTGCACGCGGTGGCCTACGCGCACGGCAAGGGCTTCATCCACCGCGACCTGAAGCCCGCGAACATCATGGTGGGCCCCTTCGGCGAGGTGACGGTGCTGGACTGGGGCCTCGCGCGGCGCGTGGGCGCGCCCGCCACCCCCAGCCTCCCGGACGGCGCGCCCAGGGACCCGCACCCGGCGCGGCCGCTCCAGACGGAGCTGGGCTCGGTGGTGGGCACGCCGCTCTACATGTCCCCGGAGCAGGCGCGCGGCGAGCACGACACGATGGACGCGCGCAGCGACGTCTACAGCCTGTCCGTCCTCTTCCACGAGCTCCTGTCGCTGACGCACTACCTGGAGGGCCTCCAGTCGGTGCCGGACATCATGGCGGCGGTGCAGACGCGCACGCTGGACATGGGGGCCATGCACCGGAACACGGCGCAGGGGCCGGTGCCCGCGGAGCTGATGTGGTTCGTGAAGAAGGGGATGAGCAAGGCCCCCCAGGACCGCTTCGAGTCCGTGGACGACATGGTGGCGCAGCTGCAAGCCGCGCTGGAGGGCCGCATCCACGTGCACTGCCAGCGCACGATGCTGAAGAAGACCCTGCACCAGGGCCTGCGCATCGCGGACCGCAACCCCATGGCCCTCACGCTGGCGGGCTTGGTGGGCGCGGGCCTGGTCATCGCGTCGGCGGTGAACCTGGGCATGTCGCTCTTCGGCGGGATGCTCCACTGAGCTTCGGGAGGGCCTCGTAACTTCCGGGCGCGTCCGGGGTTCAATGCGGCACCATGCGCGCCCTCCCTGTCTGGCCCCTGGTGGCCGTGTGCCTGTCGTGTGCGTCCCGGTCGCAGGTCACGGCACCTGAAGCGGCAGCCGCGCCCTTCGATGAAGCGCGCGCGGTGCACGTGTTGCAGCGGCTGGCGTATGGCCCCTCGGGCAGGGACCTGGCGGAGATGAAGCGGCTGGGCGTGGACGGCTGGGTGGACGCCCAGCTCCAGCCCGCGCCCCGGGATGCGCCGCCGTCCGCGCTGGAGGCGAGGCTCCAGGCGTTCCCCACGCTGGGGATGTCCATGGGGCAGCTCATGGAGGACTACCCCCGGCCGCCGCCGGAGCTGCCCCCCGAGGAGAAGCGCGAGCGGGGCCCCGCGCGCGTCGTCTTCGAGCGCTCCTCCGCGAGGGTGCTGCGCGCGGTGGAGAGCCCGCGCCAGCTGGAGGAGGTGCTGGTGGACTTCTGGTTCAACCACTTCAACGTCTCCGAGGACAAGGGCGTGGTGCGGTGGCTGGCCACGTCCTACGAGCGCGACGCCATCCGGCCGAACGTCTTCGGCACCTTCCGGGAGCTGCTGGGCGCGACGGCGCACCACCCGGCGATGCTCTTCTACCTGGACAACTGGCGCAGCACGCGGGAGGGGCTGAGCCAGGAGGCGCTGCGCCACCCGCGCCGCTTCCGCCGCCAGGCCGCGATGGTGGAGGGCGCGGAGGACGAAGAGGACGCGAAGCCGAAGCTGGGCCTCAACGAGAACTACGCGCGCGAGCTGCTGGAGCTGCACACGCTGGGCGTGGACGGCGGCTACACGCAGGACGACGTGCGAGAGGTCGCGCGGTGCTTCACGGGCTGGAGCATCCGCCAGCCGGGGAAGGACCCCGCGTTCGTCTTCCGGAAGGTGGCGCACGACACCGACGCCAAGCGGGTGCTGGGGCAGGTGCTCCCGGCGGGCGGAGGGGCGCAGGACGGAGAGCGGGTGCTGGACCTGCTCGCGAGCCACCCCGCGACGGCGCGTCACGTGGCGCTGAAGCTCGCGCGGCGCTTCGTCGCGGATGCGCCGCCACCGGCGCTGGTGGACCGCGTGGCGAAGGTGTTCCTCGACACGAAGGGAGACCTGCGCGCGGTGTATCGGGCGCTGTTCCAATCGCCGGAGTTCCAGGCGCCGCGGGCGCGCGCCGCGAAGGTGAAGACGCCGTTCGAGTACGTGGTGTCCGCGCTGCGAGCGACGAACGCGCAGGTGGAGGTGACGCCCCGGCTGCTGCGCCACCTGGCCCTGATGGGCGAGCCGCTCTACCGGGCCCCTGCACCCACCGGCTACCCGGAGGTGGCGGAGCCGTGGGTGAACAGCGGAGCGCTGGTGGCGAGGCTCAACTTCGGCCTGGACCTGGTGGGAGGCCGGCTGCCCGGCGCGCGCGTGGCGTTGGCTGCGTTCGCGCCGAAGCCGGCGCCCACGGCGGTGGAGTGGGTGGACGGCCTGGGGCAGGCGCTGCTGGGCGCGAAGCCTTCCGAGGAGACACGGGCCACCATCCTCGCGGCGCTGGCGGAGAAGCGCGAGGCCGCGAGCGCCGTGGACGAAGCGCCGCCCGTGGACGTGCCACTCATCGCGGGGCTGCTGCTCGGCTCGCCGGAGTTCCAGAAACAATGACGACACGCCCCTCCCGCAGGCAGCTCCTCCAGGCCCTGGGCGCGACCGGCGCGGGCCTCGTGCTGGCGCCGTCCTTCCTCTCCCGCGCCTGGGCCGCGAGCCCCCGCGATACGCCCGCCCGTCGTGCGCTGGTGACGGTCTTCCTGCGCGGCGGCGCGGATGGCCTGTCCCTGGTGCCGCCCGTGGAGGATGACGCCTATCAGCGCGCGCGCCCCACGCTGGCGCTCACGTTCCAGGGCGAGCACGCCGCGCTGAAGCTCACGGGGCCCTTCGGCCTGCACCCGTCCCTCGGGGCGTTGATGCCGCTGTGGTCGGAGGGGCGGCTCGCGGTGCTCCCCGGGGTGGGCCTGCCCGTCGCGCCGCGCTCGCACTTCGACGCGCAGGACTTCCTGGAGTCCGGCACGCCGGGCCGCAAGTCCACCGCGGACGGCTGGCTCAACCGCGCGCTGGTGGACGCGAAGGACGCCGCCCCCCTGCGCGCCGTGGCGCTGCAACCCACGCTGCCGCGCGCGCTCTATGGCGACGCGGGAGCGCTCGCGATGGGCCGGCTGGAGGACTTCCGGCTGCGCACCGGCCGCCAGCATGGCGGCGCGCGCCAGGGCTTCTCCGCGCTCTATGCCGGCGCGGTGGATCAGGCCCTGAAGGGCGCGGGCGCGGACGCCTTCGAGGCCATGTCGAAGCTGGACGGCGCCCGCCTCGCGAAGCGGCCCGCGTCGCCCGGCGTGACGTACCCGGGGACGCCGCTGGCCCGCCGCCTCCAGGACATCGCGCGCCTCATCCAGGGCGACGTGGGCCTGGAGGTCGCCGCGACGGAGATGGGCGGCTGGGACACGCACGTCGCCCAGGGCGTCGCGCAGGGCGCGTTCGCGAAGCGCTGCGAGGAGCTGGGCAACGCGCTGGCCGCGTTCGCGGCGGACCTGGGCCCGAGGCTCGACGCCGTGACGGTGCTGGTGATGACGGAGTTCGGCCGCACCGTGAAGGAGAACGGCAACCAGGGCACGGACCACGGCGTGGGCGGCGTGATGTTCGCGCTGGGCGGCGGCGTGAAGGGCGGGGTGCACGGCCGCTTCGAGGCGCTCACGGCGGACCGGCTCCAGGACGGCCGGGACGTGCCCTCCTGGACCGACGTCCGCGCCCCCCTGGCCGAGGCCCTGCGCGCCTGCCGCCCCGGCGTGGCCCTGGCGAAGGTGTTCCCCGGCTATCAGGAGCGCGGGTCCCTCGGGATGTTCACCTGAGCTCCTCCCCGACGGCATGGGCGCCGGCGAGGTCGTGGCGGCCTCGCGCGGCGCTCGGCGGTCGCCGCGGGAGCGGGCGGTGTGATGGACTGGCGGCGTGCAACGCGTCCGCCGCCCCCTCATGGCCCTCCTCCTCATCGTCGGCATGCTGTACCTCGGGCTGTGCGCGGTGCTCTTCGCCGCGCAGCGCTCGCTCATCTACCCCGCGCCCCGCACGGAGCCCGCGAACCTGCGCGGCCAGCCCGGCTTCGGCGTGGTGCCGCTGGCCAACGGCCTCGACGTGGATCGCTTCTACCTGCCCGCGCCGCCGGGCGCCCCCACGGTGGTGCACTTCCACGGCAACGGCGAGCAGCTCCTGGGGCAGCGCGAGCTGGGCCAGGCGCTGGGAGACGCGGGGCTGGGCTTCCTCGCGGTGGAGTACCCGGGCTACGGCGCGTCGCCGGGGAGCCCGTCGGAGGCGGGCCTGTACGCGTCCGCGGAGGCCGCGCTCCAGCTCCTGCGCGACCAGGGCGTGAAGCCGGAGGACATCGTGCTCAGCGGGCGCAGCCTGGGCTCCGGCGTCGCCGTGGAGATGGCCCGGCGCGGGTACGGTGCACGCATGGTGCTGGTGTCCCCGTACACGTCCATGGTCGCCATGGGCCAGCGCACCCTGCCCTTCCTGCCCGCGGCGCTGCTGATGCGCGACCGCTTCCAGTCGCTCGACAAGGCCCGGGACATCCCCATCCCCGTCCTCATCATCCACGGCGAGGAGGACGAGGTCGTCCCCGTGGACATGGGCCGCGCGCTGGGCCAGCGCTTCCCCCACGCCCGGGTGGTGACCGTGCCCGGCGCCCACCACAACGACGTGCTGGAGCGGAGCGGCCAGCAGCAGCTCGCGCGGATGGCCACGTTCGCGCTCGACGGGAGCTGAGCCGGGCCTCGCGCCCCCTGGCCCAGGACCCATGACGTCCTGCGTTGCGTTCCCTTGCGCCTACCGGCGACCCCCGGATTATGCTCCGTGTCATCAACGCGATGTTTCATCGCGTCCTCAAGCTCCCCCGAGGGATGGATGAGCATCGACCCGGCCCCCGCCGCGACCCTGTCCGAAGCGGCCCGTGAAATCGTCGAAGTGGGCCGCTTCCTCAGCGTGCGCAACTTCGTGCCCGCCACCAGCGGCAACTTCTCCCGCAGGCTGGACGCGCGCACCGCCGCCGTCACCCGCTCCGGCGTGGACAAGGGCGAGCTGGTGGAGGCGGACATCCTGGTCGCGGACATCCACGCGCCGCCGCCCAGGGGCTCGTCCGCGGAGACGCCCCTGCACCTCCAGCTGTACCGGGACCGCCCGGAGGCGCAGGCCGTGCTGCACACGCACTCCGTGGTGGCCGCGCTCCTGTCGAACCTGCGGCTGCCGGAGGGGGAGCTGGTGCTCCAGGACTTCGAGCTGCTCAAGGCCCTGGGCGACACCCGCACGCACGAGGCGGCGGTGTCCATCCCCATCTTCCCCAACGACCAGGACATCCCCCGGCTCGCGGACAAGGTGACCGCGCTGCTCGCGAAACGCACGGACCTGGTCGCGTATCTCATTGCCGGCCACGGGCTCTACACCTGGGGCCGGAGCATGGCCGAGGCCCGCCGCCACGTGGTGGCGCTGGAACACCTGCTGACGTACGAACTCGAGAAGATGAAGGTGCGGCGATGAGCAAGCTGATTGTCTACAACGACCACCAGCCGGAGGCGCCGCTGGGCGTCTACACCGAGCCCGAGGACATCCGTCGCGAGCTGAGGCCCGCGGGCGTGCGCTTCGAGCGCGTGGACGCGTCCGTGGACCTGCCGGAGGGCGCGGGCCAGGAGGAGGTCCTCGCGGCCTACAAGCACGTCGTGGACGCGGAGATGAAGGCCCACGGCTACAACACCGTGGACGTGGCGCGCATCAAGCCGGACGCCCCCAACGTGGAGGCCGCCCGCCAGAAGTTCCTCTCCGAGCACAAGCACACGGAGGACGAGTCGCGCATCATGGTGGAGGGCAGCGGCTGCTTCTACCTGCACGCCGGCGACAAGGTCTTCCAGGTGGAGTGCACCCGCGGCGACCTCATCAGCGTGCCGGAGGGGATGAAGCACTGGTTCGACATGGGCGAGAAGCCCCGGTTCGCCGCCATCCGCTTCTTCATCCGCCCGGACGGCTGGGTGGGCCACTTCACCGGCGAGGCCATCGCCGAGCGCTTCCCGAAGTACGCGCCGTGAGTGCCCCCAAGGCGGTCGTCACGGACATCGAGGGCACCACCAGCTCCATCGCCTTCGTGAAGGACGTGCTCTTCCCCTTCGCCCGGAGGCACCTGGCGGAGTACGTCGCCACGCACGGCCAGGAGGCCGCCGTGCGCCAGTGCCTGTCGGACGCCCGCACGCTCGCGGGCGAGCCGGCGTTGGATGAGGTGGGCACCGTCGCCTTGCTCCAGCGCTGGATCAACGTGGACCGCAAGGCCACGCCGCTCAAGACGCTCCAGGGCCTCATCTGGGAGGACGGCTACGCGCGCGGCGAGATTCAGGGCCACGTCTACGCGGACGCGGCCCGGGCCCTGCGCGAGTGGCACGCGAAGGGGCTGCGCCTGTATGTCTATTCGTCCGGCAGCATCGCCGCGCAGAAGCTGATCTTCGGCCACAGCGTGGAGGGCGACCTGACGCCGGTGTTCTCCGGCTACTTCGACACCACCACCGGGCCCAAGGTGGAGGCGGCGTCGTACACGAAGATCGCCCAGGCGCTGGAGCTGCCGCCCGGCGACCTCCTGTTCCTCTCCGATAACGTGGCGGAGCTGGACGCGGCGAGGCAGGCGGGCTTGCGCACCGCGGCCCTGGACCGGGGCGAGGTGGCCCTGCCGCCCGGCCACGGGCACCCGGTGTTCCACGACTTCACGTCGCTCGACCCGTTCGCGCGCGTGTCCTGATTCGATTCCCCACCCCGGAGCGGAGCCTCCCCCATGTCGAGTTCCAACAAGCCCGTGCTGGGCATCATCGGCGGCAGCGGCCTGTACCAGATTGACGGGCTGACGGACGTCTCGTGGCGCCGGGTGTCGTCGCCCTTCGGTGAGACGTCGGACGCGTTCTGCTTTGGCCGCATCGGCGACCAGCCGGTGGTGTTCCTGCCGCGCCACGGGCGCGGGCACAAGATCCCGCCGTCGGAGCTGAACTTCCGCGCCAACATCGACGCGCTCAAGCGCAGCGGCGTGACGGACATCCTCTCCGTCTCCGCGGTGGGCAGCCTGCGCGAGGACCTGCCGCCCGGCACCTTCGTGGTGGTGGATCAGTTCGTGGACCGCACCTTCGCGCGCGTGAAGAGCTTCTTCTCGCAGGGGCTGGTGGCGCACGTGTCCATGGCGAAGCCTACGTGCCCGCGCCTGGGCGACGCGGTGATGTCCGCGTGCGAGGGCCTGGACATCCAGGTGGTGCGCGGCGGCACGTACCTGGTGATGGAGGGCCCGCAGTTCTCCACGCTGGCGGAGAGCAGGCTGTACCGGCAGTGGGGCTGCGACGTGATCGGCATGACCAACATGCCGGAGGCCAAGCTCGCCCGGGAGGCGGAGATCTGCTACGCGAGCGTGTCGATGGTCACGGACTACGACTGCTGGCACCCGGACCACGACGCGGTGACGGTGGACCAGGTGGTCGCCGTGCTGCTGGGCAACGCGGGCAAGGCGCGCGGGCTGGTGAAGAACATCGCGCCGCTCGTGGGCCAGCACGCCACCCCGTGCCACGCCGGCTGCCAGACGGCGCTGGAGCACGCCATCATGACCTCGCCGGACGCGCGCGACCCGGCCCTGGTGGAGAAGCTCTCCGCGGTGGCGGGCCGCGTCCTCAAGCGCTGAGCGCGGGAACAAGGAAGACACGGCGATGAAAGTCCAAGGCGTTCCGATGCGCTCCATCTGGGTCGAGTCCGACGGCTGGAGCGTCGGCGTCATCGACCAGACGCGCCTGCCGCACGCGTTCGTGAAGGTGCGGCTGTCCACGGCGGACGAAGCGGGCCACGCCATCCGCAGCATGTTGGTGCGCGGCGCGCCGCTCATCGGCGCCACGGCGGCGTATGGCGTGTGCCTGGCCATGCGGCAGGACGCGTCCGACGGCGCCCTGGAGCAGGCGCTGACGATGCTCCGGGCCACGCGGCCCACGGCGGTGAACCTGCACTGGGCGCTGGACGGGATGCGCCAGGTGCTCGCGCCGCTGAAGCCGTCCGAGCGCGTGGCGGCGGCGTACCGGCAGGCGGCGGCGCTGTGCGACGAGGACGTGGCCATCAACCGCGCCATCGGCGAGCACGCGCTGAAGCTCTTCCAGGAGGCCTGGGACAAGAAGGGCCGCCAGGGGCGGCTGAACGTGCTCACGCACTGCAACGCCGGCTGGCTGGCCACGGTGGACTGGGGCACGGCGCTGGCGCCCATGTACCTGGCGCACGACGCGGGCATCCCCCTGCACGTCTGGGTGGATGAGACCCGCCCGCGCAACCAGGGCGCGGTGCTGACGGCGTGGGAGCTGGGACAGCACGGCGTCCCGCACACGGTCATCGCGGACAACGTCGGCGGCCACCTGATGCAGCACGGCGAGGTGGACCTGTGCATCGTCGGCACGGACCGCACGACCGCGCGCGGGGACGTGGCGAACAAGATTGGCACGTACCTGAAGGCGCTGGCCGCGAAGGACAACGGCGTGCCGTTCTACGTGGCGCTGCCGTCGCCCACCATCGACTGGGCCATCCAGGACGGCGTGAAGGAGATCCCCATCGAGCAGCGCGACGGCGCGGAGCTGAGCGACGTGACGGGCCGGCTGCCGTCGGGGGACATCGCCACGGTGCGGATTACTCCGCCGGGGAGCCCCGCCGCGAACTACGCGTTCGACGTGACGCCCGCGCGGCTGGTGACGGCGCTCGTCACGGAGCGCGGCGCGTGTCCGGCGACGGAGGAGGGGCTGCTGTCGCTCTTCCCGGAGCGGCGCGCGCAGCGGAGCGCGGCGAAGTGAGCGGAGCGGGGGGCCACCGCGCGCTGCGCGAGGCGATGGTGGCCACCGCGCGGCGGATGAACACGTCCGGGCTGAACCAGGGCACGTCCGGCAACCTGAGCCAGCGGGTGGAGGGCGGCTTCCTCCTCACGCCGTCCGGGCTGGGCTACGAGGCGATGACGCCGGAGGACCTGGTCCTCATGCGCTTCGACGGCTCGCACGAGGGCCACCGCAGGCCGTCCACGGAGTGGCAGCTGCACCGGGACCTCCTCCAGGCCCGGCCGGAGGTGGGCGCGGTGCTGCACGCGCACAGCATGTTCAGCACCACGCTGGCGTGCCTGCGCCGGGGCATCCCCGCCTTCCACTACATGGTGTCCGCGGCGGGCGGCACGGACATCCGGTGCGCGGAGTACGCGACGTTCGGCACGCCGGAGCTGGCGCGGAACATGATGGCGGCCCTGGAGGGCCGCAAGGCGTGCCTGCTGGCCAACCACGGGATGGTGGCCGTGGGCGCGGACCTGGCGGCGGCCTGGAAGCTGGCGGTGGAGGTGGAGACGCTGGCGGCCATGTACTGGCGCGCGCTCCAGCTCGGCGAGCCGGTGCTGCTGGACGACGCGGAGATGGCGCGCGTGTTCCAGCAATTCCAGGGCTATGGCCAGTAGGCGTCGCTCCGCGCGCCAGTTCCTGCATGATTCTCCGGGTCCCTGCCTCTAAGGCGGGAAGGGGCGCGGGAGGGGCCGGTCATCTCGGGTCCCCAGGAGGAGTCGGCATGCTGCGGTGGGTTCTCGGGTGCATGGTGATGATGGCACTGGGGTGTGCCTCGCTCATGCCGTCGGGGCGGGAGCCCGCGGACCCGCGGCTGGCGGACGCGCTCCAGGCCTACGCGCAGGCCGCGACGCTCTACGAGGAGGGCCGGTACGCCGAGGCCGTGGCCCCTGGCGAGCGCGCCCTGGCGCTGCGGGAGGCCGTGCTCGGGGGCTCGCATCCGGACGTCGCCTCCTGCCTGAACCTGCTGGGGGAGGTGTACCGGCTCCAGGGGGACCTCGCCCGGGCCGGCGTCCTTCACGAACGCGCGCTGGCCATCCGGGAGGCGGTGGTGAACGACGACGCGGTGAAGTCCGTCACGGCGGCCAGGCTGCTCGGCTTCGCCGCGTCCCCCATGATGGAGACGGACCGGCAGGCCGGGGGCTTCTACGACCACGGGCACGCGCTGTCCCGGCGGACGAACAACCTGTTCAGCATGGACAAGCGCCGCCGCATGGGGACGTTCGCCAGCCAGGAGGCGACCCTCAACGAGAACCAGTCCGCCTACGCCGAGTCCCTCAACAACCTGGCCAACCTCTACCAGCAGCAGGGGCTCTACAGCCGGGCGGAGCCGCTCTACTCGCGCGCCTTGGATTTGCGCGAGACGGTGCTCGGCAAGCACCACCTCACCGTCGCGGACTCGCTGAACAACCTGGCGCTGCTCTACCGGGAGCAGGGGCTCTACGGCCGGGCGGAGCCGCTCTACGTGCGGGCGCTCGGCCTGCGCGAGTCGGCGCTGGGCAAGGCGCATCCGCTCGTCGCGGACTCGCTCGACACGCTGGCCACGCTCTACCAGGACCAGGGCCAGTACGGCCGGGCGGAGCCGCTGGGCCTGCGCGCGCTCTCCCTCCGGGAGGAGGCGCTGGGCAAGGCGCACCCGTTGGTCGCGGACTCGCTCAACAACCTGGCCAACCTCTATCAGGACCAGGGGCTGGATGAGCGCGCGGAGCCGCTCTACGTGCGGGCCCTCGCCATCCGGGAGGCGGCGGCGGACGGCAGCCCTTCGGACCTGGCCGCCGCGCTCAACAACCTGGCCACGCTCTACCAGGCGCAGGGGAAGTACGCCCAGGCGGAGCCGCTCTACGCGCGGGCGCTGGCGCTCTGGGAGCAGGCGCTCGGCGCGCGCCATCCGCACGTCGCCGCCTCGCTCAACAACCTGGCCACCCTGTACCGGAAGCAGGGGCGGTACGGCCAGGCGGAGCCGCTGTACGCGCGGGCGCTGGCCATCTGGGAGGAGGTGCTCGGCCGGAACCACCCGGACGTCGCCGGGTCGCTCAACAACCTGGCCAATCTCTACCGGGACCAGGGGAGGTACCGCCAGGCGGAGCCGCTGTACGCGCGGGCGCTGTCCATCCGTGAGGCCGTGCTGGGCCGGAACCACCCGGACCTCGCGGCGTCCCTCAACAACCTGGCCCGCCTGCGCCTGGCGCAGCACCGCCTGGATGACGCGGTGCCGTTGTTCCAGCGGGCGTTCGGCGTCTCCGAGCAGCGGCTGCGCCGCGAGGCCCTCGAGTTCTCCGAGGCGCGGCTGGCCAGCTTCCTCCAGCACCTGCGCGCGGACGAGGAGCAGCTCTACGCGCTCGTGCGCGCGCACCCGGACTCCGAGGCCGCCCGGCGGCTGGCGTTGAGCGCCGCGCTGCTGCTCAAGGGCCGCTCCGTGGAGGAGACCGCGGACATCTCCCGCGCGGTCTACCGGAGCCTGGGCGCGGAGGAGCGCGGCACCTTCGAGCGGCTGCGCAAGCTGCGCACCCAGCTGGCCAGCCTCTCGCTCCACGGGCCTGGCGCGCTCACGCCGTCCGCGTATCAGCGGCAGCTCACGGCGCTGACCGCGCAGGGGGACGCGCTGGAGGCGACGCTCGCCAGCCGCTCCGCGCCGCTGCGCGCCCTGGCCGCGCTGCCCGCGCCCGGCGACATCGTCGACCGTGTCGCCGGGGCCCTGCCGGACGACGGGGCCCTCGTGGAGTTCATCACTTACGAGGACCGTCCCCTCGTGCCGGGGACGGGCACGGCCCACCTGCGCTGTCTGGCGTTGGTGCTCCTGCCCGACGGGGGCATCCGCGCGTTGGACCTGGGGCCCGCCGCGCCCATCGAAGCCGCGGCCTCGAGCCTGCGGGATGCGCTGGCCCGCCGGGACGCGGCCTTCGAGGACACCGCCCACGCGCTCTACCGGCTCGCCTTCCAGCCGCTGCTGCCGGTGCTGGGGAGGGCGCGCCGGCTCTTCCTCTCGCCGGATGGCGAGCTGGCGCTGGTGCCCTTCGCGGCGCTGCACGACGGGCGGCGGTACCTGGTGGACCGCTACGACTTCACCTACGTCACGTCCGGAAAGGACCTGCTGCCCAGGCCCCAGCAACCGAGGCCCGCGTCGTCCGTGGTGGTGCTGGCGGATCCGGCCTTCAACACGGGGCGCCCGGCCTCCACGGGGAGCGCGCCCGTGGTGGCGGAGCGCTCCCCGTCATCGCGGCGCGAGGACCTGGTGGCGCGCGACTGGGCGCCGGTTCCGTTGCCGGGCTCCCGCGAGGAGGCGGAGGCCATCCAGCGCCTGTTCCCGCAGGCGCAGCTGTTCCTGGGGGCGAAGGCGACGAAGGACCGGCTGCTGCACCTGCGCACGCCGGGCATCCTGCACCTGGCGACCCATGGCTTCTTCCTGGAGGACGCCGCCGCGCCGGAGAACGCGCGGGCCGTCGCGACCTTCGGGGCGCTGGGCGAGGATCCGCGGGCCCCGCGCCCACCGGATCCGCTGCTGCGCTCCGGCCTGCTGCTCGCGGGGGAGACGGAGAAGTCGAGCGCGTCCGACAGCGCGCTGGTGACGGCGCTGGAGCTGGCGGGGCTGGACCTGTGGGGCACGCAGCTGGTGGTCCTGTCCGCCTGTGACACGGGCCGGGGCGCCGTGCGTCGCGGCCAGGGCGTCTACGGCCTGCGCCGGGCGTTCCTGGTCGCGGGGGCGGAGACGGTGGTGATGAGCCTCTGGAAGGTGGACGACGCGACGACGCGCACCTTGATGGAGACCTACTATCGCCACCTGCTCGGAGGCGAAGGGCTGGCCACGGCGCTGCGTGAGGCGATGCGGGAGCTGCGCCGCGCCCAGCCCCATCCGCACTACTGGGCGCCGTTCATCGCCATGGGCCGGGACACCCCCCTGCGGCTGCTTCAGGGGGCCGGCGAAGGCCGCGCGGAGTAAGCCGCCGGGAGTTCGCCATCCCATGCCGCGCCGGCGTGATGGCCGAGGCGCTCGCCACCTGGGGAAGGGAGGCTCAGGCGCTGCGCAGCGTGAGCAGCGTCACCTCGGGCGGGACGCCGATGCGGAAGGGGAGCCAGTGCCCCGTGCCGCCGGAGACGTAGAGGTGGCTGTCCTTGAAGCGATAGCGGCCCAGCATGTGCTTGAAGGCGAAGCCGAACAGCGGAACGCCCAGGAAGGCCACCTGGCCGCCGTGGGTGTGCCCTGAGAGCGTCAGGCGCGCGCCGCGCTCGGCGGCGTAGGGGAAGAAGTCCGGGTGGTGGGAGAGGCAGAGCACCACGTCGTCCGGCTGGCCCCCCGTGAAGGCCGTCTCCGCCGAGTACCGCCAGCGCCGGTCGCGCCCGGCGCGGTTGCCGCCGGACATGGGGAAGTCCACGCCCACCACGCGCACGCGCTGACCGCCGTGCTCCAGGACGTGGGGCTCATCCACCAGCAGCCGGACCGGCGCCCCCCGCTGGGCCAGCTGCGCGTAGCCCTCCAGGACCTCGTCGAGCCCGCGCCAGTGCTCGTGGTTGCCGAGCACCGCGAGCATGCCGTGGCGGGCCGTCGTGGAGGCGAGCGCGGCCATCGTCTCGTCGAGCTGGTTCACGTCGTCGATGAGGTCCCCGGTCATCACCTGGAGGTCCACGCCGGCGGTGTTCATCACCGCCACGGCGCCGCGCAGGTACTCGGGGGAGATGAAGGGGCCCACGTGCACGTCGGTGATCTGCCCGATGCGGAAGCCGTCGAGCGCGGCGGGGAGGCCGCGCAGCTTCACCTCCACCTCGCGCACGGTGAAGCCCAGGCTGCCGCTCACGACGCCCACTGCGCTGGAGCCCATGGCGAAGACGGGCATGGCCTGTCCGGCCTTCACCAGGAGGTCCCGGCGGCCCAGGTCCACGCCCGGCGGCGCGGCCTGCCGCCGGCGTTCGGCGCGCAGCTTGAGGAGGAGGAACGGCGGGCCCATCAGCATCACGAACAGCGCGGCGATGCTCCACACGACGGCGAACAGCTTCACCGGCACGAGGGCCGCAGGCGTGTGGCGCAGGCCGAAGCCGGTGACGGCCGGCACCGTCCAGGCCGTGAACGCGAAGACCGAGAGGCCCAGCAGCACGCCATGGCGCCAGCCCCGCGTGAGCGAGGGCACCACCCTGCGCAGCACGACGTACGCGCCCAGGTAGACGAACAGCAGGACCAGCAGCCTTCCCATGATGTGCGCGCTCTTCCGTGTGAGGAGCCCCGAGGATAACGGACCCCCTGACAGCGCGCTGTCTCCCGTCACCGGGTTGCCCGCCTCCTGGGCTCCATGGGATTGAACATGGAATAAATTGATGCGGAAGTTCATGCGCGCATCCATCGAGGCAAGGAGGGTGGACCTTGGAACCAGGACTGGGATGCGTTCATCCGGAGGGGACAAGGTGCCGCACCGCTCCCCGCGTACTTCGAACATGCCTCCTGGATGATTCAGAAACACGGACTCTTTGGGCTGACGATGACGTATTGGCAGCAGGTAGAACGCGCGCCTGTACCCGCCGAGGACTGCGCCATGCGCTACTTCTCTATCGAGAGGATGAACTTCGATGAGCCGGGACAGTGGAGTGGAAAGTATCGGGCGCGCCATCGATGGCATCTGTCTGGCGTCGACTGTCCCCGATTCGGTCCCTGGGCACGGATGGATGCCTTCCCATCCGTGGAGCTCTCCGCTGTGGAGGAGCCGGTGCTGGCCGAGCCCAAGGGGCCCATGTCTGTCGCTGAATACAACCGGCTGGTGGCCCTGATTCGCCCGTTTGTTCCTCCCGAGCTGCCCGTGAGAGCAGGGGGCTCGTTCGGGCCCATGGTCGGAACCGCCCAAGGCAGGTTCGGCCCCGTGACCTGCTGGCCTTCGTGGGAGGTGGTCCTCCGCGAGGACGCGGTGGACCTGCTCAAGGCCGAAGGGCTTCAGGGCGTCATCGCGGTCCGTATGGACCTCCGTGCCCGCCAGAGCACGATGCCTGCGCTCTACGGGTTGGAGGCCCGGCCCCTGGCCCGGCTGCATCGGTGAATGGAAGACGCCCGCCTGTGACATTTGCGGCAAGCCAGAGTCATTCTCCCTGCCGCCGAAGCGCTGGCTCTTACGCTCCACCGTGCCCGAAGGGCTCGACGTCTTCGGCGTCGAAGGCGCGAACCTACACGTCGTCAGCGAGCGCTTCGTCGAAACCGTGCAGCGCCTGGGGCCCAGCGACGTGCACTACCGCGAGCTTCCCGCCGAGTAGTCACATCCCCCCACCCGGGCTCGCGAGCCGCAGGTGCGAGTGCAACGTCTCCGCGCGCAGGTACAGGAACTGCGCGTCCCCGAAGGCCAGCGCGTCTCCGTCCGCGAGCATCCGCTCCTCGCCCTCGCCCAGCTCCGCGGCGTTCAGCCAGGTGCCGTTCATGGACTTCAGGTCCCGCACGGAGCACGTCCCCTGCGCCGCGTGCCAGCGCAGCACCGCGTGCTGCTTCGACACGGACGGGTCGTGCACCATCAGCGCGCACCCCTCCGTGCGCCCCACCCGCAGCTCCTGCCCGTCCCGCTCCGGCCCCAGGAAGTGGACCTCCAGCGAGTCGAACGCCTGGAGCATGACGAGCAGCCGGTCCACCAGCCGCGACCGGTGCGCCATCCCCACCGTGCGCGCCTCCGCCAGCCGCAAGGCCACCTGCTGGAACACCGGCTCCGGCGGCTGCTGGATGAGCACCACCGGTCCGGAGGCTTGCAGGAACGCCTGCACGGGCGCGAACGCGAACGGGCGGAGCTGTTGGACGGATGGCATCACGTCCAGCAGGTTACCCCCAGCCCCGCCCCGGCGCGAGCCGCCGGACTCCCAGTGTCGGGTGCCCGGCGGTCCGTCCAACCCCCTCAGGATGCCGCGGACGCCTTCATCAGGTGGTCCCCGAAGTCCTCCCGCAGCTTCATCTTCAGGAACTTCCCCGTGGACGTGCGCGGAATCTGCGGCACGAAGAGGAAGTCATCCGGCAGCCACCACTTCGCGAACTGCTTCTCCAGGTGCGCCGTCAGCTCCGCCTTCGTCGCCTGCTGCCCCGCCTTGAACACCACCGCCGCCAGCGGCCGCTCGTCCCACTTCGGGTGGCGCCCCGCGAACACCGCCGCCTCCAGCACGGACGGGTGCGCCATCAGCGCGTTCTCCAGCGCCACGGAGCTGATCCACTCGCCGCCGGACTTGATGACGTCCTTGCTGCGGTCGGTGATGTGCAGGTAGCCCGCCGGGTCGATGGTCACCACGTCGCCCGTCTTGAACCAGCCGTCCTTCGTGAACCGGTCCTTGCCCTCGTCCCCGTAGTACGACGCCGCCACCATGGGCCCGCGCACCTCCAGCTCGCCCATGGCCTTGCCGTCCCAGGGAAGGATCTCCCCCGTGTCGCTCACGTGGCGCGTCTCCACGAATGGCACCGAGTAGCCCTGCGACGCGTAAGCGTCCAGCTGCGCCTCCGGCGACGCCGTGCGCAGGTCCCCCTTGAGCCGCGCGAGCGTGCCCACCGGGTTCATCTCCGTCATGCCCCACGCGTGCAGCACGTTCTGCCCGTGGCGCTTGCGGAACCCGTCAATCAGCGCCGGCGGCGCCGCGGAGCCGCCAATCACCATGTGCCGCATGGTGCTCAGGTCCCACTTCCCCGGCTCGCGGTCCAGCTGCGCCAGGATGCCCAGCCAGATGGTGGGCACGCCGCCCGCCACGGTGATCTTCTCGTTCTGCATCAGCTCCAGCAGCGACTGGGGATCCAGGTGCGGCCCGGGCAGCACCTGCTTCGCCCCCGTGAGCAGCGCGTCGAACGGCAGGCCCCACGCCGCCGCGTGGAACATGGGCACCACCGCCAGCACCGAGTCGGACTCCTTCAGCCCCAGCACCTCCGGCAGGCAGCACACCAGCGTGTGCAACACGATGGAGCGGTGGCTGAAGAGCACGCCCTTCGGGTTTCCCGTCGTGCCGGACGTGTAGCAGAGCATCGCCGCGCTGTTCTCATCCAGGCGCGGGAACTCGAACGTGGGCGACTCCGCCGCCAGCAGCTGCTCGTAGTCCAGCCGCCCCTCCGGCACCGGCCCGTCGTCCGGGATGACGATGACGTGCCGGATGCAGCCGGCGGACTTCTCGAACTTCTCCACCAGGGGCAGCAGCGAGCGGTCCACCACCAGCACCGTGTCCTCGGCGTGGCGCGCGATGTAGCCCAGGTCGTTGGGGTGCAGCCGCAGGTTGAGCGTGTGCATCACCGCGCCCATCGCCGGCACCCCGAAGTACACCTCCAGGTGCTGATGGTGGTTCCAGCTCAGCGACGCCACCCGGTCCCCGGGCTTCACCCCCAGCCGCGTGAGCGCGTTCGCCAGCTGGCAGACGCGCCGGTGGAAGTCCGCGTACGTGTAGCGGTGCAGGGACCTGTCCGGCCTGCGGCTGACGATCTCCTGCGCGGCGTAATAGGAGCGCGCCCGCTCCAGGAAGTGCGTCAGGGTGAGCGGGAAGTCCATCATGCGACCGGTGAGCATCGGCACCATCCCTTCGGGAGAGGGGGAGGCGCTGGATGCTACCGGATGCGCGGCGCCATGCCCGCCACTCCCGGTGGGAGCAGGCATGGCGCATCACGTCATCGTCAGCCGAAGAAGACCTCCGCGACCTTGAAGAACTCCTCGGGGACGCGCTTGAGCTCGCGGGTGGCCTCGGCCAGGTGCTCGCTGACGATCTCGTTGCCGCGCAGGGCGGCCATCCTGCCGAACTCGCCGCGGGCCACCATGTCGCACGCATGCACGCCGTACCGGGTGGCGAGCACCCGGTCGTGCGCCGTGGGGGCGCCGCCGCGCTGGATGTGGCCCAGCACGGAGACGCGCGTCTCGAAGCCGGTGCGCCGCTCGATCTCCGACGCGACGATGTTGCCCACGCCGCCCAGGCGCGGCCGGCCCGCTTCGTCCAGGGCGCCGGTGGTGACGAGCTGCTCGGTCTGGTCCGCGGACATCTTGATGCGCGTGCCCTCCGCCACCACCACGATGGAGAAGGAGCGCCCGGACGCGTGCCGGCGCTGGAGGTGCTGCGCGACGGCCTCCAGGTCCGCGGGCTTCTCCGGCACGAGGATGACGTCCGCGCCGCCCGCGATGCCCGCGTAGGTGGCGATCCACCCGACGTGGCGGCCCATCACCTCGCAGACGATGACGCGCTTGTGGGACTCGGCGGTGGAGTGCAGCCGGTCCACGGCCTCCGTCGCGATGGCCACGGCGGTGTCGAAGCCGAAGGTGAAGTCCGTGCCGTTGAGGTCGTTGTCGATGGTCTTCGGCACGCCGACGATGCGCAGGCCCTCCTGGGACATGCGCGTGGCGGCGGACAGGGTGCCCTCGCCGCCGATGGCGATGACGGCGTGGATGCCGTTGCGCTCCACGGCGCGCTTCACGCGCTCCAGGCCGTTCTCCACCTTGAACGGGTTGACGCGCGAGGTGCCCAGGATGGTGCCACCCCGGTGGAGGATGCCGGAGGTGGTCTCCCGCGTGAGGCGGAAGTGGTTGTCGTCCAGCAGGCCCTTCCATCCATCGCGCAGGCCCATCATCTCGAAGCCGTGCTCGCTGGCACGGCGGACGATGGCGCGGATGACCGCATTGAGGCCGGGGCAATCACCCCCGCCGGTGAGCACGGCGACTTTCATGCCGCCGGTTCTAGCGCGACCCGGCCTCCCCGCGTGAGGACGGATTGCACGGAACGCCCGTGGGAAACCCTCCCCGGTCCCCGGGCGTGCGGGGGGCCGGGCCTGTCAATCGAGGGCGGTGTTGACGTGTCATTCCCGGAGGCGAGGGGCCTTGCCGCGCGGCGCCACGCACGGGGAGGCAGGGCTGCCGGCGACCCGCGCGAGGCGGCCGGCATATGCTGGTGGGGACATGAACCTACGGGTGTTCCCGACGGAGCAGGAGGCGGCCTCCTCCTGCGCGGCGCGCATCGCCGAGGCGGTACGTCACACGCCGGAGCTGGTGCTGGGGCTCGTCACCGGGCGTTCGCCACTCAACGTGTACCGGAGCCTCGTGGCGCTGGCGGCCCGGGGCGCGCTGGACCTGTCGCGGGCGACGACGTTCAACGTGGACGAGTTCCTCGGCCTGCCGCCGGAGGACGCGGGCAGCTTCCGCGCGTACATGGACCGGCACCTCTTCCGGCATGTGAATCTGTCAACGGAGCGGATCCACTTCTTCGACGGGTGCGCGCCGGACGCGGAGGCGGAGTGCGCGCGCTATGACGCGGCGCTCGCGGCGGCCGGAGGGCTGGACCTGCTGCTCCTGGGTGTGGGGCCCAACGGGCACATCGCCTTCAACGAGCCGGGCGAGGTGCTGACGGCGACGAGCCACCGCGCGCGCCTGTCGCGGGAGACGCGGCTGTCGCACGTGATGGCGTTCGGGGATGACCCGTCGAAGGTGCCCATGGCGGCGCTGACGCTCGGCATGGCGGCGGTGCTCCAGGCGCGCAAGGTGGTGGTGCTGGCGTTCGGCGTGAACAAGGCCGCGGCGGTGACGGCGATGGTGCACGGACCGCTGACGACCCGCTGCCCCGCCTCGCTCCTCCAGCTTCACCGCGACGTGGAGCTGTGGATGGACACGGGCGCCGCCAGCGGCCTGCAAGCGCGAACGCTGGACGTGGCCCGGACCCGCCGCGACCCAGGCCCCTGAGCGGGGAACCCCCGCATGGCCATGTGAGCGCACTCCAGGAGGCCCGGGGCAGCAGGCCTTGTTGGCGGATTGCCAATGATGCGTGCGTGGGTGGGCACGCCGCGTATTGTGAGCGCGGGTCTGCGGGGAGCTTCTCCGGTCCGAGTCCGAGTGGCTCGTTCCCCATGAGGTGGCGAGGCGGCGGGCTCCAGCTTCTTTCCGCAGTCGTCGTTCGTTACGCATGTGCTGGCGCCTCCACACCACGCGGTGACGGTGGAGGCGTCGGTGCCGCTGCTGTTCTACGTAGAGGGCCGGAGCGCGGTGTTGCCGGGGTGGATCCGCGGAAGTGACTGTCGCCAGACAGCCGCGGTCCCATGGAATCGCACGGGGTGTTGGGGGAGACCGGGCGGTTCAAGGCGTGGCTGCGCGTGACGGAGTACCGAGACCGGCTCAGCGCGACGAGGGGCTACGACGACCGACCCATCCTTGACGTGCTCCGGAGGGTGGGCCTGGACACGGTGCTGGGCGCGATGGACGCGCGGAATGGCGCAGTCCTGCTTCTTCGTGCTGCACCGTGATGCCAAAGGGCTCGCCCGGATCTCGACCCTGAAGTCCGTCTCCAGGGATGAGAAGGAGAGAATCCCGCAGGGTCACCCTGCCGGCGGCGCGCCGGGAAAACCCGTCCGACAGTCGGACAGGTTTTGGAGCGCCAGGGCTGGGGCCTCCGCTGAAGCGAAGCCGCGGAAACTTGTCCGACAGTCGGACAGGTTTGCAGGACCGTGGCGGGGAGCGGACTCGCCAGAGTTGAGGCGCGGAGACTTGTCCGACAGCCGGACGGGTTTGGAAGACCAGGTTGAGGGACCGCGGTCCAGGTCAGCCGCGGAGACTTGTCCGACAGCCGGACAGGTTTCGAGGGCCTTGGCTTGAGGGGGCCTGTTCCACTCGGACTGCGCAAACCAGTCCGACAGCCGGACCGTCTTGGCCGGTCCCATCCTGTGGCTCCCACTCCAATCAAGCGGCGGGTGCTTGTCCGACAGTAGGGCCGGTTTGGCGGTCCGTGGCGTGGAGGCCGTCGGTCTACCCAGGCTGCGGAAACCTGTCCGACAGGAGGACTGATCTGGAGGCAGTTCGCGGGGACTGTCGCTCCATCGGAGCCGAAGAAGCCTGTCCGACAGGAGGACTGGTCTGGAGGCAGTTCGCGGGGACTGTCGCTCCATCGGAGCCGCAGAAACCTGTCCGACAGGAGGACTGATCTGGAGGCAGTTCGCGGGGACTGTCGCTCCATCGGAGCCGAAGAAGCCTGTCCGACAATCGGTCCGGATTGGATGGTCATGGCGCGGGGGCCGCCGATCCGTTGAGCTGCGGAAACCTGTCCGACAGTCGGACACGTCGGGAAGGCCGTGGGGCGAGGGCTGCTCCATCGGAGCCGCGGAAACCTGTCCGACAGTCGGACAAGTTGGGAGGTTCGTGGCGCTGGAGGGCCACTCCAGCTGCGCTGAAGAGTCCTGTCCCGGTGCGCGGTGGAGACCTGTCCGACAGTCGGACAGGTTTTGGAGCGCCGCCTCCACGGGCGGTGCCCAGCGTGGAGGTTGGGGGCTCAGGCACCCTCCGGAACGGGACGTGTCTGGCCCGACACGGGCTTCGTCAGCGCGTCGCCGCTGCGAGCCTCGCGGGAGGCTTGCCGCCCGTGGTCGGACGGGTCGCGGGCTTCACCGGGGCCGTCACCTTGGGGGCCGCGGGCGGCTTCGCGGACGCATCGGGGGGACGGGCCTTCCTCGCGGCCTGCGCGGCGGGGGCCTTCACGGTCACCCGCGGAGGGGAGGCCTTCACCGTGGGGGCCTTCACGACGGCGGCGGCCTTGACGTGCGTCTCCGGGACGGCCGGGCGCTTCGCCACGGCCGGCGCCTTCGGCCGCGTGTGCTCATAGGCCGCGAGCACCTTGGCCACGTAGAACTCCGTCTCCCCGTTGTGCGGCACACGCCCGTTCACCGACCCGGGCCCCGCGTTGTACGCGGCCACCGCGAGCCGCACGTCCCGGAACCGGCGGAGCTGCTCGGCCAGGTAGCGCCCGCTCGCGTCGACGGACGGCGCCGGATCGAAGGGGTCCTCCACCCGCATCAGCGCCGCCGTGTCCGGCATGAGCTGTCCGGGCCCCATGGCCCCCGCGGGCGAGATGCGGTGCACCCGCGTCTCCGACTCCACCTGGATGAGCGCCCTCAGCAGCCCCGGCGGAATCCCGTGGCGACGCTCCGCGTCCGCGATGAGCGGCTCCAGCGGCGGGTGCTCGTCCAGCACGCACGCGGGCCGGTGCGCCACGTAGGCCCCCAGCGCGCGCGCCTTCGTCTGGAGGAAGGAGAAGGACAGGGGCGACACCTGCGTCCCGCCCAGCCAGGCCACGCCCAGGTTGAGCAACACCACGGGCGCCAGCGCGCACGGCACCAGCCACGCCCACCTCGGAATCTGGATGCCGCCCACGGCCCGCTTGCGTCCCACCCTCCCCACTTAAGGGCGCCGCGCGCCCCCGTCCAGCTTCCGGCCCGCGCCAGCGGACACCGCCACCCGCCCCGGCGGCGTCCTGAAGCCGGGGCGGGCGGTGGAAGGCTCAGAACAGCAGGCCGAAGTAGTTGGCGCTCGCCTTGGCGCCCACGCAGACCTCGACGTCCGCGGTCCACGACTGGGTCGGGGGCGAGCCCGTGGCCTGGAAGCGGAACTCCAGCTCCTCCTGCTTCGCCAGGTCCAGCACGTCCACCGCGCCGCTGCTGGTGAGCTCCAGCTTGTTCGTGGCGCCGCTGGTGCCGGCGCGCCGGAACTCACCCAGCAGCACGTACTCCGAGGAGCCCGGCTTGCGCACGGAGAGGTTCGCGCGCTCGATGCCGCTGATGTCCGTGCTGGCGGTGGCGTCGAAGAGCTTCAGCCGCAGCTCCGTCTCCACGTCGGCGTCCTCGGGCAGCGCGCTGGCGAAGTCGCCCAGCGGGATGGTGAAGGACTGCTCCACGGAGCCGGAGATGGGCGGGGCGGCGGAGAAGGACAGGTCGTTCTCGGTCTTGCAGATGCGCTCGGCCTCCACCTCGATGGCGAAGAGCGAATCACAGCCCGTGCCCAGCAGGGTCACGGCGCCAGCGAGCAGGAGGGTGCGGAAGGAATTCGTTCGCATGGTTCGAGAGGCTCCTGGCTCAGAAGAAGTAGACGATGAAGCCCAGCTTCACGGAAGGGATGGTGGCGCGCAGGTGCAGCGGGCCGGACGTGACGCTGTCGTCGCCGGACGCGTCCTGGAGGAGCGGCGTGGGCTCCGGCACGGTGAGCGCCACGTAGCTCAGGCCCACGTTCAGGAAGAAGTTGAAGCGGCTGTTCGTGCCCACCTCCAGGCCCACGCTGCCCGTCACGTAGTTGTAGGTGACGTCGCGGATGGCCTCCGACGTGGCGCTCGGCTCCCGGCCCAGCCAGTCCAGCACCTCGCTGTACTCCGAACCGAAGTAGTGGCCGGCCTCCGCGTTGATGGACGGCGCGATGAAGGTGTCCATGGGCAGGATGCTCAACCCGCCCCGCACGCCGATGCTGAGCGTGTTCGTGGTGGGCCCCGCGTGCAGCCGCAGCCAGTTCGTGGGGCGCACCACCGCGGACAGGCCGATGCCGTGCGGCGCGCCCACGTCCAGCAGCAGGCCCACCTTGCGGGGCGCGTCGTCCTGGGCGAGCGCCGGGGTGGCGGTGCCCAACACCGCCAGGCACCCCAGGGCGATGCCGGAGGAGAGAAGAGAAGAGTGTCGTCGTCTCAAAGAAGGGGAGTCCATCGTCATGACGAAAGTTCCACGGTGAGTGCCGGCCCAGCGGCCATTCTTCGCGGAAGGCGCGCGGAAAAGAAGCGCTTCGGACGAAAGCCGTACGGGCTTTCCGGGATGCCGCGTCCCGCGGTGGAGGGACTGCCCGCTTCCCGACACGGGGCGGGGTCCCAGCGGAACAGGAAAGGCGTGCAATGCCTGTCAAATCACTGACGTCCTGTTCAATCCCCTGGGTGATGTCCCGCCAGGCCGCGCGATGCGAGCGTATGATGAAGGAAGCCGGTGGAATGGCATTCAGGGCCGGAACCGGGGGGCCAAGGATGATCGACGAAGTCGATCTGCGCATGAAAGCGTGGGTGGGACGGATTGCCACGGATGCGCCGGTGCACCTGGGGGTGCCCGACCGCGAGTCCCTGGAGCGGGGTGTCTGTCTTTACCTCCTGGAGCTGGGGCCGGCGCCCCTGACCCGCGCGGGGAAGCGGGGCGCCATGCAGTTCACCGTCTGTTATCTGGTGACGGTGGGCGCGGAGACGCCCGAGCGCGCGCACCGGCTCCTGGGGGACCTGGTCTTCGCGGCCATGAGTGACAAGGAATTGGAGGTGGACCTGAGCCCGCTGCCGGTGGCGCTGTGGGCGGGGTTGCGCTCGGTGCCGCGTCCCGCGTTCCGCCTGCGGGTGCGGGTGCGCAAGGAGCAACCCCTGGCGGAGGTGCGGTGTCTGTCTTTGGTGGACGGGGCGTCCGCGCCGACCCCCCTGCTGGGGCGGGTGGTGGGGCCCGGTGACGTGCCCATCCGGGACGCGTGGGTGGCGCTGCCCGCGCTTCAGCTGAGCACGCGCACGGATGCGCAGGGGCACTTCCACTTCCCCCGCCCGCCGCAGGGCGAGTCGCTGGGCCCGCTGGAGGTGCGCGCGGAAGGGGAGCTGCTGTCGGTGGAGGCGGAGGGGCTGGCCACCGGGACGTCGCCGTTGATCATCCGGATGCCGGTGAAGGAGGCGTGACCATGGACGCGGGGCCGCCAGGCGAGGCCATGGAGACGCGGGCTCGCGCGAGGCGGCACTTCGCCTGGGTGCTGGCGCTGGCGAGGTGGCTGAAGGCCTGGGCGGAGCGGGTGCTCGCGGAGCACACCGAGGCGCTGGCGAAGGCGGCGCTGGAGCTGGGGGGCGCGACGGTGCGCTCGCTGCCCCTGCGCGAGCCGGCCGTGGCGCTGCTGCCGGTGCCTCCCTGGCTCCCGCGGTGGGAGCCCGTGGACTCGCGCGCCCAGCCACCCCTGGAGCCTCCCCCGCCGCTCCCGGAGGCGCGGACACCGCGCTTGAACACGCTGCGGTGCGTTCCGCAGGAGGGCGCGGCGCCGGATGGGGAGCCCGCGGTCGTGCCCCTCCCGGTGGAGCACCGGGTTCCCTTCGGCTTCGACCCGGATGACCTGCTGCCCGCGGAGCCCGTGGCGGTGGTGGCCTCGCGGCCCTCGCCCGCGGAGCTGCTCCAGGCCGCCGTGAGGGAGGCGCCGGACCTCCCGCCCGTCGCGTCATGTCCGCTCCGGCTGGTGACGTCGTTCCCCAGGGACCCGGCGAGGGAGCTCATCCTGCTCTTGAAGGAGTCCGTGGGGACGCCGACCCAGCCTTCCGTGCCCTGGCCCGAGGCGCCATCCTCCTCCCCCGACGAACCCGTCGACGCGGCGGAGATGCTGCGGCAGTGCGAGCGATTGGAGCTGGAGCCGAACGAGTAACAGCAGGCGCCCCGGTGGAAGGAACACCAGACACGGGCTGGCGCGCACGGCAGGCGGCCGGGGCCGCCAGGGATTATGCTGACCGCCGCGATGTCCGAGCGGTCACGTCCCAGCGCTGTCCTGCCAGGCTTCATGATGGACGACGTCGGGCGCCAGCTGGAGGGCCGCGCGGAGCTCCTCGCGGCGGCGCGGCGTCCGCATGCGGAGCTGGAGAAGGTGCTGGCCGGTCGGCGCTGGCGGCGTGGCTTGGCGCGGCGTCCGGAGCTGGTGCGTTCGCTCGTGGCCGAAGCGGGAGCGGTGGAGGAGGCGCTGGAGCGCGTCCAGCGGCGCGCGGCGCGGGAGGCCTGGCCGGACGACCTGCCCGTGTTGAGGGTGGCCCGGGAGCTGTCGGCCCGGCGCGAGCGGCTGACGCGGCTGGCCCGGCGCAGGCTGGAGGTGTTGACGGTGGCGCAAGAGGGCGTGTCACTGGAGGAGGCGCTGACGCGGCTGGATGCGCTGGTGCGCCACCCCGTGAGCTGGGCGCTGAAGCCGGGAGAGGTGCTCGTCTTCGAGGACGGCACCTGGCTGCGTCCGAGCGTGAGCATCGCGCCCGTGCCCTGGACGCGGGAGTTGCCGCCGCGGCTGACGCTCGCATGGGGGGCGCTGGCCGCGTGGGTGTTCCTGCTGGTGGCGCTCGTCCCCACGCTGAAGGAGGGCGGGGGGATGGTCTTCGTGGCGTTGAGCTCCGTTGCCGTGCTGGGGGTCCAGTTCCTGCGCGCGGGCCGGCTCCGGCTCACCAGTGAGCGGCTCATCTGGGCGCCGGTGTTCGGGGAGCCGCAGGAGGTGCGGCTGGGCACCATCTCCCCCGAGGGGGTCCGGCTGGAGCACGGCGCGGACTTGCGGGTGGAGGGGGACCGGCGGCTGTACGCGCGCTCCGTGCGGGGGGCCACGGCGGTCGCGGTGCTGCTGGAGCTGCACCGGCAGCCGCCGCTGCGTGGCGCGGCCCGGGCGGGCGTGCGCCTGGACTCCGTGGTGGTGTTTCTCGCGAAGCTCGGCAAGCGCCAGGGGTTCTGCGTGCTGGGACCCCAGGGCCTCTCCTTCATCCCGGAGGGAAGGGGCCCCCGGGCCCTGAGGGCCGTCACGGCTCGCCCGACGGCGCTGCGCGACTTCGAGTCCGACCAGGTGCTGGACGCGCTGCGCTGGCTGCCGGAGGCGGAGTTCGACGCCCAGGTGACGCGCGTCGTGGAGGCCACCGGCGGCGTGGCCTGGACCCGCGCGGACGCGCGCTACGTGCCGGGCTTCGAGGTGTGGCAGCGGATCGCCATCGAGCACGAGGGGGGCCTGACGCTGACCGGCCGCGTGAACTGGGACCAGCGGGAGGCCGCCGAGCGGCTCCTGCGCGACTGGCCCCGGTAGAAGGGCCCGCTGTCCGCGCCGCGCCTGCGCGGCATGGCGAACCCGGGGGATGATGCGCTGGGCGCCGTCACACCCGCTGGCAGGTGGCGCGGTCCCGCGATGCTGTCCACGGGCCGTCCTCCATGGCCGCCGTGCGAACGGGGAGCGCCCGACCTCGCGCACTGTCCTGTCGCGGTACAGCGGGGCGCTCCCCGGGGTCGGCGTCGGCGGCCTCAGCGCCCTGGCGATGGGAGACCTCCAGCACCCAGGCGGGCTCCTCACCCCATGAGGGCCAGCCCGGTGGGCGGCCGGCGGCCCCCCGCAGTTCGAGTTGCGGCAGATGGTTCTGAGATATATCTCAGAACAATCTTGAGTCTCCTGAGAGGACACGGCATGCGCGGCAGACACGGACGGGACCGGGGCGACCCGGCGGAGCACTGGCATCACCACGAGCGAGGCGAGGGCCCCCGCGGGCGCCACGGCGGCCCTGGCGGCGGACGGCACCGGATGTTCGAGGGCGGCGAGCTGCGGCTCGTCCTGCTCCACCTCATCAACGAGGAGCCCCGGCACGGGTACGACCTCATCCGGGCCATCGAGGGGCTCAGCCGGGGCGTGTACGCCCCCAGCCCCGGGGTCATCTACCCCACGCTCACCCTGCTCAAGGACATGGGGCTGGTGAGCGAGCCCGACACGACGGACACGCAGCGGAAGCTCTTCGCCATCACGGCGCAGGGCAAGGCGCTGCTCGCGGAGAACGCGGAGGTGGTGGAGGGGCTGCTGCGACGGCTGGGAGAGGCCGGTGCGCTTCGCGAGCGCACGGACGCGGCGCCGGTCCGCCGCGCCATGCAGAACCTGAAGAGCGTGCTGTTCGACACGCTGTCGCCCGGCGTCGACAGGAAGGTCGTGCTCGACGTGGCGGCGTTGATCGACGAGGCCGCGCAGAAGATCGAGAGGCTCCGCTCATGAGCTCCCAGGACCTGCATCAGATCGTTCGCGTGCGCCACGAGCTGCGGCGGCGCAAGCTGGTGGTCAGCGGCGTGGAGTCCGTGACGCCGCGCATGCGGCGCATCCACTTCGCGTCGCCGGACCTCGCGGACTTCCACAGCCCGTCGCCGGATGACCACATCAAGCTGTTCTTCTCCCAGGCGGGGGAGCAGGTGATGCGCGACTTCACGCCGCGCGCCCATGACAACCGCGGGCAGACGCTGACCATCGACTTCGCGCTGCATGGCTCCGGACCCGCGACGGAGTGGGCCGCCCAGGCGAAGGTCGGCGCCACGCTGGAGATCGGCGGGCCGAAGGGCTCACAGCTCGTGCCCGATGACTTCGACTGGTACCTGCTCATTGGCGACGAGAGCGCGCTGCCGGCGCTCGGCCGCCGGGTGGAGCTGCTGCGCCCGGGCGTGCCCGTGACGACCGTGGCCGTCGTGGCGAACGAGGCCGAACACCAGACCTTCGCCACGAAGGCCTCCTGGCAGCCGACCTGGATCGCGCGCGGCGAGCCGGGGCCTGGAGACGGCGCGCTGCTGCGGGAGGCGCTCGCCGGGTTCACGCCCCCGGCGGGGGATGGCTTCGTGTGGATCGCCGGCGAGGCGGAGTGGGTGCGCGACCTGCGGACCTACGTCATCGAGGAGCGCAACCATCCCGCGGAGTGGGTCAAGGCCGCGGCCTACTGGCACCGCGACGGGGCGGCCGGACGCGAGGGCCCCGGGCCTCGCCACTGAGGCAGGGGAGGCCGTCCCGGGAGCCGCGCACTGACCCCGGGGGGCAGTGCCCGGCCCCGGGGGCGATGCACACCGTCGCGGGCGGTGGGCTTCCCACCGCGAAGGGTGGACACATGACCAGCGAGACGCAGACGGGGCGGGCTTCCGGCAGCTTCCTCACCACGCGCGACGGCGCGCGGCTGTACTTCAAGGACTGGGGCCCCAGGGACGGGCAGCCCGTCGTCTTCTCGCATGGCTGGCCGCTCTCGTCCGACGCGTTCGAGGACCAGATGCTGTTCCTGGCCGAGCGGGGCTTCCGCACCCTCGCGCATGACCGCCGGGGACACGGGCGGTCCTCCCAGCCATGGGAGGGGCACGACATGGACACGTACGCGGACGACCTAGCGGAGCTGATCTCCGCGCTGGGGCTGCGCAAGGCCGTCCACGTGGGCCACTCCACCGGCGGCGGCGAGGTGGTGCGCTACATCGGGCGTCACGGCACCTCGCGCGTGGCGAAGGCGGTGCTCATCGGCGCGGTGCCGCCCATCATGCTCAAGACGGACTGGCACCCCAACGGCCTGCCCATGAAGGTCTTCGACGACATCCGCGCGGGCGTGCGCGGGGACCGCTCCAGCTTCTTCAAGGAGCTGAGCCTGGCGTTCTACGGCTTCAACCGGCCCGGCGCGAAGGTGTCGGAGGGGCTGCGCGAGAGCTTCCGCCTCCAGGGCCTGATGGGGAGCCTCAAGGCTGAATACGACTGCGTGAAGGCCTTCTCCGAGACGGACTTCCGCGCGGACCTGGCCCGCATCGACGTGCCCCTGCTGGTGATGCACGGCGATGACGACCAGATCGTCCCCATCGACGGCGCGGCGCGCATCACCGCCACGCTCGTCAAGGGCGCGAAGCTCCAGGTCTACCCGGGCTTCAGCCACGGCATGTGCTCCGTCAACAAGGACGTCGTCAACGAAGCCCTCCTCGGCTTCCTCAAGGCGTAGGGGGCCCGGGCGCTCTCCCAGCCCGGCATGCGTCCAGCCCCGTGCGCCGGGCCGCCGCCGGGCTTGTCATGCCCCGGGGGGTGCAATACGCCTGGGCCCATGTCCACCGCCGCGCTGCCCGCCGACTTCCTCCGCGCCATCGCCGAGTCCTTCCCCGCCGACTTCCTCACCCGGGAGCCCGCGGAGCTCCAGGAGTACGGCCGCGACTGGACGCGCGTGTACGCCCCGGCGCCGGGCGCGGTCGTCTTTCCGCGCACCACGGACGAGGTGGCCCGCTTCGTGGCGCTGTGCCACCAGCACCGCGTCGCGGTGGTGCCCTCCGGCGGGCGCACGGGCCTGGCGGGCGGGGCGGTGGCCATGCGCGGCGAGGTGGTGCTGTCGCTCCAGCGGATGACCCACATGGCGCCGGTGGACCTGCTGGGCAACACGGTGCGCGTGCAGGCGGGCGCGGTGACGGAGGCCGTGCACGAGCACTGCGCGCCGCACGGCCTCACCTGGCCGGTGGACTTCGCGTCCAAGGGCAGCAGCACCGTGGGCGGCAACATCGCCACCAACGCGGGCGGCGTGAAGGTCATCCGCTACGGCCTCACCCGGCAGTGGGTGCTGGGCTTGCAGGTGGTGACGGCGCAGGGGCAGGTGCTGGAGCTCAACGGCGCGCTGGAGAAGAACAACACCGGCGCGGACCTGCGCCAGCTCTTCATCGGCAGCGAGGGCACGCTCGGCGTCATCACGGAGGCCACGCTCAAGCTGACGCGGCTGCCGGGCAGGCAGGACGTCTTCCTCTTCGCGGTGCCGGACGTGGCCGCCGTGCTGCGGCTGTTCCGCGACGCGCGCCAGGCGCCCCTGGTGCTGTCCGCCTACGAGTTCTTCACCGACAAGTGCCTGGCCCGCGTGCAGCGCCACCGCAAGCTGCGCGCGCCCTTCGAGGCCCCCAGCGGCTGCTACGTCCTGCTGGAGTCCGAGGGCGGCGACCCGGCGGCGGTGGAGGCGTGGCTGGCCTCCCTCTTCGAGCGCGGGCTCGTCACCGACGGCACCCAGGCGCAGGGCGCGGCGCAGGCGCAGGCGCTGTGGGCGCTGCGCGAGTCCATCAGCGAGAGCCTCTCCGCCACGGGCGTGCTGCACAAGAACGACATCTCGCTGCCGGTGGCGAACCTGGAGGCGTTCTGCTCGGAGCTGGACGCCGTGTTCGCCAGCCGCTACCCGGGCTGGGAGATCTGCCTCTTCGGCCACATCGGCGACGGCAACCTGCACGTCAACGTGATGAAGCCGGACGGGGTGGAGCGGGCGGACTTCTTCGCCCACGCGAAGCAGTCCGACCACGCCATGTTCGACCTCGTGCGCAAGCACGGCGGCAGCATCTCCGCCGAGCACGGCGTCGGCCTGCTCAAGAAGGACTACCTGGACTACACGCGCGCGCCCGGCGAGCTGGAGCTGCTGCGCACCCTCAAGCGCGCCCTGGACCCGGCCGGCATCTTGAACCCGGGGAAGATCCTGGACGCCTGAGGGCGCGGCCGCCGCGCCCGGCGCCTCAGGACACGATGCGCGTCTTGATGTCCGTCTCCAGGCCGGCGATGGCCTCGCACACCTGGCGGGACACGTCCTGGTCCAGGTCCATCACCAGGTAGCCCACGTTGGCGTCCGTGCTCAGCACCTGCGCGTGGATGTTGGCGTTCAGGTCGGACACGATGCGGTTGATGTCGCGCAGCACGCCCGGCGTGTTGCGGTGCACGTTGATGATGCGGTGGGTGCCCGGGTTGATGGGCGTCTCCACGTTGGGGAAGTTCACCGCGCCCGTCGTCGCGCCGCCCTTCACGAACTTGAGCAGCGACGTGGCCACCTCCTTGCCGATGGACGCCTGCGCCTCCTCCGTGGAGCCGCCGATGTGCGGCGTGAGCACCACGTTGGGCAGCCCCTGCAGCTCCGTCACGAAGCCGTCCGAGTTGCCCTCCGGCTCCTCCGGGTACACGTCCACCGCCGCGCCGCCCAGGTGCTTGGAGCGCAGGGCCCGCGCCAGCGCCGGGATGTCCACCACCGTGCCGCGGCTGGCGTTGATGAGGCACGCCCCCGGCTTCATGGCGGCCAGCTGCTCCGGGCCGATCATCAGGTGCGTGGAGGCCAGCGCCGGCACGTGCAGCGTCACGAAGTCCGACTCCGCCAGGAGCGCGTTCAGCGCGGGCACCGACCGCGAGTTGCCCAGGGGCAGCTTCGTCATCACGTCGTAGTAGAGGACGCGCATGCCCAGGGCCTCCGCCAGCACGCCCAGCTGCGACCCGATGTGCCCGTAGCCCACGATGCCCAGCGTCTTGCCGCGCACCTCGTGGCTGCCCGTGGCCACCTTGCGCCATTGCCCCGCGTGCACCTCCCGGCTGCGGTCGAAGAGCTGGCGCGTCAGCACCACCACCTCCGCCAGCACCATCTCCGCCACGCTGCGCGTGTTGCTGAACGGCGCGTTGAACACCGGCACGCCGTGCACGCTGGAGGCGAGCAGATCCACCTGGTTGGTCCCGATGCAGAAGGCGCCTATCGCCAGCAGGTCGTCCGCGTACCTCAGCGCGTCCTCCGGCACCGTCGTCTTGCTGCGGATGCCCAGCAGGTGCACGCCCTTGAGCCGCTCCGCCAGCTCCTCCGGCTTGAGCGCGGAGGACAGCCGCTCCACCTCGAACCCCTCCGCCTTCAGCATCTCGTGGGCCGAGGCGTGGATGTTCTCCAGCAGCAGGACTCGCATCGGGCCCTCGCTGCTCACGGGGCGGCGGGGCGACGGCGGGAAGCGGGGTGTGCTCATGGCGCCTTGCGTTAGACCTCGCCCTCCCAGGTGTCAAGCCTCGGGTGGGGAGGAGCGCCCCCGGGGCAGGAGCGGCTGGGCGCCAAGAGACACCGGGCCCGTCGCTCCCCGTACCACGGGGGAGTGACAGGCCCGGAGGGACAGCGGGGAGGCGGGAGGTTACTGGAGGGTCCAGGCCACCGTGCCGCTGCACGCTTCGCTGCCGAAGCAGCCCACGCGGAGCTGGTACGTGCCGCCCGCGCTCGCCGGCGCGGTGTAGGTCGCGCGGGACAGCGAGCCGCACGCCGGGGCGTCGTCGTTGAACGTCACCTGCTGGCCGGCGGCGTTGAACAGGCGCACCACCGTGTCACCCGTGCCCGTCGCGTTCCCCACGCCGCAGCTGCCGAAGGTCAGCGTCTGGCCGGGCGCGATGCTCACGTCCACGTCCTGCGTGTTGCGCGTGGCGTTGGCGGTGTCGCTGACGTCGAAGCCCTGGGAGCCGCTCGTGGGGGGCGTGCCGCCCGAGGTGAGCTCCCAGGCCACCGTGCCGGCGCAGCCGCCGTTCTGGTAGCAGCCGGCGAGGATCTCGTAGGTGCCCGCGACGGCGGCGGTGAAGGTGAGCTTCGAGCCGTAGCCGCTGCCGCACCCGTCGTCGTTGGAGGCGACCTCCGTGCCGGACGGGCCGCGCAGGCGCAGCAGGGAGTCGCCGCTGGTGAGGGCCGCGTCCGTGACGCCGCAGGTGCCCACGGTGAGCTTCTGGCCGGCCGCGAGCGTCACCGTGCCGTTGACGGTGTTGCGCGTGGCGCTGGCGGTGTTGGACGCGCTGAAGGCGTACTTCGTCGCCGGGGGCGGCGTGGGGTTGCACAGCCGCTGGCTGGTGGTGGCCGCGCACAGCGCGGAGATGGCCTGGTTCACGTAGACGATGCCCTCGCCGTCGCAGCCCGTCTCCGAGCACACGTTGACCTCGTTGCAGCCCTCGCCCGGGCGCTCCACGTAGTCCTCGTCGCCGAACACCAGGATGCCCGCCACGGTGTTGTTGACCGTCTCGTACACGCCGGAGCCGGAGTTGCCCGAGAAGGTGTCCGTGGTGGCGACGAAGTAGTCCTTGAGCGTGGCGTTGTTCTCACGCACGGAGCCGCCCGAGTCGATCTTGAACGGGAGGCCGCTGCCGCTGCCGATGACGGCCACGTTCTGGCCCACGGCCAGCGCCTCGTTGCCCGGGCGCACCGGCGCGGGGGTGAAGCGCGGCGCCGCCGAGCGGTCCAGCCGGAGGATGGCGAAGTCCACGTAGGTGGTGGCGTTGTTCACCAGCTTGCGCGTCACGATGCTCTTGCAGGAGAAGACGTCCGCGCTGGTGATGGTCTCCAGCGTGTCTTCCGCGGTCTTGTAGAACTTGAAGACGAAGCGCGTTTTGTCGCACTCGTTCTGGTTCTTCACGCAGTGGCCCGCGGTCAGCACCAGGTCATCGTCGATGAGCGTGCCCGAGCAGAAGGCCGGCGCCGGGTCGTTGTAGAAGCGCTGGTCGGAGCACAGGCCCTCCCACTCGCCCAGCGGTGTCTGGTCCACGATGATGTTGTTCGGGTCCGAGTCGTCGATGAGGCTCGGCGTCAGCAGCGCCACCGTGGACTGCCGGGCCCGCTCCCGCAGGACCGCGCTGGGGTGCGCGTAGACGTCCATGCGGTCGTCCTGGCCGTAGACGACCGGCGCGCTGGACTCGGTCAGCGCGGGCTGCTGCCCGGGCGCGCCCGACTCGGGCGCCGGTCCGCAGGCCAGCGCGGTGAGGGTACAGAACAGGGAGCCGAGCAGCTTCGCTCGGGAGGCGGGGGCGGACACGGACATGCAGGGCGACTCCTGACGGGTACTGCGACAGACACAGCGAAGAAAGGGGGTGTCACTGGAAGACGTAGGCGGACCCGGGCGGTCGCATGGGAGGGCCGGGGGGAGGGGACGCCGGGGGTGGTGCCTCAGTCGGCGTCGGGGGCCTCGAGCCAGGCCAGCGCCTCCGAGCGCAGCTCGAAGGTCTTGGCCGGGATGGTGAGGCCGGCGGCCTTGGTCATGCGCCACGCCTGGAGGCCGCTGCCGGGGTCGCTCACCACGCGCGCGGAGCGCTTCATGCCGTTGTGCTGGGCGTAGGCGTTCAGCCGCGCCATCTCCCCCACCACCTCCGAGGGCATCTTCCGCAGCCGGGACTGATCCACCAGCGCGGACCACTCCGAGCCCCCGCGGGCGGCGATGTCCTTCTTCAGTTGCTCGACGTACTCGGCCACGTCCTTCGGCGTCACTTCCGATGGATAGATGATCTCGATGATGTCGTGGGGCAGGTGGGCGATTTCAATCTTCATGCGCGGCTTGCGGCTCTCTTCCTGGCGGGGCGCGCCATCCTAACCGCGGTTGCTGTCGCCGGATACCGCGCCCCCGCAATCCCTGGCCCCGGAGGAGGGATTGTCGGACCTCGCGGATAGAGCCGCGCCAGCGAGGCCACGCCGACCCGGCGCGCCACGCCAGGCGCGGCCGGTGTGGGCCGGGCGGCGCGCGGTGGCCCGCCCGTCCGCCCGGGGCCCGGGCTGGCGAAGGGCGCGGGCGCGGGAAGTGGATGCCCTGCGCTCCCAGGTTGTCAGGATGATGCCTATGCGCCAGCCCAACCTGTCGGTCCACGGCGCGGCTCGTCCGGTCGCGCCTGAAACCAACCACCTCGTCCTGGTGAAGCCCCCCGGGGAAGAGGCGTTCCCGCCGGAGGAGGCGTTCATGGAGGCGCGGGAGTGGCTGGACACCCTGCACGCGCGGATGGTGCAGGGGCCGGACGAGGCGCTGCACGCCGGCATGACCGCGCTGCACGGGGGGCTCATCCGCCGGCGGCGGCAGTGGAGCCCGGAGGTGTGGAAGCGCTTCTGCCTGGAGCTGGCGCGCAAGCACCCCCTGCGCCCCTTCCTGCACCAGTGCCCCTTCACCCGGCATGCCTTCGAGCGGCCTCGCGGCTACGCGGGCGACGCGGCCCTCATCGACTACCTCTACATGGACCGCGCGGCGGACGAGCTGCACGCGGGCCGCGAGATCTACCGCTACATGCACGGGCAGCCCTCCGCGCGGAGCGTGCGCGAGCGCCGGGAGCTGCTCGCGCGGAAGATGGACGAGACGGCCGAGCGGCGGCCCGACGGGCGCGTGCTGTCGGTGGCGTGCGGGCACCTGCGGGAGGCCGAGGCGTCGCGCGCGGTGGCGGAGCGCCGGCTCCAGGAGCTCATCGCGTTCGACCAAGACCCGGTGAGCCTGGCGGAGATCGCGCGCCTGCACCCGGCGGGCGTCGTGCGGACGGTGTGCGGCTCGGTCCGCTCGCTGCTGGCGGGCAAGGTGGCGTTCTCCGGCCTGGACTTCGCGTACTCCGCCGGGCTGTACGACTACCTGTCGGACTCCGTGGCCGCCCGCCTCACCGCGCTCCTCTTCCACATGCTGCGCCCGGGCGGACGCCTGCTGGTGGCCAACTTCGCGGTGCACCCGCCGGAGACGGGCTACATGGAGGCCTTCATGGACTGGTGGCTCACCTACCGGGACGAGGACGGCATGCGCGCCCTCCTGGCGGAGACGCCGCTGGAGCAGGTGGACCACGTGCGGCTGTTCCGCGACTCGCAGGACAACGTCATCTACCTGGAGGTGACGCGCCGGTAGGCCGGGCCTGGGTCAGTGCACCGGCGAGCCGGAGCGGGGCAGGGTGACGGTGAAGGTGGAGCCCTGCTCGGGGGCGCTGGCGACCTCGATGTTGCCGCCCAGCGCCTGGACGATCTCCCGGACGATCCACAGCCCCAGCCCGAAGCCGCCGTAGTGGCGCACGGACACCGCGCGCTCGAAGCGCTCGAAGATGCGCGCCCGGTCCTCCTCCGCGATGCCGATGCCGTGGTCGCGCACCTCCAGCCGCACGCGCGTCGCGTCGCCGTCCAGCGTCACCTCCACGGGCCGGCCCGCGCCGTACTTCATGGCGTTGGTCAGCAGGTTGCCCACCACCTGCTCCAGCCGGAGCGCGTCCCAGTGGCCCACGAGGCGGGGCTCGCTGACATGGACGCGCACCTCGCACTCCGCGCGGGCCAGGGCCTCGCGGTGGCGCTCCAGCTGGCCGCGCACCAGCGCCACCAGGTCCACGTCCTCGCGCTTGATGTGCAGCTGTCCCTGCGCGATGCGGGAGATGTCCAGCAGGTCGTTGACCAGCTTCCCCAGCCGCTGCGTCTGCGCGAAGGCGGACTCCAGCTTCGCGGTCAGCTTCTCCGGCGGCAGGGGCGCGCCCCTCGCCTGGGCCTGGAGCCCCTGGATGTGCAGCTGGAGCGACGTGAGCGGCGTCTTCAGCTCGTGCGCGGCGATGGAGAGGAAGTCGTCGCGGCGGCGCACCGCCTCCTGCTCCTCGCGGTAGAGGCGGCCCTGCTCCTCGGAGAGGGCGTTGACGCGCTCGAAGTTCTCCGCGTTCTCCAGCGCCGTGCCCGCGAGCACCGCCACGAAGGACGCGAGGCGCTCCTCGTCCTCGCCGAACAGCGCGCCCACCTTGCGGTGGCTGGCCACCACGCACGCCACCGTCGTGCCGCGCACCTGGAGCGGCGCGCACAGGAGCGAGCGCACGCCGAGCAGCTCCAGGCTCTCGCTGATGCCGCCGGGCAGCCCCTGGCCCAGCACGGTGATGTGGCCCGTCTCCAGCGCGCGCGCGAGCGCGGTGCGGCTGAGGCCCTGGTCCTTCACGTCCTCCTCGGACAGCACCGCGCGCGGGTCCACCACGGCGCAGCGCTCCGCGCGCAGGAGCTCCTGCATGGACTGGCGCGCGGTCTCGAAGACGGCCTCGCGCGACAGGGCGGCGGCGAGCCGGCGCCCCACCTCCAGCACGCGCGGGAAGCGGTCCACCAGCGACAGCGTCTCCACGCCGGCCGGGGCCTGCGCCGCCTCCGGGTGCAGGCCGTCCTCCATGGCCTCCAGCTCGCGCGCGGCGGTCTCCAGGTCGCGCGCGGCGCCGGGCCAGCCCAGCGCCCGGCCCACCTCGCCGCGGGCCTGGAGCGTCAGCGCGCGCTCCTGGCGCATCTCCAGCAGCTCGGCCACGCGCAGGGACTCATCCAGGTGCTTGCGGGACCGCGAGGGCCGGCCGCGCAGCGCGCACATCAGGCCGCGCTCGCGCAGGGCGTGGGGCAGGTTGTTGCGGTAGGTGCGCGCGACGGCGTGGGCGCGCCTCGCCACGCCGTCCGCCTCCTTCAGCAGCCGGTCGCGCTGCCGGGGGTTGAGGGGGCTGGCCTGCTGGGCCAGGCGCCTGCGCGCGGTGGCGAGCCACGGGGTGATGGGGGCCACGTACTCCTGGCGCAGGTGCGCCTCCTCCACCACGTGCTCCGCGCGCTCCAGCACCTCCGCGGCGCGCGCCGGCTCGTCCTCGCGCAGCAGGCGCAGCGCCTGCGCCTGGAGCACGCCCGCGAAGGACTGCGGGTCGGTGGCGGTGGGCGCCGCCAGCTCCGTCTCCAGGAGCGCCGCGGGGATGCGGCCCCCGGTGGACTTGGCCCACGCCTCCAGCCCCAGGCGCAGCGAGTACCGGTCCCCCAGCGCGAGCGCCGCCGCGTGCAGCCTCTGGCTCACCGCCGCGGCCTCCTTCAGGCGGCCCAGCCGGTAGAGCGACATGGCGATTTGAAAGGTGGCGTTGTTCACCTCCCACGGGTCGCCGGTGCGCTCCAGCAGGCGCACCGCCTCGCGGCACTTCTCGATGCATTCCCTGAAGCGCGACGAGGCGTAGAGGGCCAGGCCATAGAAGTGCAGCGACTGGCCCTGCCCCCACACGTCCCCCAGCTGCTGGCGCAGGGCCAGGGACTTCTCCGCGTAGGCGTACGCGCGCTGGAACCAGGGCAGGGTGGTGAGCGCGGGCGAGTGCGCGGAGTACGCCTGCGCCAGCTCCGGCGTGGGCGGGTAGCGCTCCGCCAGGTTCATGTCGCGCAGGTGCGCCCACAGCACCGCGGCGCGGCCCCGCTGGTACCAGTAGCCATACGCGAGCCGGCTGTAGAGGTTGACCGCGAGCAGGTCCTCCTCGCCCCGCGCCAGGGACCTGCGGCCCAGCCACAGGCGCGGCGCCGCGGTGTGCGCTGCCTGCGTGAGGATCTCCCACGCGGCGCTGGCGCCGGTGGTGAGCGCGCCGGGCGGCACCCAGCGGCCCAGCAGCTTCAGGCCCTGCTCCAGGTAGGCGTTGGCCTGCACCGTCTGGCCGCGCTTGAAGGCGAGCTCGCCCAGGTGGCCCAGCGTGCGGCCCTGCTCCAGCCGGTCGTGCGCCAGGGCCTGCGCGGCCTCCAGCTGCCGCTGCGCCTCGTCGTAGCGGCCGCGCATCATCAAGGCGGTGCCCAGCCCGGACGCGATGCGGTAGCGGGTGCGGGCGTCCGCGGCGGCCGCGCCGCGCTCGGCGATGCGGTAGTTCACCTCCGCGGAGTCCAGCGAGAAGCGCTGGCGCGCCTGCTCCGCGGCCACCAGCGCGTAGGGCAGGGCCTGGGCGGGCTCGCCCGCCGCGTCGAAGTGGTAGGCCAGCTCGAACGGGTCGGTGGGCACGGCCTGCTGCGCGGCGCGCGCGGCCAGCCGGTGCAGCTCCCGGCGCTCCTCCGGCGAGAGCAGGTCCAGCAGCACCTCGCGCAGCTTGTCGTGCACGAAGGTGGAGCGCGTGCCCTCCGTCCACAGCATGTGCCGGCGGCGCGGCGGCTCCAGCGCGGTGGTGACGGCCTCCAGCGGCGTGCCGGACAGGGCCGCCACCGCCTTCGCGTCGAAGGACTTGCCCAGCACGGCGCCCACGCTGAGCACGTGCAGGGACTCCGGCGGCAGCAGGCGCAGGCGCCGCACCAGGAAGGTGGCCGCCTGCCGCGACGAGCGCGCGTGCGCCATGGCCTCCGGCTGCACCCGCCAGCCGTCCGGGCCGGGCATGAGGACGCCGTCCTCCACCAGCCCGTGCAGCACCGCGGAGGCCATGAACGGGTTGCCCTCCGCCAGCCGCGTCACCTGCTCCACGGCCTCCGGCGGCAGCACGCCGGCCATGGACTCCGCCAGCAGCGCCACCTCCGCCGCGCCGAAGGCGGACAGCTTCAGGTGCGCGCTCGGCGCCAGCCGCCTCAGCGCGTGGTCCGCGTGGAGGTCCTCGCTGCGGAAGGACACGATGAGCAGCAGCCGCCCGTCCCCGGCGCGGCGGCCCTGCGACCACGCCTCCAGCGCGCGCAGCGTGAGCGTGTCCGCCCACTGGCAGTCCTCCAGCACCACCACCGCGGGCGCGTCCGGCGTGCCCAGCACGCTCAGCAGCGCGGTGAGGCTCCAGGCGCTGCGGCTCTCGCTCAGGGACTCCGGCCCCAGCCCCTGGGACTGCGGCGGCCGCGCGCCGGGGAAGAACACCTCCGTGAGCGTGGGCAGCACCGTGCACAGGCCGGCCTCCTGGCCCGCGAGCCGCTCGCGCAGCAGCGCTCCCAGCGCGGGCTCCTGGCGCGCGGCGGCGGCGATGCCCTCCGCCACGCCCGCGAAGAGCTGGAAGGGGCGCTGCGCGGCCTGGTCCTGCGCCTGGCCTCGCAGCACCCACGCGCGCTGGCTCGCGGCCCGGGCGGAGAACTCTCCCAGCAGCCGGCTCTTGCCGCCGCCGGACTCGCCCTCCACCACCACGGCGCGCGAGCCGTCCTCGCGCACGTGCTCCAGCTCGCGCTCCAGCGCCACCAGCTCCTCGCGGCGGCCCACGAAGGACGGTTCGGTGAGGCTCTGCCGGTGGTCGTGCGCGCCGGTGACGAGCGCGGGCTCCGACTCGCCCCGGGCCAGCGCGGCCTCCAGCGCGTCCAGGTCCGCGAGCGCGGCGTCCGCGGACTGGTAGCGGTCGCGCGGGTCGGTCTGGCTCAGGCGGGAGATGAGCTCCTCCATCGCCAGCGGCACCTCCACGCCCAGCACCCTCAGGCGCGGGCGTGAGTCGAGGTGCAGGCGCAGCACCTCGCCCACGGTCGCGCCCTCCAGCGCGGGCCGGCCCGACAGCGCCTCGAAGAGCACCAGGCCCACGGCGTACAGGTCCGACGGCGCCTCCACCGGCTGGTTGATGAGCCCCGCCTGCTCCGGCGCCAGGTAGCGCGCGGTGCCCACGGGCAGGTCTCGCAGCGACGGGTCCAGCCGCTCGCTGCGCGACAGCCCGAAGTCGGTGAGCCACGCGGCGGACAGCGGCTGGTCCCGCACCAGGATGTTGGAGGGCTTCACGTCGCGGTGGAGGACGCCCTCGCGGTGCGCCTCCGCGAGCGCCTTCAGCAGGCGCTGACCCAGCATGAGGGCCTCCGGCAGGGACAGGGGGCCGCGCCGCAGGCGCGCCTCCAGCGTCTCCCCGTCCACCCACGGCGTGACGAGGTAGAACAGGTCGGCCGAGGTGCCCAGGTCGCGCACGGGCACGAGCGCGGGGCCGCGCAGCCGCGACAGCACCTCCGCCTCGTGCTCCAGCCGGTGGCGGGCCGTGGGGACGAACGAGGACAGCGGGGCCACCTTCACGAGCACGGGCTCGTGCGTGAGCAGGTCCAGCCCCTGCCAGGTGGAGATGCCCCGGCCGGCCTTCACCCGCCGGCGCAGCTCGTAGCGGTTGCCCAGCCGCTGGCCCGGGTGTGGCTCCCTGGGGGGGTCGCCGGCCTGTGGGAAGCCTTGCGCCATTCAGTGCCCTCACGAGCCCCCGGCCATGCCGCTCCGGCGGCGCGGTCGGCCGGACGCCCCTCTTCCTCAAGCTGGGTTGCCGCCCGGGTCCCTGCCAGGGGGGAGCAGCCCACGCCGTGCGTGCACTGCTCGGGGTTTGAACAGTCGGCGCGCGCCCGCTTCCCAACCCTGTCCCCCGGTGCCCCCCGCCCGTTCGTGGGCCGGGCGACCCGCCGTGCCGCCTGGTGGGTTTCCACCATGTCTCCGGGGCTGGGGAGGGCCGCGCTTCGTCCTGGATCCGACAGCCGGGCGCTGGAGCCGACAGCCAGGCGAATGCGTGCGGCCAGGAGCGTTGCTGGAGCGAGGGGGGATGCCGCGCCGCGTTCAACGGGCGTGCTTGACTCCCCTGGTGGCCCGTCGGAAAAGCCCGTCGGGTCAGGCGGCCTCCCCTTCCTCCCCCACAGGCCGCCGAGGGAGCGCGGAATTGAAGCTCGCGACGCTCAAGGACGGAACTCGCGACGGGCGGCTCATCGTCGTCAAGCGGGACAACTCCGCCTACGCGCTGGCCACGAACGTGGCCCTCACGCTGCAAGCGGCCCTGGATGACTGGGACCAGAAGGAGCCGCAGCTGCGTGCGCTGGCGCAGCAGCTGGAGGCGGGCGCGGTGCAGAGCCGCCCGCTGGACGTGAAGGCGCTGCACGCGCCCCTGCCGCGCGCCTACGAGTGGGTGGACGGCAGCGCGTACATCAACCACGTGGTGCTGGTGCGCAAGGCGCGCAACGCGGAGCCGCCCGCCACGCTGCGCACGGATCCGCTGGTGTACCAGGGCGGCTCCGGCGACTTCCTCGCGCCCACGCAGGACATCCCCCTGCGCGACGAGGCGTGGGGCCTGGACTTCGAGAGCGAGGTCTGCGTCGTGCTGGGCGACACGCCCATGGGCACGAGGGCCGAGGACGCGGACCGGCACATCAAGCTGGTGATGATCGCCAACGACGTGTCCCTGCGGAACCTCATCCCGGAGGAGCTGGCCAAGGGCTTCGGCTTCTTCCAGAGCAAGCCCGCCACCGCCTTCGGCCCCTTCGCGCTGACGCCGGACGAGCTGGGCGAGGCGTGGAGGGAGGGCCGCGTGCACCTGCGCATGCGCAGCACGCTCAACGGCCAGCTCGTGGGGGACACGGACGCGGGCCCGGAGATGCACTTCTCCTTCCGCGACCTCATCCAGCACCTGACGCGCACGCGCGCCTTCACCGCGGGCACCATCCTGGGCAGCGGCACGGTGTCCAACGAGGACCGCGCGCGCGGCATCTCCTGCCTCGCCGAGCGCCGGATGATCGAGACCATCGACGAGGGGAAGCCCAGGACGCCCTTCATGAAGCCCGGGGACACCATCGAGATCGAGATGCTGGACGGCGAGGGGCACAGCCTCTTTGGCCGCATCTGCCAGACGGTGGTGAAGGCGCCATGAGGAACCTGCGGCTCCACGGCTACTGGCGCTCCTCCGCGTCCTGGCGCGTGCGCATCGCGCTGAACTGGAAGGGGCTCCCCTTCGAGTACCTGGCGGTGCACCTGCTCAAGGACGGCGGCCAGCAGTTCTCCGCGGACTACCGCGCGGTGAACCCCATGGCCCGCGTGCCCACGCTGGAGTGGACGGAGGCCGACGGGCAGGCGCGCAGGCTGTCCGAGTCCATGGCCATCCTGGAGTATCTGGAGGAGCGCGTGCCCTCGCCCGCCCTCCTGCCCACCGACGCGTACCTCCGCGCCAAGGCGCGCATGCTGGCGCAGATGGTGAATTCCGGCATCCAGCCTTTGCAGAACACCTCGGTGACGCTGCGCATCAAGAACGAGCTGAAGGCGGACGACAAGGCCTGGGCGTCGCACTGGAACGCGCACGGGCTGTCGGCGCTGGAGGCGGCGGTGCAGGCGACGGCGGGGCGTTATTGTGTGGGGGACGCAGTGTCGTTCGCGGACGTGCTGCTCGTTCCCCAGCTCTACGGGGCGCGCCGGTTCGGTGTAGACCTGAGGCCCTATCCCACGCTGCTGCGCATCGAGGCGGCGTGCAACGAACTCCCCGCCTTCCAGGCGGCGCAGCCGGACCGGCAGCCTGACGCGCAGCCGGCGTAGTCACGAACCATCTTCTTCATCACGAGGAGTCAGCGACATGGCCAAGCAGGAATCGCTGGGCATCAAGACCCTGGAGAGCATCCACTGGTACGTGCATGACCTGGAGCGCAGCCGCCAGTTCTACACGAAGGGGTTGGACTTCGCGGAGGTCGCGGTGTCCGGGCCGGAGCTGGATGCGCACGGCAAGCAGAAGTCGGCGCTGTTCCAGGCGGGGGAGATCGCCCTGGTGGTGAGCCAGCCGGTGGGCGAGGGCGGCCGGGCGTGGCGCTATCTGCGCAAGCACCCGGACGGCGTGGGCACGCTGAACTTCGAGGTGGAGGACGTGGAGAAGACGTTCAAGCTGCTGGAGCAGCGGGGCGCCACGTTCATCACGGACATCCAGCGCTTCACGGACGACGCGGGCGGCAAGCTGGCGTTCTTCTCCATCACCACGCCGTTCGGCGACACCACGTTCCGCTTCCTGCAGCGGGACAACTACAAGTCCATCTACCCGGGCTTCCAGGTGCACGCGCAGCCCAAGGGCGGCAAGAACAAGTACGGCTTCGACAAGGTGGACCACGTCACGTCGAACTTCCAGACGATGAAGCCCATGCTCCTGTGGATGGAGCACGTGATGGGCTTCGAGAACTTCTGGCACATCGAGTTCCACACGGAGGACGTGGCGTCGCAGCAGAAGCGCGACCACGGCAGCGGCCTGAAGTCGGAGGTGATGTGGGATCCGAAGAGCGGGGTGAAGTTCGCGAACAACGAGCCCAAGTTCCCGTTCTTCAAGGCCAGCCAGATCAACATCTTCAACGAGGACCACCGCGGTGACGGCGTGCAGCACCTGGCCATCACGGTGAAGGACATCCTGTCCTCGGTGAGGGACATGCGGCAGAACGCGGGCATCCAGTTCATGCCCACGCCGGGCTCGTACTACGACGCGCTGCCGGAGCGCATCCAGCGCATGGGCATCAAGAAGATCGACGAGGACATCAACGTCCTGCGCGACCTGGAGGTGCTCATCGACGGTGACAAGGAGCGCAGCTACATGCTCCAGATCTTCATGAAGGACGCGGCGAGCCTCTACAAGCAGGCGGACGCGGGCCCGTTCTTCTACGAGATCATCCAGCGCAAGGGCGACCAGGGCTTCGGCGGCGGCAACTTCCGCGCCCTCTTCGAGAGCATCGAGCGCGCGCAGAAGGCCGAAGGGCGCGTCTAGCTTCACGCGGTCGCGGCAGGGAGGCCCCACCCCTCGCCCCCTCACGGGCCGCGAGCGGTGGGGTTTCTTCATTCTGGGAATGGCCTATCTTCGTGCCGGCCATGACCCTCCTCGAACCCATCATGCTCGTGGGCGCCGCCGTGGGCGGCGTGACGGGCGCGGTCTGGGGCTTCGGCTCGGGGCTCGGCTGGGCGGCGGCGGGCCTCGTCGGGGGCGTCGTGCTGGGCCCCCTCTGCTTGCTGCTGCTGCTGCTCGTCCTGGCGATGCTGATGACGCTGGTCAAGGACGGGCCTCGCGCGCTGCTGCGCGCGCTGAGAGGGGCACCGCCGGAGGAGCGCCGCTGAGGTGGGGGGCGCCGCGTCTCCGGCGAGCCCGTGGCCGCGCGTCAGGCGGGGTCAGCCGCGCGCGGGAGCCAGCGGGGCGCCGCCGCCGTAGCAGTCCACCCGCTCGGCGGCGCAGACGTCCTTCTGCTCCTGCGTCGAGGCGCCGCGCGCGCAGGCGTTAGAGGCCAGGTCGCACGCGTCCTCGCACGGCGGCGGACGCATGGCCTGCACGGGGTCGCAGCCCCGGAGGCAGTCGTCCAGGTCCTGCCCGCACTGGGCCTGCTGCTCGGGCGTCGTCGCGCTCCGCGTACAGCGGTTGTAGAGGGGGATGCAGATGCGCTCACAGGGCGGAGGGGCCAGGGCCGTCACTTCCTCCTCCTGCGCCTCCTGCTCCACGCCGCCACAGCCCGCGAAGAGGCCCACCGACAGCAACGCCGCAATGAATGACAAGCGCATGGGAGGGTCCTTGAGGTGGTTGCCGTGAAGTGCGGCAATCCCATCCTTGCGCTGTCCATGCCCCTGGGGCGGACGGGGCGGCCCGGGCTTGGGAGGAGAGGAGTTGCGCGGCGGGGTGCGTTGCGCGGGAACTTTTCCCAGCCGCCCCTGTGTCCTGGGGAGACGTGAGCAGCCGGTCCTTCATCGAACGTGCCCTGGAGCACCTGCCAGCCCTGCGACGGGTGGGCCGCCGGCTGACCGGCAGCGCCTCCGAGGCGGATGACCTGGTGCAGGAGACGGTGGCGCGCGCGCTGGAGCGGCGCGACGAGCTGCGAGACCCGGAGCGGCTCAAGGGATGGCTGCTCGCCGTGCAGCGCGCCGTCTTCCTCAACTCCCGGCGCGGCCTGCGCCCCCGGCTGGAGGTGCTGGAGGGCGGTTTGGGGAAGGAGGCCGCTCCCGAGCCCTCCGCGGACCTGGAGGCGGAGCTGCACGCCCACACGCTCAGCTCGGGCATGAAGGCGGCGCTGGAGTCGCTAGCCCCGGAGTGGCGTGATGCGCTGTGGCTGCGCGAAGTCGAAGAGCTGAGTTACGAGGAGATCGCCCGGGTCCAGGGCTGCCCGGTGGGCACCGTGCGCTCGCGCCTGGCGCGGGCCCGGGGGGCGATGCTCGACTTCCTGGAGAAGGAGAAGGCTCATGGAAGCCTGTAGCCCCGCGTGGCAGGAGCGTCTCTCCGCGTGGTTCGATGGGGAGGGCCCGGCGGATGAGCGGCAGACCGTGGAGCAACACCTGACCCGCTGCGTGGGCTGTGCCCGGGAGGTGGCCCGCTATGGCTCGCTGCGCGAGGCGCTGAAGGCCCAGGCCGCCGCTGAGACGCACGTGCCGCCGGAGCTGCGGGCGCGTGTCTCCCGCCTGGCCCCGCGCTCCCGCCCCGCCTTCCGGCGACGGTGGACGGTGGGCCTGGCCGCGGCGGTCGCGTCCGTGGGCATCCTCTGGACGTCGTGGCCCCGCGGCATGAATGACGCGCTGGCGATGGACCTCGAGCGACACCACCTCAAGGCCTTCTCGCGCGCCGCTCCCTGCGAGTTCGAGTCCGCGGACCCGGCCGAGGTGAAGGCCTGGGTGGTGCGGGAGGTGGGCTATGCGGTGGAGGTGCCGGTGGTGCCCGGCGCGAGACTGCTGGGCGCTCGCCGCTGCCGGCTGCATGGGCAGCTCGCCGCCTCGCTGCTGTACCGGCACGAGGGGGGCAAGGCGATGACGCTCTTCCTTCCGCCGCCGGGCTCGCCCGCGGCGCGGGAGGCGGCGAGCTTCGCCGGGGAGGAGACGCGCTGCACGCAGGGCCCCATCGGTGAGCGCATCTGTGTGGCGCCTCGCGGGGGCGGGCAGCCCGCGCTCGCCGTCTCCGAGCTGGAGCAGCCGGTGCTCGTCGACGCCCTGGCCCGCCTGACCCCGTGAGGTCGCGAGGCCGGGAACTTTCGAGGTTCCCGGCCGTGTCCTCGGGGCATGAGCCTCGGCCTCTTCGGCATCTTCCTCGCGGGTCTGCTGACGTTCCTGTCGCCCTGCGTCCTCCCGCTCATCCCGCTCTACCTGTCCTTCCTCGCGGGCGTGTCCCTGTCCCAGCTGCGGGAGGCGGACGGCGGTGCGCGGCGGCCATGGGGCGTGGCGCTGGCGTTCTCGCTCGGGCTCGGCACCGTGTTCGTCGCGCTGGGGATGGCGGCCACCGCCGTGGGCGGGGCGCTCGCGGCGCACCGCGGGGGGCTCCTCCAGTTCGGCGGGCTCGCGCTCTTCCTGCTGGGGCTCAAGCAGCTCGGGCTCATCCAGGTTCCCTGGCTGGAGGGGGAGGCCCGGCCCCTGCTCGGGCGGGTGCGGCGGGGCGGCAGCCTGCTGGGGGCCTTCCTCTTCGGCGCGGCCTTCGCACTGGGGTGGACGCCGTGCATCGGGCCGGTGCTCGGCGCGGTGCTCACCTATACCGCCTCCTCCACGTCGGAGCCCGCCCTGGGGGCGCTCTACCTCGGCACCTATGCCGCGGGCCTGTCCGTTCCGCTGCTGCTCGTGGCCGCCGTCGCGCCGCTGGCGCTGCGGTGGCTGGACCGGGTGAAGCGGCATGTGCGCAAGTTCGAGCTCGCCACGGGGGCGCTGCTCGCCGGGTTGGGCGTGCTGCTGTTCACCGACTCGCTGGGAGTGCTCATGCCGTCGGAGGAGGCGCCCGCCGCGGTGGCCGAGGTCGACGGCTCGGCCTCTCCCTCCACCCCGGCGGAGGCGGCGTGTACCTCCGAAGGGGGCGGCGCGTGCGCGCTCCCGGAGGAGGGCTTCGTGCTGTCCACCCGCGGCCCCTCCGCGCTGTCCCAGCTCGAGCGCCCGACGATGGTGGAGTTCGTGAGCCACGGCTGCCCCGTCTGCCAGCGGATGGAGCCCGTGGTCGCCCTGGCCGAGCACCATTGCGCGGGCCAGGGCGTCGGCGTCCTCCGCGTCGATGTCGGGACGACCGAGGGGCGGCAGGCCGCCGCCCGCCACGGCATCCGCGGCGTCCCCACGTTCCTCTTCCTCGATAGCGTTGGCCAGGAGGTGACGCGCCGGGTGGGCGAGCAGTCCCTGACGTCCATTCGCGAGGGCCTGGAGTCCATCGCGGGGACCCGCTGCGCCGGGCTCCTCCCTCCGGGGGCCTCCGGTCTCCCGTCAGCGGGCGACGACGGCTCGGGCTCCTGACCGAACCGCCGCGGAGCGCCTCGCGCGAGGCGGGGGCGAATCCTCTTGCCGCCTTGGGGGCTCTCACCCGCTGTACCGCATTTCCCCAGGGGCCAGCGGCCGCTGGGCCCGGTTGGAGCCACTCCGTGAGGTCCTTTCTCGCCGCCGCTGTCCTGTTCGCCGGGCTGTTCCTCGTCTCCTGTGTGCACGGGCGCTCCGTCGGAGCCGAGGCCCACCAGCGGGTGGCGGCAGGCGCGACCCTGGTGGATGTCCGCACGCCGGAGGAGTTCGCCGCCGGGCACCTTCCCGGCGCGGTGAACATCCCCGTGGAGGAGCTGCCCCGGCGGCTCGCCGAGCTCGGCTCGCCGGAGAAGCCCTTCGTCATCTACTGCCGCAGTGGCGCGCGCAGCAGCCGCGCCGAGCACCTCCTGAGGGAGCGTGGCTTCCAGGACGTCTTCAACCTCGGCCCCATGTCGGCCTGGGAGTGACGGGGGGCGCGGGCTCGCGCCGCGGGAACTTCGCGCGGCGCGCCTCGTGTCCCCTCCGCTGTCCCTCCCAATCAAGGTGCTCCACGATGATGCGTCTCCTCTCCCTGTTCGGCGCGCTGTTCGCGCTGGGCGGCCTGGGCTCCGGCTGTACCCTGGCGCGACCGGGCTCCCTCACCCCGCGGGCCGCCAGCGGTTCCGCGCCCCAGCGCAAGCAGCTCACCGTCCTCTACGTGGCGGACCTGCACGCGCAGCTGCGCGCCCACCCCGAGCTGTTCTGGCGCGAGGGGAAGGAGCGCATCGAAGAGGCTGGCGGCTTCGCCCGCGTGGCCGCCGCCATCCAGCGGATTCGCGCCGAGCGCGGCGGTGACGTGCTGGTGCTCGATGGCGGAGACACCCTTCAGGGCTCGGGCGCGGCGGCCCTCACCGAGGGCGGCGTCCTCATCGAGCCGCTCAATGCGCTCGGGCTGGACGCCGCGGTGCCTGGCAACTGGGAGGTGGTGTACGGCCCCAGGGTGCTGCGCCAGCGCGCTCGCGAGCTGAGGCATCCGCTCCTCGCCGCCAACCTGCGCGATGCGGCGAGCGGTGAGCGCCTCTTCCCGCCGTACTTCGTGAAGGAGGTGGGCGGGGTGAAGGTGGCTGTCGTCGGCTTCACGGACCCGGACGTCCCGCGCCGCCAGCCTCCCGGCTACAGCCAGGGCCTGCGCTATGACGGCCCGGAGGCGCTGCCGGCGCTCGTGCGCGAGGTGCGCGAGCGCGAGGGGGCCCAGGTGGTGCTGTTGATGACGCACGTGGGGCTCGCCAAGGCGGTGGGCCTCGCCGCCAGGGTGCCCGGGGTGGACGTCCACCTGTCGGGGGACACGCACGAGCGCACCTATGCGCCGATAGCGCGGACCGGGAGCTGGGTGGTGGAGCCCGGTGCCTTCGGCTCCTTCCTTGGACGGCTGGACCTGTGGGTGGAGGAGGGGCGGGTGGTGGAGCGCCGCTGGGAGCTCATCGAGCTGACCGCCTCGCGCTTCCCCGAGGACCCGGAGGTGGCCCGGCTGGTGGACGCCGCCCTCGCCCCATACGAGGCGAAGCTGGCCGCGCCGGTGGGCCACACCGACGTCGCGCTCGCGCGCTACGCGGTGGTGGAGAACCCGCTCGACAACGTGCTGGCCGACGCCATCCGCGCCGCCGGGGGGACGGAGATCGGCCTCTCCAACGGCTTCCGCTTCGGCACGCCGCTGCTGCCCGGGCCGTTGCGCGAGGCGGACCTGTGGAACCTCTTCCCCATCGTCAACAAGCTGAAGACGGGCAAGGTGAGCGGCCGGCAGCTTCGCGCCTTCTGGGAGCAGGAGCTGGAGAACGTCTTCGCGAAGGACCCGGAGGAGCGCTTCGGGGGGTGGCTGCCGCGTCCCTCGGGGATGACGCTGCGCTTCCGGGCCCACGCGCCCCGGGGCGAGCGCCTGCTGGCCCTCGAGGTCGGCGGCCAGCCCGTGGAGGACGACCGCCTCTACACCGTGACGGCCTGCGAGCGCGAGGGCGATGCCCCGGACATGGTGTGCCGGATTCCCGACGTCCAGGAGCCGCGTGTCCTGGACCTGGACGCGCACGAGGCGGTGCGCCGTTTCCTCGCCAGCGAGCCGCGCCTGGACGACGCGCTGCAAGGGCGCGTCGTGGGCGAGGACCTCCCGCCCGTGCTGCGGACCCAGCAGGTGCAGTGAGCCTCGTCCCGGCCAGCCCCGGAGCGCGAGAACCCCAGCTCGGGCTCCTCGTGTCCTCCCAGATGAAGAGTCCCCCCTCAACCTCGCAGTGGAGCTCCTCGAATGAATCGCAACCTGCTGCTCGTCCTCGCCGCGCTCGTCATCGTCCCTCTCGCCGCCGTCGCCACGGCGCCGTCGCAGGCCGTCGAGAAGAAGCCGCCCGCGCGCCAGGGCAAGCTCGTCTTCGTCTCCACCACGGGCCTGGAGGACCTCGGCACCCTCTCCAGCTCCTTCCGGCACGCGAAGACGGCCAGGGAGTCCGGCTACCTCTCGGACGTGGTGTGGCTGAGCTATGGCCGCGCGGTGGTGGCGTTGGACCCGACGGTGAAGGCCGTTCCGGAGGCGGTCCGCAAGGAGGCCCAGGCCGCGAAGGCCGCGGGCGTCCGGCTGGTGGCGTGCGGCCACGCGCTCGCGAAGTTCGACATTGATCCGAAGAAGCTCCAGCCGGAGGCGGAGGTGGTGGACAACGGCGTGGCGGAGCTGTCGCGCCTGGTGGCCGAGGGCTATCAGGTCATCCGCTACTAGAGGGCCTCCTCCGTCCCAGGGGGAGGGGGAGGAGAAGGCGGCCCCTGCTGTCCGCCGTCCGTGGCGCGACCTCCGGGGCCACGCCCCTCGCCCCCATGAGACAGTTCGGCGTGTCCCTTCAGCATCGGCGCCGGATTCCCGCTATGCAGCTCCATGCGGATGACCAGGTCGTCATCCTGACGACCGGGCGGTCTCCGCCTGCGACGTGACGGGGACACGTGGGGAGGTGACCGGGCGATGTCGACGCGAACCGATGAGCAGTTGATGGAGGCCGCGCGCGCTGGCGACGACAAGGCGCTGGATGAAGTCCTCGCCCGCCACGAGAAGCAGGTGTATCGCTTTGGCCTGCGCATGTGCGGCTCGGAGGAAGACGCCAGGGAGGTCCTCCAGGAGACGCTGCTCGCGGCCTTCCGGGGCATCCATGCGTTCCGGGGCGACGCGGAGCTGTCCACGTGGCTGTATCAGGTGGCCCACACGCACTGCTTCCGCCTGCGCCGCAAGCGCGCCGGCGCGCCCGAGGAGTTCCAGCCCCTCGACTCACCCGCGGCCACCCGCGTCGCCGCGGAGGAGGCCCCGCCAGACATGGTCTCCCATGCGCGGCAGCTGGGGGAGATGTTGCAGGCGGCCATCCTCGCGCTGCCGGAGGCCCAACGCGAGGTGCTCATCCTCCGGGACGTGGAGGGGCTCTCCGCGGAGGAGGCGGCGAAGGTGGTGGGCATCGAGGTGCGGGCGCTCAAGAGCCGGCTGCACCGCGCGAGGCTCCAACTGCGCGAACACCTCTCCACGCTGATGGGGGAGGGCGCCCAGGCGCAGGCCCCGGCGTGCCCGGAGCTTGCGGGGGAGCTCTCCGAGTTCGCCGCGCAGGAGGTGGATCAGGCCACCTGCGTGCGTCTGGAGGCGCATCTGTCGAGCTGCCCGCGTTGTCGCGACGCGTGCGACGCGCTCAAGCGCACGGTGTCCCTGTGCCGGCGCATCCCGGGGGACGAGGTGCCCGCGCCCGTGCGCGCGGCGGTGCGCCAGGCGCTGTCACGCGCGCTGCCCGCCCACCCCGCGGACCCTCCGGCCTGAGGGGGGCCCGCCGTCGCCGCACGGCCGCCGCGAGGGCCGGTCATGGGCGCACGTCGGGGCCGGGGGAGCCCCCGCGCAAGGCCCCCTACGCGGCGGTGAAGGGCAGGGCGGCCACGGTGACGGTGCCCGCGCCATCCCCCAGCGTCAGCTCCGTGCCCGGCTCCAGCGAGTCGCGGTGCACGTAGCCCAGCGCCACCCGCTGGCCCTTCACCGGGGACGTCACCACGCTGGTCACCCAGCCCACCTTCTTCTCCCCCTTGCGCAGCTCCGTGCCGGGCGCCGCGTCCGCTTCACCCAGCAGCAGCCCCGCCAGCTTCCGGTTCATGTGCCCGCGGAAGGTGGCCCGGGCGATGACCTCCTGCCCGATGTAGCAGCCCTTGTTGTAGGAGATGGCGTGGGTGAGGTTCGCCTCCAGCGGGATGGTGGTGTCCACCATGTCCTGCCCGTAGCGCGGCACCCCCGCCTCCACCCGCACCCGCTCCAGCGCGTCGAAGCCCAGCGGCTTCAGCCCGTGCGCCCCGCCGGCCTGGACCAGCGCCGTCCACACCGCCTCCAGCCCCGCGCGCGGCACCAGCACGTCCACGCCGGACAGCCCGCCCGGCAGCGCCGTCCCCAGCAGCCACACGTCCTGCCCGGCGATGGCCGCCTCGCGGCTGGCGAGCGGCGCCAGCGGCTCGAAGGGGCCGCCCAGGACGGCGGCCAGCACCTGGGCCGTCCGGGGGCCGAGCAGCTTCAGCCAGCCTGCCTCCGGGGTGCCGTCGTGCAGCTCCGCGTCCTCGGAGATGAGGTATTTGTCCAGGAACTCCCGCACCTTGGCGCCCAGGCCGGGCTCCAGGTCCAGGAGGAGGTCGTCCTCCCGCTTGAGGATGCGCGCGTCTCCCACCATGGCGCCCTTCACCGTGAGGAAGGCGGCGTAGGCGGCCGAGCCCACCGGGAGGTTCTTCACCTCCTGGGTCACCATGCCGTGGAGGAAGGAGGCGCGATCCTCCCCCGTTATCCGGAGGATTTCGCGGTAGGACGCATCGTGCAGTGCCACGGCGTCACGGGCCGCGCCATACTCCGCGCCCACGTCTCCATACCCGGCCACCACTTCGCGGCCCCCCACCGGAATGAAGCGGGCACCCACCCGCTCGTGAACAAAATGCAGCGTCAGCGGTTCCATGCCCGTCGCTATATAGAGGCGCAGGAGCGGATGCCACGATGGATGTGAAGCAGCTTGCGGCCTTCCAGGGCTTCTCCCCGGAGAAGCTCCAGAAGCACGCCGTCTTCCAGTCCGGTCGCTTCTTCCTCGACGTCTACTGCCTGACCCCGGGCCAGGCGCAGAAGCCCCACCGGCACGCCACGTCCGACAAGGTGTACCTCGTGCTGGAGGGGCGCTGCCGCTTCCGCATCGGCGACGAGGAAGCGACGCATGGCCCCGGTTCCACCCTCTTCGCCCCGGCGGGCACCGAGCACGGCGTCGTCAACGACGGCCCGGACAACGCCCGCCTCCTCGTCTTGATGACCCCGCCTCCGGAGCACGCATGAGCAAGAAGGCCCCGACCCCGGCCGCCCCCGTTCCCACCCGTGGCGCACTCGCGCTGTTGGTGCTGGGACTCGTCACCAGCGGGCTCGCCGTCTACCAATGGCTGGAGCTGCTCACGGTGCGCGCTGGCGGCACCACCGCGTGCAGCATCAGCGAGACCGTCAACTGCGCCACCGTCTGGAACTCGGACTTCGCCAGCGCCGTGCACGACGCGCTGGGCATCCCCATCGCGGGCCTGGGCCTGGTGTGGGGGCTGGCCGCAGTGGGGCTCGCCGCGCTGTACCTCGCCTGGGTGAAGGCGGGCCGCTCCGTGCGTCCGGCCGCCAACGGCCTGCGGCTCCTGGCGCTCGCGGGCGTCGTCTCCATCATCGTCTTCGCCGTCGTCAGCGCCCGGCTGGGCGTGGTGTGCCCTACCTGCATGGGCACCTACGCGCTGGTGCTCGTCTTCACCGGCGTGGCCTGGCGCGGCCTGCCCGGGCCCCTCCTGCCCCAGGCGGGCGAGTGGGGCGACACGCTGAAGTGGACCGTGGGCGTCGCCGCCGTCGCCTTCGTGGCCATGCAGCTGCCCGGCCGGGCCACGCCGCACGCGCCCAAGGCCGGCGCCTTCCTGCCGCCCGTGGCCTCCACGCCGGCGCCGTCGCAGGGCGGCTCCAGCAACACCCCCCCTCCGCCGCCCGCGCCGCCGGCCACCCTGGACGCGTTCCTCGCCAGCCTGCCGCAGGACCAGCGCCAGTTCCTGGCGGACGCGCTGGCCGTGTACCGGGCCGCCACGCCGAAGCTCGGCGCCTATCCGCCGCGCGCCCTCTACGGCCCCGCGGACGCGCCGGTGAAGGTGCTGGAGTGGACCGACAGCAAGTGCCCCCACTGCAAGGCGCTGGTGGAGGAGCTGGCCCTCATCAAGCAGTACGCTCCGCAGGGCACGCTGTCCGTGGAGGCGCGGCAGTTCCCGCTGGATGGCCAGTGCAACCCGGCCATCCCCAACCGCGGCGGGCCGGACGCGCTCAGCGTGCGCTGCGCCGCGGCCCGGGCCACGGTGTGCCTGGAGGGCGCGAAGGACTTCTGGGCGCTGCGCGAGCGGCTCTTCGCCGCGCAGGCCTTCCTGGACACCGACAAGGTGATGGAGATCGCCAGCTCCGGCTCCGTGGCGCGCCCGCAGCTGGAGGCGTGCATGACGGCGCCGGAGACCATCGGGAAGCTGCGCCAGGACGTCGAGTACGCCCTGCGCTACAACATCCAGGGCACGCCGCTGGTGCTGGTGAACGGCCGGGAGGTGCCCCCGTCCGCGGCCCTCATCTACGCGCTGGTGCTGGCGGGCGGCAACCCGGACGCCCCCGCCTTCAGCGCCCTGCCGCCCGCGCGCGCGCGCGGCGCCGCCGGGGGCCACGAGGGCCACGCCCACCCGTAGGGGACGACGCCATGGGCAAGCGCGACAAGAAGGAAGAGGCCCCGCCGCCGGGGCCGTTCAACAACCCCTTCGCCGCCCTGTCCGCGCAGCGGGACGCGCTGCCCGCGGGGCCGCCGCCCCCCGCCCCCCGGGAGAAGCCGGAGCCGAAGGGGCCCGCGCGCGCCGTGGTGCGCATGGAGCGCAAGGGCCGGGGCGGCAAGGAGGTGACGGTGGTGGAGCAGCTGGGGCTGCCCGCCGCCCAGCTGGACACCTGGCTCAAGGCGCTCAAGGGCGGCCTGGGCTGCGGCGGCGTGGTGGAGGACGACGCGCTGGTGTTGCAGGGCGACCAGCGCGAGCGGCTCCCCGCGCTCCTGGAGGCGCGGGGCGTCCGCAAGGTCGTGGTCGGCTGAGAGACACGAAGGGGGCGGAGGCGGACCTCCAGCCCCCCTCGGGCGCGCCGCGCGCGCGGAGGACTACAGCGCGGCGATGATGGCGTTGGTGAACTCGGCCGTGGTGGCGCTGCCGCCCAGGTCGCCGGTGCGGACCTTGGACTCGCCGCCGTAGACCTTCTGGATGGCGTTGGACATGCGCTGGGCCTCCTCCTTGAGGTCCAGCCACTCCAGCATCATCACCGCGGACATCATCAGGGCGGTGGGGTTCGCGATGCCCTTGCCCGCGATGTCCGGGGCGGTGCCGTGCACGGCCTCGAAGACGGCGGTGCGCTCGCCGATGTTGGCGCCCGGCACCATGCCCAGGCCGCCCACCAGGCCCGCGCACAGGTCGCTGACGATGTCGCCGTAGAGGTTCTCCAGCACCATCACGTCGAAGCGGGTGGGGTCCTTCACCAGCTGCATGCAGAGGTTGTCGATGATGACGTCATCGAAGGCGATCTCCGGGTACTCGCGGCTCACCTTGCGGCAGCAGTCCAGGAAGAGGCCGTCGGACAGCTTCATGATGTTCGCCTTGTGGATGGCGGACACCTTCTTGCGGCCGTTCTTCCTGGCGTACTCGAAGGCGAAGCGCGCGATGCGCGTGGAGGCCTTCTCCGTGATGACCTTGATGGCCTCCACGACGCCCGGCACCACGATGTGCTCCAGGCCCGCGTAGAGGTCCTCGGTGTTCTCACGCACCACCACGACGTCCACGTTCTCGTAGCGCGTCTTGACGTTGGGGACGCTCTTCACCGGGCGCAGGGACGCGTACAGGTCCAGCCGCTTGCGCAGGCCCACGTTCGCGGACGGCAGGCCGCGGCCCACCACGGTGCCCGTGGGGCCCTTGAGCGCCACGCCGCTGCGCAGCACCGCCTCCACCGTCTCGTCGGGGAGGTTGGTGTTGAACTTGGCCACGACCTCCGTGCCCGCGTCCTTGAACTCGAACTCGAGGGGGACCTTGAGGGCTTCGAGGACGCGGATGGTGGCCGCGGAGACCTCGGGGCCAATGCCGTCGCCGTTGATGACCGTCACAGTGCGCGTGTTCGCCATGGGGGCGGTTCACACCACAAATCCGGGAGGGCCGGAAGGGCGAAAGCGGTCGGGGTTCACCCCGGGGCATGGCCCCCATCAGCCCGGGTGGGGGCCGTCCGGCCGCCCGGCGGGGGGCCGTGGGCGCGCCCGGCGTGTGTCAAACATGTCTCGCGCCCGGAGGTCCGGGTGTCTGTCGTTGCCCCGCGGGCAACGGCGGAGCCCGCCGTTTGTGGCCTGTGTGTCCTCAGGGCCCGCGCGGCTCCCTCTGGCGCCCTCGGTGCAGGGCCCCGGCACGCGTCGTGCTCATGGCGGCGGTGTCCGGGCCGTGCCGGCCCGTGCGCTCCCGAGGTGAGGCTTTTCATGAGCATGCGCAGAACCCCGTTCCGGCTGCCGCGCCCCGTGCGCTGGGCCGTGCTGTCCACCGTGACGCTGGCGGCGCCCCAGGCGCTGGCGGAGTCGTGCCCCCAGCCCACGCTGACCGAGTGCTCCAACGTGGACTACCGCGCGTCCGCGTGCGGCCAGGAGCACGACGCGTACTGCCAGGGCCTGCTGGAGTCCGAGTGGAAGGAGCGCTACACGGTCGCGTCCAAGCGCGCCGCGCTGCTGCCGGAGAGCATGGGCGGCGGCGTGGAGACGGTGGCCGTGCAGCCCAACGCCGTCACCGACACGCTCTTCTCCGGTTCGGACGAGTCCATCGTGGGCCAGGTGCAGCGCGGCCAGGTGCTGGCGCGCAAGGACTACAAGAACCTCACCAAGGTGGAGCAGGCGTACTACAAGCAGCGCCAGGAGTGGGACGCCAACGGCGTGCTGGAGCGCTCGTGCCAGGAGTACGTGCACGAGAAGCACTACGACTACAGCCGCTTCGAGCAGGACGCGGGCCGCTTCGGCGACGACTTCCGCGCCGTGTTCGCCCTGGCCTACAGCTCCAGGGGCATCGCGGAGCGCACGCTGTACAGCAAGGACGGGGAGAAGCTGGCCCCCCTGTGGGACGGCAAGACGCGCGTGGCGAAGAACGCGTACTTCCGCTTCGCGCCGGGGCCTTACCCCAAGGGCGCCAAGGCCTACGCGTTCACCTCCGAGGCGGCGAAGAAGGCGAACAACGTGGAGGCCCGCCAGGCGGTGCTGCCCTCGGACGCGTGGCACCAGTCCATGAGCAAGGCGCTGAGCAAGGTCGCGGACGACGTGCTCGATGACTCGCAGCGGCGCCAGGAGGCCTTCTCCGCCCTGCTGGACCAGCGCGCCGCCGTCTACGCCGGCTGGCAGCGCGAGTCGGAGATGCTGCGCGGCCGCGACCTCCCCACGGCGGAGCTGGACGCCAGGGTGGCCGAGCGCCTCTACGGCCTGGACAAGGCCCTGGAGGAGGCGCTGGTGAAGGCCGACAGCGAGGGCTGCCTCGTCACCGGCAAGACGACGGCGTGTGACTGGAGCCCCCGCCGCTACAAGGCCATGGTGGACGAGGTCATGGTGCCCCGCCGCGAGGCGGACCTGCGCCAGTGCCTCACCGTCACCGGCAACGACTTCGGCGCGGAGAGCTTCATCCGCAACGCGGACCGGCTGAAGCTGAAGGGGCTGGAGCTGAAGGACTACACGCTCAACCCGACGCTGGTGAGCGCCTACGTCAAGGCGCTGGCGGAGTACCTGGCGTCGCAGTCGACGCAGGAGCAGCCGCCCACGAACCCGGTCACCATGACCAAGCGCCAGTCGCAGGACTTCTCCGCGGGCGGCTACTCGGGCGACAACAACTTCGGCGGCGGCTACTCGCTGCGCGCGGGCTGGGAGATCAGCACGCCGGGCTCCGCGTTCAGCGGCAACTGGTGCGACACCAACGCCGCCATCTTCAGCGAGCTGGGGCTCTACGCGAACGTGTTCAGCCCGACGCGCACGGAGGTCGCCTGGCTGTACGGCCGCGCGTCCACGCAGCCCTCCGCCATCCGCGCGGAGCTGCGCGCGCGCGTGCTCGGCAGGTCCATCTTCACGTTCGACCAGTCCTACCCGACGCGCTTCACCTTCATCGAGCGCAAGCCCTTCGTGGACAAGGACGCGGCCAGGGGGAGCGCCACCTTCATGGTGTGGTTCATCCCCGTGACGGTGAGCGGCGGCCTGTCCGTGGAGGTCGGCATCGCCACGTCGATGGGCGGCGCCCTGGGCCGTGACTGCACGCGCAACCTCATCACGCTGGACCTGCTGGGCAACATCGGGCCCTACGCGGCCGCCAACGGCTTCGTGGCGGTGGCCATCGGCGTCCCGGGCTTCCAGGTGGGCGTGCGCGGCACCCTGACCCTCGTGAACTTCAGCCTGCCGCTGGAGGGCCGCATCGGCGTCGCGCTCAGCTCGCCCACGCACCCGACGAACCCCAACACGCTGTTCCTGGGGCTGGGGACCAGCCTCAACATGACGCTGCGCACGCTGGACGGCCGGCTCTCGCTGTTCGGAGAGCTGGGCTTCCTGAAGGCCGAGTTCCCCATCGTGTCGTGGCAGGGCATCGGCACCAGCGCGCAGCTCTTCAACGACCAGCACTACCTGCCGCTCGCGCAGCTCTACTGAGCCGCGCGCTCGCAGGCCCCCCCGGGGCCGGCTCCAACGGCCCCGGGGGCGTGGTTCCCCGCTTCTTTCGACTTCTTGCTTCGGGAGTGTTTCATGCGTCGCTCGACCCTCGTTCGTGGCGTGGCCGGCCTGGGCGCCCTGGTGTGCCTGGGGGCGCTGGCCCTCTGGCTGTCCGCGTCGTCTCCGTCCGCCGCGACCGTGGAGGCCTCCGAGTCCTCCCACCGGCTGCCGCTCTTCCGCTGGCGCGTGGGCGAGGCGCACACCTTCCACCTCGTCTGGGACGACCTGACGCGCGTGGCGCTGCCCATGCCGGGGCCGGACGCGAAGGCGCAGGCGCTGGAGGGCGTGCTGCACCTGGACGGCGAGCTGACGCTCCAGGCGCTGGAGTCCCGCGCGACGGGCACCCGGCTGCGCCTGACGCTGCGCCGGCTGGCGCGGCACGAGGCCGTCCTCTCCGGACAGGCGCTGCTGCCCGACGCGGCGGCGCTCCAGGCCCACCTGCCGGACACCGCCAGCGCGTGGCTGGAGCTGGACGCGCGCGGCGCGCTCCAGGCGGTGCGCTTCTCCGAGGCGGAGCCCCCGCTGTTCCGCCAGCTCGCGCAGACGCTGTCGGCGGAGCTGTTCCCCTCGGAGCTGCGCGACGCGGAGTCCTGGACCGCCACGGAGTCCACGCAGACGGGCGAGGTGGCGGCCACGTTCGCCTTCGAGCCCGGGGACGCCTCGCGGCTCACGCGCCGGAGGTCTCGCTACCAGCGCCTGCGCGCGGCGGGCGCGTGGCCGGTGGCGAAGCAGGCGCTGGGCTCGCTCACGACGTTCGACCGCGACGCGGAGGGCCACCTCGTCGCCATCTCCCAGGACGAGGTGCTGGACGCGCTGGGCGCGGACGGGCAGGCGCTGGTGTCCAAGCGGCTGCGCCTGCGGCTGACGTACCAGTCGCGGGAGCTGCGGCCCCTGCCGCCGTCGGACGAGCAGAAGCTCGTGGTGCGCACGCCGTCGCAGATCGCCTTCGAGGCGGACGCGGAGCTGGGCCAGCTGCGCAGCCAGGCCGAGGGCATGACGGTGGACGAGCTCCTGGAGACGCTGGAGGACGCCACCAGCCCGGACTCCATCGCGGGGCTGGACGTGTTCGCGCGGCGGGCCATCGCGGCGCTGCAACTGGAGCCGAAGCGCTGCCAGGAGCTGGCGCGGCTGTTCCTGAAGCCGGGCACGCACCCGGGGCTGCGCGAGCTGATGCTGGACCTGCTGGTGGGCGCGGGCCACCCGCAGGCGCAGGCCACGCTGCGCGCGCTCCTCCTGGCGCCGGAGGCCCGTGAGCACGCGGGCGCCTACGTGATGATGGTGCAGCGCGCGGGCTTCGTGACGAAGCCGGAGCCGGAGCTGGGCGTGATGCTCAACGGGCTCCTGGACCGCGCCCGGACGGAGCACGACGTCCCGGTGGAGCGGGCCACGTCGTACGCGCTGGGGGCCTGGGCGTCGCGGCTGGACCCGGCGTCGGCGGAGGCCCGCGCCGCGCTGCGGACGCTGGAGAACGCGGTGGCCGACGCGTCGGGGGACGAGGCCCGGGCGCACGCGCTGCGCGCGCTGGGGGGCACGGCGGCGGAGCGGCTGGTGGACGTGGTGCCGCCGCACCTGCGCGCGGAGTCCCCGGACGTGCGGGCCGCGGCCGCGGATGCGCTGCGCCAGGCCCCGCAGGAGCTGGCCACGCGGCTGCTGCTGGACGCGCTGGAGACGGAGACCGACCGGGGCGTGCAGCGGGCGCTGCTGGACGCGCTCAACACGCGGCCCCTGGACGCCGTCGCGCTGGAGCACCTGCGGGCCTGGGTGGTGTCCGGGCGGCTGGCGCCTGGCGAGGAGCCCGCGCTGCTCGCGGTCGCGGCGCAGCACCTGGAAGGGGGCACGCCCGTCTTCCAGATGCTCCAGGCGCTCGCGATGCGGCCGGACCTCCAGGCCCCCACGCGCGCCCGGGTGATGGCGCTGATGGCGCAGGTGGGCGCGCAGCTCGGCGGCTGAGGTCAGTGGTCGAACGGGTGCGGCGCGCTGGCGCGGACGCCGGGGGGGCGCGGGCGCTTGCGGCGCTGGATGGCATAGGGCCGGTAGAAGGACTCCCAGAGCGCGGCCCGGCGCCCTCGCGGCCGGGTGCGCAGCTCGCCCAGCGGCGCCCGGATGAAGAAGGACGCGGTGAAGAGGTACGCCGCCGCCACGGTGAGGAACAGCAGCGAGGCCATCACCACCGGCCCCGGGAGCCAGGCCACGTGCGCCCGCTCCACGAAGTCCGCGAAGTCCCGCGGCGGCCGCGGGTGGCTGTAGACCTTGAAGAACCAGGTCACCAACAGGACGATGAGGATGGGCCCGTAGGCGCGGTTGAGCCGCGTCGCGATGGCGGACACCAGCGACAGCTGGATCTGCGGCCGGGACATCTCCACCGCCAGCTCGCGCAGCGCGTCCGGGTCCACCGGCTCGCGCCGCAGCATGGGCGCCCACCAGCCGTCCTCCAGCAGGCGCACGCGGCGGTTCCACAGGTCGTAGTAGCGGTAGCGCCGCGCCTCGATGAGCAGGAAGGACACCACCATCCAGATGCCCACCAGGAACGTGACGTGCGAGCTCTCCGGCGTCGCGAAGCCGAAGGAGATGACCGCCGCCGTCGTGGTGAGCGCCCAGTTCGTGGTCGTGTCCAGCCGCGTGCGCCACGTGTCCGAGCGGCTCAGCTCGCCACGGAAGAGCTGCGCCATGGCCTGCTGAGAGATCTCGGGCTGCTCCAGGTCGTTCTTCCTGTGCTCCTTGGTGCTCATCCGTGCATGCAAAGGTGGGGACGGCCGTTCGCGGTGGCCAGGGCGGCCGGGCAGGCAGGCGCTCGGGGCCCGTGATGGAGGTGCCCCTGTGGGGTGGCGGACAGGGCCGCGCCGCGAGGAGGCGGGGGCGGGTGGCTGGCGGGCAGGGGCGTGCGCATCGTGCGCCCTTGAGCGTGCCTTCCTCCAATGACGCCATCGCCGCGCTGTCGGGCCTGCTCTCGGACGAGGGCGAGCGCATCACCCGCCTGTGGTCCAAGCGCCTGCGCGCGGAGACGTACGAGGTGGAGGTCCCCGGCCGGGACCTGCGCGCGCCGCTGCGCCACCTGCTGGACGAGCTTGGCCGGCTGCTCGAGGACCGGGGCGAGGACGCGGTGCGGCTGTGGCCGGAGGTGGTGCGCTCGCACGGGGCCTTCCGGTACGACCAGAACTTCGAGCCGGAGGACCTGACCCGCGAGTTCAAGTCGCTCCAGGAGGTGCTGCTCTACGTCTACGCGCGCCGCAACGGGGGCGTCATCGACGCGGACGTGGCGGAGCTGGTGTCGGAGCTCATCTGGGAGGCGGACGCGTCCGCGCAGGCCTCCTACGCGCGCGTGCTCAAGACGGAGGAGGTGCGCTTCCGCGAGGCGGCGGTGATGGAGTCGGTGCTCAACCACGTGGAGGTGGGCATCCTCCTGGCGGAGACGGACGGCACGGTGTCCTTCGCCTCGCCGCCGGTGAGCCGCCTGATGGGCGTGCCCATGCGCGCGGTGGTGGGCGCGCGCGCCGCCAGCTCGCTGGGGCCCGTGCTCCTCCAGGTCAACGCGCGGCACCCCACGGGGGAGCCCTTCAAGGTGCACGACATGCCCTTCCTGCGCGCGCTGCGCGAGAAGGCCCCGGTGCGCGGCGTGATGATGCAGGTGGAGCGCGCCGGCGGCGGGGACGCCACGCTGGAGATGAGCGCCACGCCGGTGTGGGAGGAGGACAACGTCCTCGCGGGCGTCATCCAGACCTTCAGCGACCGCACGGAGGCGGCCGTGAAGACCAAGGCCCTGGAGAACGCGCACGACGAGGTGCGCAGGCTCCAGGGGCAGCTCCTGCGGCGCACCCGGCAGCAGGCCCTGGGACAGCTGGCGAGCGGCGCCGCGCACGCGCTCAACAACTTCCTCAACGTGCTGCGGCTGCGCATCACGCTCCTGCAGCGCGAGTACAAGCCCGAGCACCTGGAGGCGCTGGACAGGACGGTGCGCCAGATTGGCGAGTTGGTGGCGCGGCTCCAGGAGTTCAGCGTGCAGCGCACCGAGGAGCGCCTGGGCAACGTGCCGGTGGACCAGACGGTGCGCGAGGCGCTGGAGCTGGCCCGGGGCGAGCTGGAGCAGCGCGAGCACCCGGTGCACACGGAGCTGGACCTGGGCTTCCCGTGGGGCGTGAAGGTGGACGCGGGCTTCTTCCGCGAGCTCATCGTCAACCTGCTCCTGTCCGCGCGCGACCGCATGGAGGGGGGCGGCACGCTGGTGGTCCGCACCCGTCCCATGGGAGAGGACTGGCTGGAGATGCGCCTGGAGGACGGCGGGCGGCCCTACACGCAGGACGCGCTGGCGGGCCTGTTCGACCCGCTGCGCCGGGACCCGGGGGCGCCGCAGTTCTCGCTGTTCCTGGCGGTGGCGCGCACGCAGGTGCAGCGCTGGGGCGGAGAGCTGACGGTGGAGAACCGGCGCGACGGCTCGGGGGCGAGCTTCATCGTGCGGCTGCCGCGCTTCCGTGAAGCCGCGACGGGCGCGCCCCTGTCCCCCGAGCCGCAGCCGCCGCCGCGGGTGCCGGCACACCCGACGCGCATGCCGGTGCGCGCGCGCCGCGTGCTGGTGGTGGACGACGACCTGGACAACGCGCGGATGATGGCGGAGGTGCTGGGCGAGGAGGGCTACGACGTGCAGGTGGCGCACAGCCCGGACGTGGCCCTGCGCATGTGGGAGCGGCGTCCCTACGACGCCGCGCTGCTGGACGCGGTGATGCCGGAGATGACGGGCTGGGAGCTGGCGCGCGAGCTGCGGCAGCGCACGCCCCAGGCCCTGCTGGCCATCGTCACCGGCATGGACGTGCGGGGACAGAACCGCGCGAGCCTCGCGCAGGTGGACGCCGTGTTCCGCAAGCCCATCGACGTGGGCGCCCTGGACGACTTCCTCTCCCAGCACCGGAGCGAGGAGGAGCCCGCTGAGCCGATGGACACGCACGATGCGACGCACTGAGGGGCTGGGCGCTCCGGGCGTGGACCATTAGAGTCCGCGCGTGATTTCCCCGGCGGAACTGGAGCGCCTGCGCCGCAAGGTGGAGGCGGGTGAAGTGCTCGGCGGCGCGGAGCTGGAGGCGCTGCGCGCGGAGGCCGCGCGGACTCCTGGCCCCACGCTGCGCCTCACCGTGGCGCATGCGTTGATCAACGCGGACGCGGAGCGGGAGGCCCTGCCGTGGATGCAGGCCCTGCGGCGGGACTTCCCCAAGGACCTCCAGGTGCGCCTGGGCCTCGCGCGAGCGCTGCTGGGGCTGGAGCGGCACCGCGAAGCGGAGGCGGAGCTGCGCGAGGCGCTGGTCCTGAGCCCGGGTGACCCGGAGGCCCTCAAGGTGCTGGCCGTGCTCGCGCTGCGGCAGGGAGAGGGCGCGCGCGCCCGCGCCTACGTGGCCGAGGCCGTGGAGCGGGATCCCCTCGACGCGGAGGCGAAGCTGCTGCGCGCGGAGCTGGAGGCCGCGGACCTGCCTCCGCCTCCCGCGCCCGAGGAGCAGGTCCTGCGCCCGGAGTTCACGGCCGCGCTCACGGCCGCGCTGGGGCGTGCGGGCATCGCCTTCCGGCGGCAGGGCCGCGACCTGCTGGTGAAGCTGGCCTCGGGCGGGGTGGGCCGCGTGGACGTGGGCTCGCTGTATGCCGCGTATCAGGAGGCCCCGGGCACGCAGGGGCTCACCGCGCACGTGGAGGCGCTGGCCACGCGGCTGGGCGGGTTGTCCTCGGGGGTGTCGCTGGACGCGCTGCGCCCGGTGCTGCGGCCCTCGGGCTTCGTGGCGGGGGCCCAGGGCGCGCTGTTCCGCCCGGGGCCCGCGGGCCTGGAGGTCTTCTACGTGCTGGAGGACGCGGAGTTCGTGCGCTACCTGCCGGCCTCCGCGCTGGAGGACGCCGGGCTCACGCTCGAGGCGGTGGACGCGGCGGCGTGGCACAACCTGGAGGCTCGGCCCGTGGACGTGCGGCCCGTCGTCATCGACCAGGGCGAGGTGCGGCTGGCGGAGGCGTTCTCTGGCATCTGGGCGGTGGCGGGCGGCGACGGGCACGACGGCGCACGGCTGCTCACGAAGTCGCAGCGCCGCAGGCTGGATGCAGCCACGGGCGGAGGCCCGCTGCGCGTGAGCCTGGGCCGCCGTGAGCTGGCGCTCCTGTGCCGCGAGTCGGACGGCGAATCGGCGCGGAGGCTCGCGGAGCTGGGGCACGCGCCGGACGGCGTGCCCGGGCTGTTCGTGCTGGAGGGGGACGTGTTGCAGCCGAAGTGACAGCAGCTACTTGATGAAGCCGTCCTTCGCAGCCTGGGCCTTCTTCAGCAGACCTTCCAGGATCGGAGCACTGACGGTGTCCGGAAGGTCGTTGGGCAGAGAGGACCGCACCTGCTCGACGACTCCGGGAGTCTGCTCAATCAGCTCCTCGAAGAGCTTGGGCGCGGCTGCCCCGAGGCCGCACTTGTGTGCGGTTTCGATCCAGTGCGCTACGCGGATCCCCTTCCATTCGTAGTGCCGGTTCTTGCCGATGACCGCCATCGCCATCTTCACCCGATGGGGTGAGAGTTGATGCTGTTTGCGGCCCAGAAAGGGATAGGCGGAGATGACGTCGTACCGGGGCGTCAGCCTGAAGCGCCCTGCCGCTTCAATGAACACGCTGAAGTTCTTGGCATGGCCATCGATCGCGCACAGCAACCAGAAGAGGAACTGCGTCTTGAGGAAATCAAGGCGATCCTCCTGGGCCTGGGTCGAGCCCAGAAGCACCTCGAGGATCCTCGGTATCCCAGGACCTCCATCACGCTCGTATTTCTTGCCCGGTGGGGTCTTGGTCACCTGGCAGAAGTCCTCCTGCGGGAGACGCAGGATCCATTCGCCACTCGAAGCCACCTTGCGGTCGAAGCGCGTCACGACGAGCACTCGCTGGTCCCCGAAGCTCATGAGGTCGGACGACGCGCAGGGGATGCCGTAACCGCGAAGGAGTCGGGCGCAGAGCCATTCGTTCTCGACGGAGTTCGAGAGGTCGACACCTGGGTGCGCTGAAGCGGGGATGGGGAGCTTGAAGATGTGGGTCGTGGGCGTGGTGCCCTCGGGAGCCCACCATGCGTTGTCGTGCCAGAGGAGTGCGGTCTTCTCCTGGGCGCCCGCAAGTGAGATTCGGAAGTCATCAGCGTCCTGCGCACCCAGCGTGGGAGTCCGCACGCGGGCCAGGATGTTTCCGATCTCCGCGGGTGAAAGCTTGCGTCCACGAATGCGGTGGACGTCTGGCGCTGTGGCATCGGGCCGGAGAAGTTGGACGGCCCCCACGCAGTCACGCCCGACCTCCTCAAGCAGATCGAATGGTGAGGTCGAGGCGGCGCCAAACCGGTTCATCATCCGTCGGCGGATTTCGTCGCTGTCCGGCAGCAGGTTGTCGAAGAAGGGTTGGACCACGTCGGTCCTGTACGGCTCCCGCGAGGGCCGCAATGGCATCGAGAGCGACAGGGGCCGGGCCAGAGGCGAAAGGAGCCAAGCGTCCGCGTAGGCGAAGCGATGTTCGCCGTGGTGGACGGTCCATTGACCCACGCGCTCGCCATTCATCCACACGTCAAGGGCGCGTGTCTTGGAGGGGCGGGCCATGGGCTACCACTCCGATGCTGTCTTCTGGGCCCCACGGTCGCGCAGGACCAGCTCTACGTTCAATCCCGCGAGGATCCGGAACAGGCGCTCGACCCCTATTCGGTCTGGGTGCGTTTCGGCGAAGGAGATCGCGCTTTGGGCGACTCCGATGGTTGCCGCCAGTTGCCCCTGGGTGAGCCCGCGTTCCCGACGGTATCCCCGGAGGATCGAGCCGAGCTGCTCTGGGGTCTGGACGAGAAAGGGGCGCACGCGTTCTCCGGTGGATGAGCCGGGAAATATACCGGTTAGCAGATATCCTTAAATTATCTTCTCCATAGGATATTTGTTCAGTATCCGCTCGGAAAGATAATGGCGCGGTCTCTCCCTGGGTCAGCCGGCCGCTCCCACAGGGAGGGTTTCAACAAAGCGCACCTCGCGAAAACCCAGCGTGAGCAGCAGCCCCCGCAGCGAGCGCTCCGCGGACTGACGCGCCTTCTCTTGGAGGCGCGTGTCCTGTCGCACCTCCCTTTCAAACGCCAGCCGGGCCTTCTCCAACAGCTGCGCTGTCTGCGCGCTGTCCAGGTTGGAGTCGATGACCTCCGTCTCCCCGGGCCGCAGGGCCACCGTGACCTGGAGCGGCGGCAGGAGCACGTCCACGCGCGTGCCCACGGCGCGCAGGTGGCTCGAGTCGAAGCGCTGGAAGTCAAAGCCCAGGTGCGCGTCCGCGAACACGATGGCGCGGCCGTGCGGGTCCTGGAGCGTGTAGCTGGCCCAGAGCAGCACGTCCTTCCACAGCGCGTCCGTGGCCTGCGGCTCCGGCGTGAACGTGACCTTCTTGTAGAGGGACACGTCCAGCGTCTCCAGCCGGGCCACCTCCCGCATCTGCTCCACCACCGCCGCCGTGTCCGGCAGCCGGGGAGCCGCGGGACGCAGCAGCACCCAGGCCCCGAGCGCGCCGAGCGCGACCGCGGCGAGGAGGGAGAGGGTTCGCGAGGCGTTCTTCTCCATGGGCCGGAAGTCTACCCACTTCCGGAGCGGGGGCGTCCTGGTGCAGCGTGCGGATGCGGGCTTCCGGACGGGTGCCCGAAAAGGAAAGACCCAAGGTGGAGCTGACGGGCTCGGAGGTGGAGGCCCTGGGCTCGCATGGGTACTTCGTGCGGGATGGCTTCCTGGGCGAGGCGCTGGCGCTGAGGGTGCGGGCCGTGGCGCTCGCGCGCGTGGAGGCCCGGACGCTGAGACCCGCGGGCATCCGGCGCGGCGCGAACCACACGCTCGACACCTCCGTGCGCGGGGACCACATCGAGTGGGTGCTGCCCGGCGCCTCTCCGGAGCTGGATGCCCTGTGGCACCGCTTCCAGGCGCTGGGGGAGGTCGTGTCCACGGGCGCGTACCTGGGGCTGGGCCGCTTCGACGTGCAGCTCGCCTGCTACCCTGGCGGCGGGACGCACTACGCCCGCCACCTCGACGCGTTCCCGGGCCAGTCCAACCGCCGCCTCACCGCTGTCTGGTACGCGAACGCGGATTGGAAGCCGGAGCACGGCGGCGTGCTGCGCCTCTTCCCGGAGGGCACCGACACCCCGGTGGATGTGCCGCCGGTGCTGGATCGCGTGGTGGTGTTCCTGAGCGAGCGGCTGGAGCACGAGGTGCTGCCTGTCCATGCTTCACGCCTGGCCCTCACCGCGTGGTTCTCCGGCCAGGGCCCGTAGCGGCGACAGCCTCACCCCTGCGCCGAGCATGTCGTGGGCGCGCGGCTTCCCCCACCCGACCACGTCGAGCCGCACAGCCGGGCCACCCCGCTCCCCGCAGGACCTGTCGCGGCGGCTAGCCCGCATCGTACACGCCCGCGTCGTACACACCGGCGTCTTGGGCCGGCCCCGGTCCCGCGTCGTAGCCCGCGTCCCAGTCCGGACCGGAACCCTCCAGCGTACCGATGATGTAGATGTCGCCCGTCCCCGTGCCCGGGCAGTTCCGCGAGTTGCGCATCAGCTGGAGCTGCGCGTACGCCACGGAGCCCTGGTACACGTCCACGGTCGTGCCGCCGGCGTACACCTCCAGCCCCATCCGGTTGTAGGCCTTCACCTCCACGAGGCGCCGGGGCCCGACGGGGATGTTGCTCAGGTAGCCCTCGATGTAGCCGTTGCCCACGTACAGGGACTGGGGGGACGGCGGCGGGAGGTCCTGCGCGCTCACGGTCGCGTAGGCCGCGACGACACCGCACGCGTCCCCCGCGAGCGAGATGCGCATCTTCACGGACTCCGTGCTCTCGGGGTCGCCGGAGTCCTCCGGCCCGCCCCCGCAGGCCGCGAACAGCAGCGCGCAGCCCGCTCCCAGCGCGACACTCCATCCGGCTCGCTTCATGAGGTCCCTCTCCCTGGTGGCGCGTCCTTCGCGCGACCTTGAGACACGCGGCCCGTCCGGCTTGGGACATGCCCCCGTGACGGAGCGCGCGGATGGCAAGGACACCTGGCGGAAGGGGCTCGGGGCCTGCCTGCTCCACGGCCGGCCCGGACCCGCGCGGATTCCAGGAGGAGCGGCGGCGTCCGTGGCACCTGTCGCGTGACGGAGGCGTGTCTACGTTCTTCCCCAGTCATCTCTTTGGACGGGGGATTGAGAACATGTTCCAGAACAGGACGAAGCGTCACTGGGTGGTGGGACTGGCGTTGGGGGCATCCATGGCGTTCCTCGCCGGGTGCGGCAGCTCCAGGTCCGCGCGCGTGGACGACGCGATGATGGCCCGCATCCCCGAGGACCAGCTGGGCGACGTGCGTGAAGCCCAGCTGTCCCGCACCAAGGCCGCGGACAACGTGACGCGCGCCGAGGTGGCGGTGCGCGACGCCGAGCGCGCCGCGGAGGTGGCCCGCCGCAACGGCGACGCCGCCAAGAGCCGCATGGAGGCGGAGAAGGCCGCGGTGAAGGCCGCCGAGGCCACCGGCCAGCGGGCCTCCATCGCGCAGGCGCAGTCCAGGCTCCAGGGCGCTGATGCGGGCCGCGCCGCCGCGGACGCCGAGGTGGCCTGGCACGACCGCAAGGTGGACACCGCCAAGGCGGAGAAGGACGTGCGCGCCGCGGAGCTGAAGGTGGCGGACGCGGAGCTCAACCTGGCCCAGTACCAGGCGCTGGAGAAGAGCGGCGACGTGCGCGCCAAGGACATGTCCGAGGCGAACTTCATGTCCGCCGTCGCCGAGGCCAAGCGCGAGGTGGAGGACGCCCGGCGCCGCGTGGACGAGCAGAGGCGCGTGGAGCGGGACGCCCGCGCCGAGTGGCAGCGGCTGCGCTCGCAGGCCCCGCAGGGCTACGGCGGCAGCGGCGACGCGAACTGACGCGCCCGTGTGAAGGGACGGGCCCCGGGCGTGCACCCGGGGCCCGTGGGGCTACTCCACCTTCAGGGTGGCGGTGCCCTTCAGGTCGCGCTGGAGGGTGAGCCAGAGCGCCTTGCCCTCCGCGTCGACGGACGCGAAGTAGTCCGTGTCCGCGGCGAGCGGCTGGCCGTCCAGGGTGACCGCCTTCGGCGCGGCGGTGGCGGTGTAGTCGTGCACCACCAGCATGGGGTGCGCGAGCGTGCGCCCCGCGGTGTCGAAGGTCAGCGTCACGCGGTTGGAGGCGGCGTCCGCCTCCCACGTGGCGTACACGGGGTTGTAGCCGGCGACGTCATACGCGACGGCGTCCGAGCGGCCCACGCCTCCCGGGCCCCGCGTGCGCACGGTGCCCTCGGAGGCGGTGAGCTTCACGCCCTGCCAGGCCTCCACCTCCGACACGAGCGACAGCACGGGGTTGTCCGTGTGCGTGCCCAGCACCATGAAGACGGAGTAGCTCTGGTAGGGGTGGCCGGAGAGCATCACGCCGTCGTCGCCCAGGCGCGGGTACTGCGACAGGCCCACCGCGCCGAAGTTGCTGCCCCACGCGAGCCGGTGGGAGTTGGTGACGGCGGGCAGCTCGTACTGGTTGAGCTGGTAGGGCCAGTTGTAGTCGGTGGGCATGGGGCCGTTGTCGTGGCGCGTGCCCCACTCCGGGTACAGCCAGTAGCCGCCCGCGGGCTTCTGCTCCCACGTCTGGGTCTGCACCGCGCCCATCTCCGCGTCCGGCGCGGCGGTCCACATGCGCGTGTAGGGGACGACGTTGGGCTCGCGGTAGTCCCAGCCGGTGTTCATCGTCACGGGGGAGGAGAGGGTGGTGAAGCGATAGCGGTCGCCCCAGCCCAGGCCGGCGATGTCCGTGTTGGCGTTGCCGTCGAAGCCCAGGTCGCCGTAGGGCGAGCGCACGTCGGCTTCAATCTGGTTCGCGGGGAAGCCGGACGCGTCGTGGGTGATGGCATACAGCGGGTGGTCCCGGCCGGTGGCGAACAGGTACTGCACGGTCACCTGCACCACGTGGCCGTCCAGCGACAGGGGCCACTTCAGCTCGTGCAGCGCGTGGTGCGCGCCCTTGAAGACGACGCGGCCGGTGCCTCGCACGTCCTGCGTCCAGGCACCCCACGTCTGGCCCTCCTTGAGGTGGCTGGTCACCATGCCCCAGCCGGGCACCTGCGGGTTCTGGCCGTCGCAGACGCGCTCGGTGCCCGCGACCTCGTAGGTGTAGCGGCGGATGTAGCCGCCGTGCCATCCGGCGGGGTCCGCCGCGTCGTTGCGAACGAGCGACACGGAGCGCACGTGGCAGTCGCCATCGCGCCAGACGTAGCGGTCCGTCTTGAAGTCGCCCAGGTCCCGGGCGCACTGCAACCGCAGCGGCGCGCACGTCCCGCTGGCCGGGTCGGGGGTGTCACTCTCCTCGCACGGGTCGGTGACGGGGGTGGGGTTGGGGTTCTCATCGTCGTCGGGGCGCACGTCCTTGCCGCCACAGGCGGCGAGGCCCAGGGCGAGCAGGGCCACGGTGTGTCGAGCGAAGGGATGGGCGGGCTTCAAGGTCATGGTCGTTGTCCGGGGTGTGAGCCGGAGGCTTTGCCACCTTCACGCACGGTGATGCAAGCCGCCACGCTGGGACCGAGGTCGCCAGAGCGGGCAGGCAGCCGGGCGGCGGAGGGCCCGGAGGGGAGGCTCCGGTGCGTCGGGGCCGTGCCCATCCTGTTCGCATGGCGAACGGACGGCAGCTCGTCACGGTGGGACTTCTGGGCCTCGTCGCGATGCCGGCGCTGGCGGCGGAGGGGGTACAGGGGCGGGTGCAGGAGTTCTTCCTGGGGGACGGGGCGCCACCGCAGCAGCGGGGGCAGGTGGAGCTGGGCACGGGGCTGGAGTGGACGCGGCGGGACGACGAGACGCGCTTCGAGTTGCCCGTGCGCGGCGAGTACGGCCTGAGTGATCGCGTGCAGGTGGAGGCGAAGGTGGCGCTGACGACGCCGGAGGAGCCGCGCGGGCTGGACACGGCGGAGGCGGGCATCGGCCTGGCGCTGGTCAATGACCGACGGCGAGGCTTCACGCTGAGCCTGGGCCTGGACCTGGAGGCCACGCGCGACATCGAGGACGAGCGCTTCCGCCCGGGCTTCGAGCCGTACCTGCTGGCGTATCAGGACGTGGGGCCGGTGGGCTTCAACCTCCAGCTGAAGGCGGAGCAGCTGCCCGGGGTGCGCGGGCTGGAGCGCGAGCTTCATCCGGACCTCGCGGCGGGAGCGGTGCTGGCATTGGGCCCGCTGCGGCCCCTGGTGGAGGCTGGCTGGCGGAACGAGGCTGGCGCCTCCACGGTGCTCCTGTCACCAGGGCTGCTGGCGCGCCCGGTGAAGTCCTGGGAGCTCGGTGTGGCGGTGCCCTGGAGGTTCCGCGCCGGTGGCGCCCGGGATGTGGGCGTGATGGGGATGCTGACGTGGCAGGGCGGTGGGGCGTAGCCGGCGGGTTCGCCGCGCTTCAGCGCTTGCCGTGCCTCGACAGGCGCGCACTTCAGAATGACGGCGCGAGCAGCACGACGGAGTAGCCCACCGCCGTGCGCGTGCCGTGATTCTCGTAGGAGTGCTTCTGGTCTCCCCGGAAGACGACGACGTCGCCGGCCTCCAGCACGAAGCGCTCTCCACTCGCCACCAGCGCGAGGGTGCCGGACTCGCAGGCCAGGTACTCGCGGGTGCCCGGCGTGTGGGGCACGCCGGTGATGCGCGCGCGCGGCGGCAGCTCCATCCGGTCGAACTCCATGCCCGGCAGCGGATCCGGCAGGAGCTTGCGCAGGAGGGCCGCGCCTCGCTGGCGCATGGGCAGGCTGTCGCGCCGGTAGTGCCGGGCGCTCGCCTTGGGGCGGGCGAGCAGCTCCTCCAGGGACACCTGGAGCGCCCCCGCCACCCGGTGCAGCACCGACAGCGTGGGGTTCGCCGCGCCGGACTCCAGATGCGCCCAGGTGGCCCGGGGCACGCCCGCCAGCTTCGCGAGCTGCACCTGCGTGGCCCCTCGCGTCTCCCGCAGGGTCCGCAGGTTGCGCGCCAGCCTGCCCGGAAGGTCCTCGTCGCTCATACGCTGGCATTCTGCCAACGCATTGGCGCCCATGCCATCCCGTCGGAACCCGCCCGCTATCCCTGGCCCAAGGAGACACCTGCCATGGACATGCGGAATCAAGCAGTGCTGGTGACGGGCGCGAGCCGGGGGCTGGGCCGGGCCCTGATGGAGGCCTTCGCCCGCCGGGGCGCCCGGGTGGTGGGCGTGGCGCGCGACGCCAGGGCCCTGGAGGCGGCGGTCGCGCCCTTGAAGGCCCAGGGGTTGGCGGTGCACGGGCTCGCCTTCGACGTGGGCGACAAGCAGGCCATCTACCCGCTGGTCGGCGCCGCCACCGCGCTGGTGGGCCCGCTGGACGTGCTCATCAACAACGCGAGCACCCTGGGGCCCACGCCCCTCCCGCTCCTGCTGGACACCGCGTGCGAGGACGTGTCGCAGGTGCTGGAGGTCAACCTGCTGGGCCCCTTCCGCCTGACGAAGGCCGTGGCGGGGAGCATGGTCGTCCGGGGGCGCGGGCTCATCCTCAACATCACCTCCGACGCCGCCGTGTCCGCCTATCCCCGCTGGGGCGCCTACAGCGTGTCGAAGGCCGCGCTCGAACACCTGACCCGCCTCTGGGCCTCGGAGTTCGAGGGCAGCGGCGTGCGCCTGCTCACCGTGGACCCCGGCGACATGGACACGCGCATGCACCGCGACGCGCTCCCGGACGCCGACCCCTCGGCGCTGGCGAAGCCGGAGGACGTGGCCGCGCGCATCCTCGCGCTCGTGGAGGCCCGCGACGCCGCGTCCGGCCAGCGCTTCGAGGCCGCGAAGTGGGAGGCCGCATGAACGCCGCCCGCTGGCCCCGGGAGCACCCCGACTCCGCGCGGCTCCTGCACGTGGAGCCCCGCCGCGAGCGCTTCTCCGACTCCGTCGCCTCGGCGCTGCCCGACCTCCTGCGCGAAGGCGACCTGCTGGTGATGAACGACGCGGCCACGCTGCCCGGCTCGCTCATGGGCCGCACCGCCGCGGGCGCCGCCATCGAGCTGCGGCTGCTCGCCCAGGAACCGGACGACACCTGGACCGCCGTCCTCTTCGGCGCGGGCGACTGGCGCCGGCGCACCGAGGACCGGCCCCCACCGCCCGAGCTCCCCGCGGGCGCGCGCCTCGACGTCGGCGGGCTCTTTGCGCGGGTGGTGGAGGTGCTGCCTCCCTCGCCGCGTCTCCTGCGCGTGGCCTTCGACCGGCGCGGCGCGGCGCTCTGGCAGGCGCTCTACACGGCGGGCCGTCCGGTGCAGTACGCGCACACGGCGGGGCCGCTGGCGCTGTGGCACGTGCAGACGCTCTACGCCTCACGGCCCTGGGCCGCGGAGCCGCCGTCGGCGGGCCTGCCCCTCACCGCGTCCGTGCTGCTGCGGCTGAGGGCGCGCGGCGTGCGCTGGGCCTCCCTCACGCACGCGGCGGGGCTCTCCTCCACGGGCGACGCGGCGCTGGACGCGGCGCTGCCCCGGCCCGAGCGCTCGGACATCCCCGAGCGCACGGTGTCGCTCGTGGAGGAGACCCGGGCTCGGGGCGGGCGGGTGGTGGCGGTGGGCACCACCGTGGTGCGCGCGCTGGAGGGACGCGCGACGCAGCACGGGGCGCTGGTGCCGGGCGAGGACGTGACGGACCTGCTGCTCGGGCCCGGCTCCGTGCCCCGCGTGGTGCACGGGCTGCTCACCGGCGTGCATGCGCCGGGGAGCAGCCACCATGCGCTGCTCCAGGCCTTCGCGCCGCCTCCGCTCCTGCGCCGGGCCTCGGCGCACGCGGAGGCCGCGGGCTACCTGGGGCACGAGTTCGGTGACACGTGCCTCCTCCTGGACTCCTGACGCGCGTCACTGGAGCGTGGCGCCCGGCTCCAGCTCCACCTTCACCCAGCCCGGCTTGCGCAGGTCGAAGTTGCGGTACGCGTCGATGGCGGAGGCCATGGACTTCACGTGGCTCAGGATGGCCGTGGGGTCCACGGTGCCGGTGCGCACCAGCTCCAGCAGCTTGGGGATGTACTTGCGGTGGTTGCAGTTGCCCATGCGCAGGGTGAGGTTCTTGTTCATCGCCTCGCCAAGGGGGAACGCGTTCATCGTCTGCGGGTACACGCCGATGATGGACAGCGTGCCCGCCTTGGCCAGCGCCTGCACCGCCCACTGCGCGACCTGCGACGGCCCGTCGCCGGGCACCCAGTTGGCGCCGTCCGGCTTCTGCCTGGGCGCGACCTGCTCCACCTCGCGCTTGAACTCGGGCTTCTCCGCCCTGGCCTTCCTGGCGGCCGGACCGTGGTGCGCGTGCTGCGCGTCCACGCCCACCGCGTCGATGACCCGGTCCACGCCGATGCCGCCGGTGAAGCGCTTGAGCGTCTCCACCGGATCCTCCTGCTCGAAGTGGATGACCTCCGCGCCCTGCGTCCGCGCGAGCGCCAGCCGGTCCTCGTGGCTGTCGATGGCGAAGACGCGGCCCGCCCCCAGGAGCTTCGCGCTCACGATGGCGAACAGGCCCACCGGCCCGCAGCCGAACACCGCCACGGTGTCACCCGGCTTGATCTCCGCCAGCTCCGCGCCGAAGTAGCCCGTGGGGAAGATGTCGGAGACGAGGATGGCCTGGTCGTCGGTGACGCCCTCCGGCACCTTCACCATGGTGACCGCCGCGTGCGGGATGCGGGCCTTCTCCGCCTGCATGCCGTCGAAGGGGCCCGTCATCTCCGGGCCGCCGAAGAACGCGGTGCCCGCGCCCGGCCCGTGGGGGTTCGCGTCGTCGCACTGGGCATAGTAGCCCGCGCGGCAGTACGAGCAGTTGCCGCACGCGATGGTGGAGCAGATGACCACGCGGTCGCCCACGTTGAAGTTGCGCACGTCCCCGCCCAGCTCCTCGATGACGCCCACGCCTTCGTGGCCGAGGATGGTGCCGGGCTTCATGCCCGCCAGGGTGCCGCGGATCATGTGCAGGTCCGTGCCGCAGATGGCGCTGGCGGTCAGCCGGATGATGGCGTCCGTGGGCTCCTTCAGCTTCGGCTCCGCGACGTCATCCAGCCGGATGTCCCCAATGCCGTGGAAAACGACTGCCTTCATGTTCCGCTCCTTGCCCCCGCCGGGCGCCCTGGAAGACGTGGAGATCCACGGCGCTCGAAGCGCGCGGGACCTGTTCGTCTGGACTCTGGGCATGGCCGTGGAGTCGGGCAGGACCGGCGCCGCGCTCCCTCCGCCGGGGAGCGGGCGGAGAGGCCCGGGGCCTAACGTCCGGTCGTGTGGAGCTGGAAGGCGAGCCGCTTGCCGAACACCTTGCGGAAGGAGGGGGCCTCGCGCTCGGCGTTCCACAGCTCCAGGTCGAGCGGCTGGCGGGCGTGCAGGTGCAGCGTCACCGCCTCGCGGCCGTCCGTCACCTTGAAGTCGCGGATGGGCTGGTGGTGGCTGTGGTCCAGCGCGTTCGCCACGCGCAGCAGCGTGGCCAGCTTGCGCACGCGCCGCGCCTCCGACGGCGTCAGCCCGGCCATGCCGGAGTGGGTCAGCTCCGGCGGGGAGCGCCGGTGGTAGCGGGCGACGCGGGCGATGATCTCCCGCTCGTGGTCCGCGAGGCCCGGGAGGTCCGCGTTGTGGAGGAGGTAGTACGTGTGGCGGTGGTGGCGCTCGTAGCTGACCGCCGTGCCGATGTCGTGCAGCAGCGCGGCGACCTCCAGGTGCGGGCGCACGGACAGGGGCAGCTGGTGCAGCGCGGCCAGCCCGTCGAAGAGGGCCAGCGACAGGCGGGCCACCTGGCGGGCGTGCTTCTCGTCGAAGCGGAAGCGCTGGCCCATGACGAAGGCCGCGTCCGCGAGGCTGTGGTCCTCGCGCGTCTCGTCCTGGCGGTAGAGCAGGTCCACCAGCACGCCGTCGCGCAGGCCGCGGTTGACGACGCTGACGGACTCCACGCCCAGGTGGCGCGCGACGCCCTCCAGGATGACGGCGCCGGCGACGATGATGTCCGCGCGGCGCGGGTCGAAGCGCTTGCGGCGGCGCTCTGGCGGCATCTTCGCCAGGGACTCCACGGTCTGGGTGAGCTGGCGCACGGTGGCGTTGCCTCCGTTGTCCGCGGCGGCGAAGCCCACCACCGCGCCGATGGTGCCGGACGAGCCCAGCGCCACGCGGGGCAGGGCGGGGAGCTTCTCCGGGAGCGTCTTGTGGAGGACCTCCTCCACGAAGCTCCGCATCAGCCGCAGCTGCTTGGGAGTCACGGCGCGCGACGTGTCGAAGACCTCGGTGAGCCGCACGGAGCCCAGGGCGAGGCTCCAGAGCTCGTCGGGCTTCTCGCCGGTGGCGATGACGACCTCGGTGCTGCCGCCGCCGATGTCCACGAGGAGCGAGCGGGCGTTGGCGGGCTTGCGGTGCAGCACGCCCAGGCAGATGAGGCGGGCCTCCTCCTTGCCGCTGACGACCTCCAGCTCCAGGCCGGCCTCCTCGTGCACGCGGCGCACGATGTCCGCGCGGTTGCGCGCCTCGCGCAGGGCGCTGGTGGCGACGGCGCGCACCTGGGCCTTGTGGCGGCGGCAGAGGGCGGCGTAGCGGCGCAGGGTGGACAGGAGCCGGTCGGCGGTCTGCTGGGGCATCTCGCCGCTGGTGAAGACGCCCTCGCCGGGGCGGATGGGGTCGCGCTCCTGGTGGAGGGTCTCGAGCGAGCCCTCGGCGTCCGGGCGGGCCAGCTCCAGGCGCACGGCGTTGGTGCCCACATCGATGGCGGCGAGGACGGGGATCGAGGAGGGACGTGCGGGAAGGGCCATGGGCTCGCGAACGGAAAACGCCTGGAGGGGCGCGGTCCTTCCGGGCCGCGCCCCTCCAGGTGGGGGCGTTCCTAGCGTAGTCGCGTGACAGCCGCGTGGCGTCGGTGAAGATGGGGTTTCACGAGGGGGAGGCGCCCTGCGCTTCGGGGGAGCCCTCGGCGCGGATGCGGCGGGAGCGCTCCACCAGCTCGCGCCAGTTGGCCTCGTACTGGTCGCGGGCCGTCTTCCAGACGTGGCCGCGGCTGTGGCGCAGGTTCTGGAGCATCTCCCTGGCGTTCTTCATGCCGCGGGTGAGGAAGTCCAGCTCCTCGCGGGTGAGGAGCGAGTCCTCGGCCCGGCTTTGCTGGTGGGAGGCGATCCAGCCGTCCAACTGCGCGCCCAGCTCCTTCAGCTCGGCCTCGCGCTGGCGGCGGTAGCCTTCGCGCAGCTGTCCAAAGTGGGTGTCGGCGCGGTCGAGGCGCTCATGGAGGCGGCGGCGGGCCTTCTCCGCGCCGTCCTTGAGCCGGTCCCAGTCTTGCTCGTCAGAGCGGCGCAGCGCCTGGAGCTCGCGGTTGACGTCGTCGTTGAACTCCCGGACGCCGGTGAGGGTGTCGAGCGCCTCCTCGTTGTCGGCGAGGTCCGCCTGCGCTTCGATTTCACGGAAGCGAGCGGTCGCCTCGCGCTGCTCGGCCTCCAGCTTCTGGATGTATGCGTCCCGTTCCGTCATGGCGTCCTCCTGGATGGGAGAAGCATGGGAACGCGCGTGGGACGGTGCAGCGCGGAGAGGGACAGGAGGCGGAGCGCTCCGTACTGCGGCGGGGCCCGGCGCGGCCGCCCAGCCCCAGGTAGGCCTCCTGGCGTGAGACAGCGACACCGCGTCTTTTCATCACACCTGTGCGAATCCGCCCCGTATGGAGGCCCCATCGACGCATGGGGCGTGAATCGGTACCCTTCGCCCCGTGACCGTCGCCGCCGCAGAGAAGAGTGAGAGGATCCGCCACCGCAAGATCGGCGCCTGCCGCGTGCTCGGCGAGCTGGGCCGGGGCGGCATGGCGCTCGTGTATCGCGGCCTCCATGAGCTGCTGCAACGCGAGGTCGCCATCAAGGAGCTGCTCCCCGAAGGCCAGCGCGACCAGGAGGCCCTGTCCCGCTTCCGGCGTGAGGCCCTCGCGCTCGCCGCGTTCCGCCACCAGAACATCGTCACCCTCTATGACCTGGTGGAGAAGAACGACAGCCTCTTCATGGTCATGGAGTTCGTGGACGGCCCCACCCTCCACGGCCTCATCAAGGACGGCCCGCTGCCCCCGGACGTCGCCGCCGTCATCGGCGCGCGCATCGCCAGCGCGCTCGACCACGCGCACTTCCGCCGCATCATCCACCGCGACCTCAAGCCCGCGAACGTCATGCTCACCAAGGCCGGTGAGGTGAAGCTCATGGACTTCGGCATCGCCAAGGACGTCAGCCTCGAAGCCCTCACCCAGCAGGGCATGGCCGTGGGCACGCCGTCGTACATGTCCCCGGAGCAGGTGACGGGCGCGCCCATCGACGCGCGGACCGACATCTTCTCCCTGGGCGTGCTGCTCTACGAGGCCCTCTCCGGCACCCGCCCCTTCGTGGGCAAGACGGCCGGGGAGGTCTTCGCCCGCATCCGCGACGGCAAGTTCACGCCGCTCCAGAAGGTGGCCCCGAACGTGCCGCCGCCGCTCGCGCGCATCGTGAAGCGCGCGCTGTCGGTGAAGCCGGAGGCCCGCTTCCCGGACGCCGCGGCCATGCGCCGGGAGCTGGACCTGTTCCTCGCCCACGAGGTGCGCGTGTCCCACCCCGCGCTGCTCGTGGCCTTCCTGCGCTACCGCGAGAAGCTGACGGAGACGGAGGCCCTGGCCCACCTCACCCAGCAGGAGCTGGGCGTGCTGGACGTCTTCGCCACGAAGAAGCCCGCGCGCGCGCCGGGCAGGCGCAAGTGGGTGCTGGCCGCGCTCACCGCCGGCATCGCGGCGGCGGGCACCGGCCTCTACCTGTCCCAGTCCCAGTGGGCGCCGCTCCTGGAGCAGCTCACCCGCTGAGCCAGGGCCTCAGGCCCGCGGCTTCTTCTCGTGCGTGACGGTGACGATGGTCCCGATGCCGCCGCGCACGAAGAAGTCCCCCACCACCGTGAGCTTGCGCGGCTGGATGGCCTTGATGATGTCGTCCGCGATGGTGTTGGTCACCTTCTCGTGGAAGGCACCCTCGTTGCGGTAGGACCACATGTAGAGCTTCAGGCTCTTCAGCTCCACGCACAGCTGATCCGGCACGTACTTGATGGTGAAGCGCGCGAAGTCCGGCTGGCCCGTCAGCGGGCACAGGCAGGTGAACTCCGGCACGTCGAAGGCGATTTCATAGTCGCGATCGGCGGCGGGGTTGGGGAAGGTCTGGATTTCCTTGGACGGCTGAGAGGGCATGCGCTGTCGTGTAGCACACGTTCGGCGCGTGTCACCGCCCTCCACGACGTCGCCTCCCCGGCTGCCCTGCGCCGGCTCTGTTCGGGTTCCAACGTGCCGCGACCCTCCGGGACAGGAGAACGTCCGGGGGTGGTTGGCGATCATGCTCGGGGATTCCTATCTCCCTCCGGCGACCCCTGTAGCGAGCGCGTCCCGCCCCTCCCATGCTGCTACCCAACGACGTCGAGGATGTCCTCTCGTGCCTGCCCCAAGCGCTCCTGCGCGTCGGGGCTGATCTGCGCGTCCAATGGTGCGAGGAGGGCTTCGCGGCCAAGACGGGCGTGATGCTCACCCCGGGCAGCACCCTGCTGGACGCGCTGGAGCCCGGCCGCAGCCTGGATGCCCTGGAGCGCGCCATCCGCGAGCAGCGGGTCCACTCCGGCCACGTCATCACCCGCGCGCTCCGGCAGGTGCGTGTGCAGGTGAAGCCCACCCACACGGACGGCTCGGCGAGCGCGTGGCTGGTGGTGGAGCCGTCCGGCGTGGACGACGAGGGCGTGTTTTCACAGGCCGTGCGGGAGATTGCCCGCGCGGTGGGGGAGTCGCTGGAGGTGGACCGCGTCTGCTCGGCCGCGGTGGTGGCGCTGGTGCGGTGCGCCCAGGTGCGGCGCGCGGAGGTGTTCCTCTACGAGGAGGACGACGCGACGCTCAAGCGCATGGCGGTGTCGGACCTGGAGGGCCAGGACGCGCCCCAGGACGCGTTCGACCCGTCGGAGGACCCGTACCGGCAGGCCCTGGCCCTGCGCCAGCCGCAGCTGGGCATCCAGCGCGGCTACGGCGACGCGGTGGGCTCCGTGTTCGCGGCGGTGCCGCTGTGCGCCCCGCGCCGCACGGTGGGGCTGCTGCTCATCTACAAGGAGCAGGGCGCTTCGTTCTCCGTGCGCGAGCTGGAGATGTGGAGCGCGGCGGCCAGCCAGCTGGCGGTGGCGGTGGAGAACGCGCGCCTGCTGCGCGAGGCCCAGGCCGCCCTGCGCGTGCGCGAGGAGTTCATGTCCATCGCGTCGCACGAGCTGAAGACGCCGCTCACGCCGCTGAAGCTGGGCCTGTACGCCATGGAGCGCCGCATCGCCGCGGGGCAGCCGGTGGCGCTCGCGAGCGTGCTCAAGTCCAAGCGGCAGGTGGACCGGCTCGCGGGGCTGGTGGAGGACCTGCTGGACGCGAGCCGCCTGGAGCTGGGGCGGCTGGCGCTGGACTCGGCGCCGCTGGAGGTGGGCCAACTGGTGGCGGAGGTGGTGGACCACTTCCGCCATGCCTTCGAGCGCCCCTTCACGGTGGACGTGCCGCACGACGGCGTCTGGGTGCTGGGCGACAGGGACCGGCTGGAGCAGGTGCTGGTGAACCTGCTGGAGAACGCGCACAAGTACAGCCCGGCCGGGGCGCCCATCTCGGTGCGGGTGGGGCGCACGGCGGAGTCGGCGCGCATCCAGGTGCAGGACCACGGCATCGGGATTCCGGGCGCGGACCAGGCCCTGGTGTTCCAGCGCTTCTACCGGGCGCGCAACGTGTCGCACCGCAACTTCGGCGGGCTGGGGCTGGGGCTGTTCATCAGCCACGCCATCGTGAAGATGCACGGCGGCGCGCTGGCGCTGCGCAGCCGCGAGGGCGAGGGCTCCACGTTCATGCTGGACCTGCCGCGCATGCCCGCGCACGAGGTGCGCAGGCTGCCCCGGCGCGTGCTGGTGCTGGACGAGGACGCGCACCAGGAGGCCGCGGCGGAGCGCACCCTGCGGGCGGAGGGCTTCGAGGTGTTCACGGTGCAGAGCGGCGCGGAGGCGCTGCGCAAGGCGACGCACCTGCCGGTGGACCTCATCGTGCTGTCGACGAGCGCCACGCAGTCCCCGGTGGGCAGCTTCCTGGAGACGTTCGCCACGCTGCCGCGCGCGCGGCCGGTGCCCATCCTGCTGGCGGGGGATGCGCGGCCGTGGTGGGCGCAGGAGAACGCCGCGCTGTGCCGCCGGCCGTACCGCGCGGAGGAGCTGCTCGCGGGCGTGCGCACCGTGCTGACGCGCGAGCAGCACCGCACGCTGACGCCGGTGGAGTCGGAGCTCCCGGTCGTCACGCCCGCGTGAGCCCTGCCGTGTGGAGGATGCGGAAGTCCGTGGGGCGCACCCCTGCTTGTTCCAGGGACTCGCGCGCTCGGGCGTCCACGAAGGTGGCGCGCTCCACCTCGCGCTGCGCGGCGTAGCGGGTGGTGACGAGCCCGGGCAGGTGGCCCGGGTGACACATCCACTCGGTGACGCCTTCAGCGGGCAGCGACGCGAGGGCCTCGGCGAAGCGCTCCGGCGTCCAGTACGCCGCCTCGCCGGACTCGCCCACGAAGTGGTCGTTCGTGGCCACGCCCCGGGCCCTCAGCGCGCCGCGCATCTCCGCGTCGATGGAGCGCACCGGCAGGCCCGCGCGCCTCGCGACGCGCGCCACTCCCTCCAGGACGCGAGGATGCCGGTGCAGGTGCTTGTGCACGTCGAGGTGCGTGGCGGCCTGGCCCAGCAGCCGCTCCAGCCGCTCCAACTGCGCGAGCGCCTCCGCCTCCACCACGTCCGCGGGGAGCGCGGCCACGCGCGCACCGTCGAGGCCTCCGTCCCCGGTGCGCCACTCGCGCGGGAAGCCGGGGGCCACGGGCGCGCCCCGGTCCAGGTTCAGGTGCAGCCCGATGGCGAGCCCCCGCGCCTGTCTCGCGGCGGCCTCGGAGTCCGGCGCGTTCACCAGCAAGGTCGCGGAGGAGACGACGCCCTCGCGCAGCGCCTGGAGGAGGCCCCGGGTGATGCCGGGGTCGTAGCCCAGGTCATCGGCGTTGATGATGAGGGCGCGGGGCGGCGAGGCGAGCCTCCTTCAGGGGCGGGGACGCGCCTGGAAGAAACGCCACATCTGGAGGGTCGCGTCCAGGTCCGTCGTGCCTTCATTGTAGAGGGGCTGGCCGGGCCACGCGTGCTTGCCGCCGGTGATGGTGCACAGGCTCGCGGTGGCGCTCTCCGGCTGGCAGCCCGTATACGCCACGCAGGTGCTGTCGCCCTGCTGATACGTCTGCTGCTGCGGGCCGGTGCAGCCGTTCAGCTCCGCGAAGCGGCGCACGGACTCCGGCGCGGACGGGTAGCGCTTGCCGCCGGCGACGTTGTCGCCTCCGTCGTAGAGGATGGTCGGGTCCGCGCTGCCGTGGAAGTGGAGCACCGGGACGGGCCGCGACGGGTGGCAGTCCGTCAGGCCCTCCATGCCCGACACGGGCGCGATCGCGGCGATGCGCTGGGCGCGCTCACAGGCCAGCCGGTAGGAGAAGAAGCCCCCGTTGGAGAAGCCGTTGGCGAAGACGCGGCGCGGGTCGGTGCACACGCGGGTGTCCAGCTCCGCGAGCAGCGCGTCCACGAAGCCCACGTCATCCACGTCGGCGAGCTGCGCCGGGCCACAGCAGGCCTCGCCGTTCCAGCCCCGCGTGTCCGCGTCGCCCCGGCCGTAGATCTCCAGGAAGTTGAGGCCGCGCGGGTACACCGCGATGAAGCCCTCCGCGTCCGCCAGCGTGGAGAACCCGGTCAGCTGCTCCTGCTCCTCTTCATTGGAGCCGAAGCCGTGGAAGCTGAGGACGACGGGCGTGGGCTTCGTGGCGTCGTAGCCGGTGGGGACGTGGACGCGGAAGGCGCGGGTGTGGCCGCCGTGCTCGACGGTCCAGTCGTAGGTGCCGGGCGCCGCGGTGAGGCCCGAGCAGGCCGTGCGGTCCGCCGGGGCCACGTCCCCGGAAGACGCGCCCGGGAGCTCCGAGCCGGGACCCTGCGCATCGTCGGACGTGGAGCCGCACGCGGCGGCGGTCAGCAGCAGGCTGGACGCGGCGAGGGCGGGGAGGTGAAGGCGCATGGGCAAAGCTAGTTCCCTGGACCGCACTCCGCCGCGAGCGCCAGCGCCCGGTCCGGGAACCTTTTCGCCAGCGTACGTTTCACCTCTTCCACCCCGGCGGTGTCGCCTTCGTGCGCGTGCAGCTGGCAACGCGCGGTGAGGGCGCGGGGATCGTCCGGAGCCAGACGCTCGGCCTCGCGATATTCGCGCTCGGCGCCGCGCAGGTCGCCCTGCCGGAAGAGGACGGCGCCCAGGTACGAGTGGGCCACGGCGAGCGTGGGGGCCTTGCGCTGCGCGCGCTTGAGCAGGCTGACGGCGTCGTCCAGCTTCTCCTGGCGGAAGCGCACGAAGCCCAGCTCCGCGAGGGACTCGGCGTCGTCGTGCTGGCGCGTCCAGGCGGACAGCACGGTGGCGGCCTCGTCCAGCCGGCCGCCCTGGGACAGGAGCTGTCCGTAGCGGGGGGCGACGTCCGCGGAAGCGGGCGCCTGCGCGTAGGCCTTCGCGAGCGCGGTCAGCGCGCCGGGCACGTCGCCCTGGCGGGCCCGCAGGTCGGCCAGGGCCAGGGGCGCGCGGACGTCCTTGGGGGCCAGGGCGGTGGCCTCGTCGATGGCGCGCTCCGCGCGCTTGCCCATGCGCAGCTCGGTGGCGGCGCGCGCGGCGAGCAGGTGCGCCTCCGCCTCCTTCGGGAAGCGCGCGACGTAGGCCTCCGCCAGCGCCAGCGCCTGCGAGTGGGCGCCCGCGTCGAGCAGCAGCGTGCCCGCGCGAGCCAGCTCCGCCGCGGTGGCGCGGACATCCTTGCCCAGCCCCTCCAGCGCGGACACCTTCGCCTCCGCCGTCCTGGCGGCCTCCGCGGCGGCGAGCCTCGCGGGGGGCGGCAGGTCCGGGCGCCGCAGGTACCACGCGGCCCCCGTGCCCAGCCCGCCCAGCACGAGCGCGCCCGCGACGAGGGCCAGGGCCCGGCGCGAGCGGGGAGCCCCCCGCGGCGCGGCGCCGCGAGCGCTCACCGGAGCCTCGCCGCGCCCCGGCTCCTGGGACGCCGGGGCCTGGGGTCCGGCGGAGGCCACGCCCTGCGCGGCGCCCTCGGCGGCGGGGCCCGAGGTCGAGACGGGGACCTCCGCCGTCACGGGCCGGGTCGAGCCGCGAATCGACACGGTGTGGGTGCCCAGGGGCGGGAGGGGCCGGGAGACCCCGGGCGCGGCGACGGGCGGAGGCACGGGCCAGGACGGAATGCCCTGCACCCCGAACGGCGGCAGCACGTCCCCGCCCGGTGCCCCGTTCGCGCCCGAGTTGGACGGATCCGCGAGCCGCGCGTTGCGCAGCGCCAGCCGCTTGGGGTCGCGGTCCGGCGGAAACAGCGCGTCCAGGTACGCGGCCACCTGCGCCGGCGCGGCGACCTCCGCGGGGCCGCCCAGCCGCTCGATGGCCGCGATGAAGGTCTGGAGGCTGTCGAAGCGCGCCTCCGGCTCCTTCGCGAGCGCCTTGAGGCACACCGCCTCCAGCGCCTGCGGCACCGACGGGTCGAACGCCGTGGGCGGCTTCGGCCGGCCCTCGGAGATGCGCGTGAGCACCTCCTCGGTGGACATGCCGGTGAAGGGCCGCCGGCCGCACATCTGCTCGTAGAGCATCACCCCCGCGGCGAACAGGTCCGCCCGGTGGTCCACGCTGCGGCCGGCGATCATCTCCGGCGACATGTAGAAGAACTTCCCCTTCAGCGTCCCCGGCTCCGTCCCCGCCCCCAGCGCGTCCGCCTTCGCGATGCCGAAGTCGATGACCTTCACCGCGCCGTTCACCCCGACGTGGATGTTGTCCGGCGTGAAGTCGCGGTGGACGATGCGCAGCGGCCGTCCCGCCTCGTCCACGGCGCGGTGCGCGGCATCCAGCCCGCGGCACGCGTCCACCAGCACGCGCAGCGTGATGCCCAGCGGCACGCGCTGGCCGCGCTCGGCGGCCTCCTGCCGCACCTCCGCGAACGAGCGCCCCTCCAGGAGCTCCATGGCGATGAAGGGCTCCGCGCCCTCCATGCCCAGCTCCAGGATGGACACCACGTTCGGGTGGCGCACCTGCGCGGTGATGCGCGCCTCGTTGAGGAACATCTGCACGATGCGCCGGTCCGCGACGAGGTGCGGCATCAGCCGCTTCACCGCCACGGCCGGGCCGCGCTGCCCCTCCGGGCCGATGGCGCGCGCCAGATACACCTCCGCCATGCCGCCCGTCGCGATGCGCGCGCTCAAGCGGTAGCGGCCTGCCCAGGAGACGCCGGGTTCCGACACCAAGGTGTCCACAGTCTACGGGCCCGCGCCCCCGGCGCCCAACGTCCTGACGGGCTGCCTGCCCGCTTGTCACACCCCGCGCGACGGACGTCGCTCCTGACCCGGGCACGCCCCGCGTCTTGAAAGGGCCGGGACGATGGGTGTGGGTGCCGGGAGGTGTGGAGCCGATGACGGCGGACCACCTGGGAGTGCTAACCTGCCCGGCCTCACGCGTGACCCCTACGGGGAGGGGGCCGCCTTCACGAACCGCGCGCACCGTCGCGGATACTGGGAGGGATGTTGGGCACCGTCCTCAAGGGTGGTTTCGTCGTCGAACTGGAGCCCGCGTCGGTCGAGCGGGTGGACCTGCGCATCGAAGGCGAGCGCATCGTGGCGCGGGGCGAGGACCTGACGCCCGGCCCCGACGACGAGGTGGTCGCGCTGTCCGGCAAGCTCGTGTTCCCGGGGCTCGTCAACGCCCACCACCGGCTGGCGACCGTGCTGGCTCGCGGCCTCAACCATCCGCTGCCCACGTCCTACCAGGCCCTGCTGGAGCAGGTGCGCTGGCCCTTCGAGAACGCGCTGGACCTGGACGCGGTGCAGGTGTCCGCCACCGCGGGCGGCCTGGAGTCCATCCAGTGCGGCACCACCACCCTGTTTGAGCTGCACGCCTCGCCCAAGGCGGTGACGGGCTCGCTGTTGCGCGTGGCGCGCGGGCTCCACGAGGTGGGCGTGCGCGGCGTGCTGTCCTACGCGGTGACGGACCGCATGGGCGCGGTGGGCCGCGAGGAGGGCCTGGAGGAGACGGTCAGCTTCGCGCGCAAGGCCCGGGGCCGCTTCCGCGGTCAGGTGGGCGCGGGCCCCTGCTTCACCCTGGGGGACGACGCGCTCCAGGGCCTGGGCGAGGCGCTCAACACCACCGGCACGGGGCTGCACTTCCCGCTCGCGGAGGATCCGCTGGACGAGCGGCTGTCCACCGAGCGCCACGGCAACCCGCCGGTGACGCGGCTGCTCAACGGGAACCTCCTGTCGCCCCGCGCCATGGCGGCGCACGCGGGCCACCTGGCGTGGGCGGACCTGGCGCAGGTGCTGGCCACGGGCACGTGGCTGTTGCACACGCCGCGCTCCAACCAGGGCCAGGAGGTGGGCTACGCGCCCGCGCTGAAGTTCGGGGCGCGCGCGTCGCTGGGCACCGACGGCACGTCGCCGGACCTGTTCGCGGAGGCGCAGGCCGCGTACCTGCGCTCGCGCGAGGCGGGGCAGACCATCGACGTGCTGCGCTACCTGGCCAACGGCCACCGGCTGGCGTCGCAGGTGTTCGAGGCGGCCATCGGCCCCATGCGCGAGGGCGCGCTCGCGGACCTGCTGGTGCTGGACTACCAGTCGCCCACGCCGCTCACCGCGGAGACGCTGGCGTGGCACGTGGTGCACGGGCTGGGCAGCCGCCACGTGGAGGCGGTGATGGTGGACGGCGTGTGGCGCGTGTGGGCGCGCAGGCCCCTGTCGGTGAACCCCACCGTGGTGGCCGAGCAGTCGCGCGAGGCCGCCCAGGCGGTGTGGGCCCGCATGGCGTCGTCGTAGGACGCGCCTGGGGGCGCGGAGCTTGTCGCGGTGCCCGGGGCCCGTTAAGTCCCGGGCATGCTCAACTCCCTGCTCGTCGTCGGATGGCTCAGCGCTGCGATTCCCCAGGTGGGCGACACCGCCCCGGACTTCACGGTGAAGGACACCGCGGGGACGACCTACACGCTGTCGGAGATGGTGAAGAAGGGGCCGGTCATCGTGGCCTTCTTCCCCAAGGCGTTCACCAGCGGCTGTACGAAGGAGCTGACCGCCTACCGTGAGCGCTACAAGGACATCGAGCAGGTGCGGGGCCAGGTGCTGGCCTTCTCCACGGACGACGCGGAGACGCTGACGCGCTTCAAGACGGAGCTGAAGGCGCCCTTCGTGTTCATCCCGGACCCGGACGGCAAGGTCGTGGGCGCGTACGACGTGAAGATGCCGGTGGTGACGGTGTCCAAGCGCTACACGTTCGTCGTGGGCGAGGACCGCAAGGTGCTCAAGGTGAGCGAGGGCAAGGACGCCATCGACCCCACGGGCGCCATCGCCGCGTGCCCCCTGCGCAAGGGCGGCGCCGAGGCGAAGCCCGCGGCGGCTCCGGCGGGCACCACGCCGCCCACCCAGGCCGCGCCCGCGACGAAGTAGCCGTGATGTGGCCCCGGGGCACTGGTTCTGGGGACAAGGGCACGGTCCACTCGCGGACGTCCTCGTGACCAGCGCGGGCCGGACGCGGGCCGTGCCGTTGAGGAGTTCACGCGGCACGGGGGCTGCTGGCTTGTCCATCCCCGCGGGGAAGCGGTAGCCCTGGGGCTGGCCGCGCGCGGAGCTTCCTCCCTCCGCCGGTCGGGGGGCGTGAGGAGGCCCGCGTGGATGGACATCGTCTTGCTGGGCCCCGCGTGCCGGCCCACCACCGAGGCTCGGGCGGGCACGGCTCCGAGGCAACTCGCGCAGGCGCTCCGGCGGCGCGGCCACACGGTCCTCCTCCTGGAGCGCGCGGCGTCCGGGGCCTGCGCCGAGGGGCGCCCCGATGTCGCGTCGTACCAGGACCTCGCGGACCTCCACGCGCGCTTCCATTCACGGGTGCGCCGCGCGGACCTGGTGCTGGTGGACGCGGAGGTGTCGCAGGTCTCGGACGTGAGCCGCTGGGCCACGAACGCGGCGGGTGGGCTCACCGTCTTCTGGGACCGGGACACGCCCCGGACGCTGGCGCGGCATGCCCTGCGCGAGGACCCGGGCTGTCTGACGCCGGCGCTGCTCGCGGGCTACCGGCTCTATCTCTGCTCCAGCGGAGGCCCGGTGCCCCGCCAGCTCGAGCGAGAGTGGGGCGTGCCGCGGGCGCGCGTCTTCCCGCCGGGCGTGGACGCGGAGCACTTCGCGCCCGGGGGCGGGAGGACGCGCTGGGACCTGGGGCACCTGGGGCCGCTGCCGCCGGAGCGGCGGGGGCTGCTGAAGCAGTGGCTGCTGGGCGCCGCGCGCGGCTGGCCGGAGGGGCGCTTCGTCCTCGCGGGGGCGCTGTCGGCGGTGGATGACACCTGGCCCGCCAACGTGGCGAGGCAGGCGGCGCCGTCGCTCCAGGAGCACGTGGGCTTCCTGGGGGCGCAGCGCTTCACGTTGGCCCTGTCCCAGGCGGAGCACACGCCGGGCGCGAGCCTCTTCGAGGCCGCGGCCTGCGGCGCGGCGCTCATCTGCGACGCCTGGCCGGGCCTGGAGGACGTCTTCTCGCTGGGCGAGGAGGTGATGGTCGCCCGCACGGAGCGGGACGTGCTGCACGCCCTGCGCGCGATGCCGGAAGCGGACCGGCGCCAGCTGGGCATCCGTGCCCGAGCGAGGGTCCTGTCCGAACACACCGTGGCCCACCGCGCCATGCAGTTGGAGCAATACGCGAGCGAAGCGGAGCGCGGGGCCGCGTGGCTGGCGCCGGTGCGCTCGCTGAGCTGAGCTTCGGGGGGACCTACGCCCCCTCCGGGACCTTCACCATCTCGCGCGGCGGGAACACGAACTGCGCGGCCCCGGCCACGAGCGGCGAGTCATCGCGCTGGAACGCGGCGAGCATCGCCAGCCGCTCCCCCGTCCAGCCTCGCCCGTCCCCCGCGTCGCGCACCAGGCAGTGCAGGGCCACGCGCCGTGCCTCGGGGCTGGGGCTCCGCGCCAGCCGCCGGCCGACGTCGTCCAGCGTCTCCACCGGCAGGTGGGACACCGCCGCCTGGGCCGCCATCAGCGCGTCCGCGTGGAGCCATCCCTCGCGCCCCATCGTGTCCAGGTGGTTCGCGAAGGCCGGCGGCGCCAGGGCCACCGCCGCGCAGCGCACGCGCAGCACCGCCAGGCGCGGGTCCTTCGTGAGGAACCCCGTCACCATTCCCTGCACCGCGTGCAGGGGCACGGGCCGCATCCGCCCCCGAGGCTGGAGCAGCGTGTCCAGCGCCACGCTCAGCGCGCGCCGGTCCTCCGCCACCGCCTCCAGCATCCGGTCCAGCAGCGCCACGTCGCGCTCGTCGGCGCGGTACACCAGCGCCTCCATCGCCGCGCGCACCTCGTCGTCATATGGGGAGGCCAGCCGCGCGCCACACGCGGAGAGGAGCACGCGCTCCCGGTCCTTCACGGACAGCCAGGCCGCGCGCCGCAGCAGGTCGATGCGCGCCTCCGGCTCCGGCCGCGCCAGCACCTTCGCGAGCAGCCCGGACAGCCGCGCGTCCAGTCCTTCCGTCAGCCGGTCCGCCGGGAGGTCCCCCACGCGCGCCGCCATGATGGCGTCCTCGCCGGTGACGGCGCGCTCGAACACCGCCCACGTGGGCTCGCGGTCCAGGTGGTCCCACAGCGCGCGCAACAGCGCGATGCGCACGTCGCGGTGCAGGGGCTTCGCGTCCAGCTCCAGGAGCCGCGCGTAGCCCGCGTCCGAGCGCAGCTCGCCCAGGAGGCGCACCACCTCCTTCGCCACCGTGACCTTCGTCAGCGGCACCTCCGCCAGCAGCGACAGCACCCGCGCGACGGGCATGCCGTTGAACGCGCGGCGCAGCCCGTAGATGGCGATGCGGGCGCGCGAGTCCTCCAGGGCGCGTAGCAGCGTGGGCACGCCCTGGCCCTGGTCGCACCGCGCCATCACCCGCAGGGTCCGCTCCTGCACCGCGGGCCGCTGGTCGTCCGCCAGCGCGAGCAGCGCGTCCATGGGGGCCCAGTCCAGCGCCGCCATCCGCGTCACCGCCGCCAGCAGCGTGGGCGTGTCCCGCTCCATGTCCTCGCACAGCCGCGCGAGCGCGCGCGAGTACGCCTGGCTCTGCTCCACCGTCCACCGGAAGAACCCGGAGTCGAACGGCAGGAGCCAGTGCGTCGCGCCCGTGGCGAACTGGCCGGTGATGACCGGCGCGCTCAGGTACGGCCCCAAGAGGTCCTGCCGCCGCCGGTGCAGGTACTCGCGCACCACCGGGATGGCGATGGCGCTCTCGTCCCGCTTGAGCAGCGCGGGCAGCATCCGGTCGAAGTCCTTCACCGCGCGCGAGCGCAGCACCCAGAGCGCGCTCCCGGACGGCTTGCCCAGCCGCAGCGCCACCCGCTCCAGCTCCTCCACCAGCTCCCGGTGCAGGGGGCGCCCGCGCTTCTCGGCCGCCGCCAGGGCCACCACCTCGTCGTCCCAGCCCCGGTCCCGCCAGCGCCGCAGCGTGGCCGCGAGGGTCCACTCGAAGCGCTGCGGGTCCTCGTGTGACAGCCACGAGGTCAGCGCCAGCGCCAGCCGCTTGTCGGGCGTCGCGTCGCGCACGGAGACGAGCCAGTCCGACAGGCCGGGCACCAGCGCCGCGCGCTTGCCCAGGCTCGCCGCCAGTTGGAGGAGGGGAGCGCCGCGCTCGCGCTCCGCCCAGACCTTCGCCAGCGCCAGCAGGTGCGGCGCGGCCCGGCGCACCTCGTCGTCCGTCAGCCGGTGGCCCAGCGCCCCATCCTGGATATGCCCGCGCTCCTGGAGGAAGGTGCCCAGCCACCGCGCGCCCCACGCCGGGTCCGCGCCGAAGGCCCGCACCAGCAGCCGCTCCGCCGACTGCGCCGTCCCCATGGACAGGTCCGCGGCGTCCAGCGCGTCGCGCAGCATCCGCCCCAGGGCCTCGGTGTGCTCGGCGCGCCACATGCGCCGGGGCCAGCGGGCCAGCGCCTGGAGCATCACCCCGCGCACGGGGTCCTGTTCGTTCTTCCGGGCCAGCACCACCGCCAGCGCGGGGGCCACCCACGCGGGCTCGTCCGGGCGCAGGCCGGGCAGCGCCAGCAGGGCGCCCAGGCCCTCGCCGCGCATCGCCGCGTCCGGGTGCCCCAGGGCGCCTCGCAGCGCGGCCAGCGCTTCATCCCAGGGCAGGTGGCGCGCGTAGGCGAGCCGCGCTTCGGCGCGGGTGCCCAGCGCCACCACCTCGTCCAGGTGCCGCCGGGCTTCGCGCTCGCGCAGGTCCACCGGCAGGTGCCGCAGGGCCTCCAGCGGGATGACGCCGTCGCGGTTGCGCGCGCCCACGGTCCAGCGCGCGTAGACGCTCTCGCGCTCGGCCGGGTCCGCGATGCGGGCGATGAGCGGCGTACCCCACGCGGGCGCCCGCTCCACGGACGAGGCCCAGGCCCGGGTGAGCGCCGCGCGCAGCGGCTCCGGCAGGTCCTCCAGCACGTCCTCCGCGCGGCCCAGCAGCGTCGGGTCGCGCTGGACGATCCACGTCAGGGACTCGGCGTCCAGCGCTGACAGGGACTCCGCGAACAGCAGGTGCGGGAGGAACGCCGGGGGATGCTCCCGCAGGAGCGCCACCATGCGCACCGGCCGCTGCTTCACCAGGAGCCGCACGGCGCGCTCGTCCGGCGGGATGCCGCGCTCCAGGAGCAGCGCCAGCAGTGCCTCGGCCACGTCGGGCGCCCGCTCCGCCACCCACGCCAGGCCCCACGCCAGCTGCTGCCGGGTCACCGGGTCCGGCTCGCCCGTCACCGCGCGCAGCCGCTCCAGCAGCACCTCGCCCAGGACCTGGGGGACATGCCGCGCCAGCCGCGTCCAGAAGCGGAGGCTGGGCCGCTCCAGCGCCCGCGCCAGGTGCTTGCGCAGGCCCGCTTCGGAGGCCATGGGCACCGTGTCCGCGAAGGTGGCGTGCTCGCCTTGCTCCGCCAGCCCGTCCAGGAACGCGTCGAGGACGGCGCGCCGCTTCCGCTTCACCAGCTGGTGCACCACGTGCTGCTCGCGGCGCATCCCGTGCGCCATGCGCAGCGCCTCCAGCGCCTGGGCGTCGTCACAGGCGAGCGCCACCAGCTCGAACGCCAGCGCGCGCACGCGGAAGGACTCGTCCGCCGTGGCCTTCAGCACCGCCGCGCCATCCCGGCGCGTGAACTGCGCGGCCAGGGCCAGCCGCCGCTCGAAGGCGTTTCCCCGGGCCAGCGCGTCCAGCCGAGCCTGCGCCTCCGGGTCCGTCCGCGCCCTGCGCCCCAGCTCCACCATGCGGTGCACCCGGGCATCGTGGAAGGCGGCGTTCAGCTCGGAGCGCAGGGCGGACAGGGCGGGGTCGGACATGGCGCCCAAGGATGCCCGCTCCCCGGGATTCCTGACAGACCCACCGCCCCCGGCGCGGCCCCGCTCCGTGGCTCAGTGCGCCGCCTCGGTGGGCGTGATGGGGTAGTTGCCCGAGGCGTGCGCGCGCGTGTGCTGCGCGAAGAGGAAGCGCCGGACGGCGGCGCGGGTGATGAGCCCGCAGGGCGCCAGCCCCAGCACGGGCGCCACCGGCAGCGCGTCCACGTCCTCCTGGTCCATCACGCGGAGCGCGTGCGCCAGGTCCGAGTCCGGCGCCAGCGCGGGCAGCTTGCGCGCCATGTCGCTGGCCACCAGCAGCGGGTACATGGACTCGTCGCGCCACACCTCGCGCAGCTGCTCCACCTGCACCGTGCCGTAGAGGTTGCCCTCGGTGTCCAGCACCGGCAGCGTGCCGGCCTCGGACGTGAGCAGCTGGTCCGTCAGCGCGCGCAGCGGCGTGCCCGCGGGCACCGCCGGCACCTCCGTCATCAGGGCCCGCACGTGCGTGGCCGCCAGCAGGTCCTCGTCGCTCTGCACCTTGGGCGTGGTGCGCTCCGTGAGGTAGTGGCACAGCGCGGACGCGATGGTGCACGTGACCATCAGCGGCAGGATGATCTCATGGCTGCCGCTCAGCTCGTACAGCATCATCATGCCGGTGAGCGGGCCGCGCGTGAGCGCCGCCACCGCGCCGCCCATGCCCACGATGGCGTACGCGCCGCTGGGCCCGGTGGTGTGCGGGAAGAAGTAGTGCACCAGCGTGCCGAACGCGCCGCCCGCCATGGCGCCAATCACGGCCGCCGGGAAGAACGTGCCGCCGGACCCGCCCGAGCCGATGGTGAGCGACGTGGCCACGAGCTTCAGCACGCACGCCGTCACCAGGAAGAGGAAGGGCAGCTGGCCCGCCGCCGCCATGTTGATGAAGTCGTGGCCGCTGCCCCACACCGTGGGGCTCAGGAACACGAGCAGCCCCGTGCACAGGCCGCCCAGCGCGGCGCGCACCGGCAGCGGCTTCCTGCCCAGCCACGGGGACAGCGTCCCGCCCATGCCGCCGTGGAAGAAGTGCTCCACGCCGTGCAGGAGCTTCACGAACGCGAACGCGAGCAGCCCGCACCCGATGCCCAGCGCCGCGTAGGCGAACACCTCCGAGCCGCTGACCAGCTCGTAGTTCACCCGGTGGATCATGGGCGCCTCGTCCAGCACGCCCCGGCTCACCAGCGTGCCCGCCACGCTCGCCAGGATGATGGGGGAGAAGACCCGCAGCTCGAACTCGCGCAGGATGATCTCCATCGCGAACACCGCGCCCGCGATGGGCGCGTTGAAGGACGCGGAGATGCCCGCGCCCGCGCCGCACGCCAGCAGGATGGACAGCTCCTTGCGGCTGAAGCCCAGCACGCGCCCCACGCTGGACGCGAACGCCGCGCCGCCATAGACGATGGGGCCCTCGCGGCCCGCGGAGCCGCCGCTGCCAATGGTGATGGCGGACGCGATGAGCTTGAGCAGCCCGCGGTCCGCCGGCACCACGTTGGCGCCGCTCTTCACCGCGCGCACCACCTCCGGGAGGCCGTGGCCGTGCGTCTCCGGACGGTCGCGCAGGAGCCGCCCCACCGCCAGGCCGCCCACCGTGGGCGCGAGCAGCAGCAGCCACCAGGGCAGGTGCGGCAGCGCCGCCGGCATGTTGTGCGAGTGGCCGAACACGGCGTTCACCGCCGCTAGGCCCACCAGCGGGTAGTAGAGCGACAGCGCGCCCAGCGTCAGCAGCGACAGCAGGCGCAGGCGGCGCTTCACCTCGTCGCGCGGGCCGCCCGGGTCTATCACCCGCGCCAGCAGGAGCGCGCCCAGCGCCAGCGGCACGCCCACCAGCGCGTATTCCAGGTGCCAGCGCGCGGAGGCGAGCGACTCCATCAGCGTGTGCAGCCGCTGCGGCTTCAGCGTCGCCGCCAGCTCCGCGGCGCTGAACGTGACGCCGCTCATCACGCCAATGAGGTTGGAGAAGATGCCCGCGGCCAGGCCGCTGTAGAGCCCCACCACCGCGCCCGCGATGGGCAACACCGAGGGGCTGGGCAGGCGGATGCGGTTGGACGCACCCAGCAGAAGATAGATGAGGCGTGAGAGGTTCTGACGCGCCCTGAGGGTGAGCGCGGCCATCCGCTGCGCTTGGGCAGGCGGAGGTTCGTCGGAGTCATTCATTTGGTGTACCTACTAAAGGGAGGACGGCGGCGGGTTTCAAGCCTCTTGATGGAGGCGCCGCGCGCGCGCCGTCCGCCTGCACTCCACTCCACAGATTGCCGGGAGGGTGCCCGGCCCCTCGCCCCCGGAGCGTGCTACGACGCCCTCGGTTTCCACCCGATGAAGGAGGCATCGCACATGCTGAAGCAGGGAGACGTGGCGCCGGAGTTCGCCGTGCAGGACTCGACGGGGAAGACGCACCGCCTGTCGGACTATCGGGGCAGGAACGTGGTGCTCTGGTTCTACCCGAAGGCGGACACGCCGGGCTGCACGGCGGAGGGCTGCTCCTTCCGCGACCACAAGCCCCAGTACGAGGCGAAGGGCACCGCCATCCTGGGTATCAGCTTCGACACACCCGCGGAGAACCAGGCCTTCGCGGAGAAGTTCGGCTTCAACTTCCCGCTCCTGTGCGACGTGGACCGCAAGGTGGGGCTGGCCTACGGGGCCGCGGATGACGCCTCGGCCCCCAACGCGCGCCGGGTGGGCGTGGTCATCGGGCCGGACGGCCGCATCAAGGAGTGGCACGCCAAGGTGGACGCGCGCGCCTTCCCCCAGGAGGCGCTGTCGCGGCTCCAGTAGGACTCCGGGCGCCCGGCCTCAGGGCGCGAACGAGCGGGACGGCAGGCGCGAGCGGATGAACACCGCCACGCCCGCCAGCGCGAACCACGGCAGCACGTGGCCCAGCATCAGGTGGCCCGCGCTGCCGTCCGGGCAGTGCACGTGCAGCACCAGCAGGCTCACCCCCGCGGAGGACAGGCCCGCCGCCAGCGCCCGCACGGGCTGGAAGGCGGAGCGGCACAGGAGGACGAGCGCCAGCGCCAGCGGCACCACCGACAGCGCCACCTCCGCGCCCATGCACCCCAGGGTGCCCGCGAGGAACGGCCGGACCTGCGCGCCCGAGCGCCCGGCCAACTGCGCCAGCGCCACGGCGAGCGCGCCCGCGGCCACGAGCGTGAAGGGCCAGGCGCGCCGCGCCGGAGCCAGGGCCACCATCGCGCCGCCGCCCACGCCCACGGCGATGAGCAGCGCCACCCCCGCCACCGCCAGCGGCGACGCGGCGTTGAGCAGCATCCCGTGCCGGCCCACCACGAGCAGCCCCGCCGCGCCCACCACCAGGTAGGTGGCGAGCAGCACCGCCACCTCCTTCCACCACGGCGTGGGCCGGGGCCGCGCGGCCAGCTCCGTCAGCGACTGGCGCCGCGTCTGCTCCAGCCGCGCCTCGTCCACGGGCGCGGCCGCGGGGACGGCGGTCGGGGGCGCCAGGGCGTGGAAGCCCTCCAGGAGGGCGCGGCAGTCCGCGCAGCCCGCCGCGTGCGACGCCAGGTCCGGAGGCAACGGGCCGTCCAGCTGGTCCAGGACGCGCTCACACTCGGGCGTCATCTCGACGTCTCCTGCTGAAGGGGGGCGAGCAGCTCGCGCAGGCGCGCGTAGCCCCGGTGGGCGCGGACCTTCACCGCGCTCTCGGTGAGGCCCAGGGCCTCGGCGATCTCGGCGAAGCCCATGCCCTCGAAGCGGTGCATGAGGATGGGCAGCCGCTGGCCCTCGGGCAGCTGCGCCAGGGCGTGCTGCACCGCGCGCTCCAGCCCCACGTCGCGCGGCTCCGGGGTGTCCGCCGCGACGGTGACGGGCAGCTCGCCCTCCGGCGTGAGGTCCTCCGGGCGGCGGTGGCGGCGCGCGTGGTCCCGCGCGGCGTTGGTGGCGATGGCGTACAGCCACGGACGGACGCGGGAGCCCGCCTGGTAGCGGCCCCGCGCGCGCACCAGGGACAGGAAGGTGAGCTGGGCCAGGTCCTCGGCGGTGGCGGGGCTGCCGGTGAGGCGCGCCAGGTAGCCCTGGAGGGGGCGCGCGTAGCGCTGGAAGAGCGCGTCGAACGCCTGCGCGTCTCCCTGGCAGAACCGCTCCATCAGCACCTCGTCCGGGTCGCCGGGGCCTCCCGCGGAGGCCGGCCTGTCCCCGGTACGCGCGGGCGCGGCGGAAGGTTTCACGGGCGGAGGGCTCACGGACGGGGACGGACTCTAGGCCCCCCAGGCGCCGCGCGGGAGAAAGTCACCCCGTCAGGACGAGGCGGCCGGCCGCAGCCGGGCCAGCCACTCCTCGAAGGCGGGGTGGCCGTGCAGGTGCGCCAGGTCCTCGTCGGAGGCGGCATAGGCCGCGTCCTGGAAGCCCAGCCCCTCCGCCCGCTGGAGCAGGCGCACCGCGTCCGGCGCGTTGCCCGCGCGCGCGAAGGCGCACGCCGCGTCGTACGCGATGCCCGGGTCCGGCACGTGGCGGAGGGCCGCCTCGCCCACCGCCGCGGCCTCCGAGTAGGCGCCCCGGATGAACAGCGCCCGCTCCGCGCACCGGAACGCGGACGCCGGGTCCACGCCGGGCAGCCGCAGCGCCTCGCCCACCTGGCCCAGCCGGATGAGCGCGCCCGCGTACTCGTGCATCACGGTGCGGTCCTGCGACTCGGCCCACGCCTGCTTCCAGTAGCCCACCGCCCGCGCGTCATCCCCCACCAGGGAGAACGCCGCCGCCACCGCGTGCATCTCCACCGGCTGGCCCTGCACCTGGGAGAAGTGGTCCAGCGCGGGCCGCCCGTGGCCCTGCTTCAGCGCCACCCAGCCCAGCAGGTAGTGCGCCCGGCTGGTGAGCCCCGGGGACAGGCCCTCCGTCTCCAGGAGCTGGTTGCCCTGCCGCCACGCATCGTCCAGCCGGTCCTCGCGCAGCGCCTGCTGGGCCTCGCGCAGGACCTGGGCGTCGGGGCCCTCCTCCTCCTTCGCCGCGTTGCGCGCGCGCATCACGTCCGCCAGCACGCGGAAGGCCTGGAAGCCGAACATGGCGAAGAGGACGCCCATGAACAGGGCCCCGCTCTTGATGCTGAGCAGCACCACCCCCACGCACAGCCCCAGCGCCAGCACGTGCGACACGATGAAGCCCCGCCGCCCGAACATCCGCGTCGCCAGCGCCGTGCTGATGTGCCCGCCATCCAGCGGCGGCACCGGCAGCAGGTTCAGCACCGCCCACACCATGTTGGCGAAGAAGAAGTTGCCCAGGAAGAAGTCCGCCACCTCCCAGCGGCCCTGCACCTGCATCAGCACCGCCCAGCACAGGACGCCCAGCGTCAGCCCCGCCAGCGGCCCGGCGAAGCTGCTCACCACGTCCTTGTGCCAGGGCAGGGGCGCGTCCGTGTTGGGCCGGGTGACGCCGCCCATGAAGACCAGGTCCACGCTCGGCCGGTAGCCGAAGAAGCGGAAGGCCACCGCGTGCCCCAGCTCGTGGATGAGCACGGACACGAAGATGATGAACATCCACGCCAGCACGTAGGCCGCCACCGCGCCCATGTGCCCGGGCGACGAGGGGTCGGCCAGTTGGTCTCCCAGCCACCCGGCGCCCGAGTGCCGCCCCGGCAACGGCAGGGACTGGTAGGCGAACACCGCGGAGAAGAGCAGGTGACTCGTGTGGACGTGGACGGGGACGCTCCCGAGCCTGAAACGGAACATGGAGGGGGACCTTAATCGTTGGTTCCCACCCGCGCAGGGCCGTTCTCATGGCCCGCGCGCTTCTGTTCCCCTTGCGGGTATAGGGTGTCCTCACGCCATGCCGAAGCTGGGTCCCTACACGCTCCCCAACCCCTACATCCTCGCGCCCATGGCCGGCGTGAGCGAGCGCCCCTTCCGCGTCATCGCCTTCCGCCTGGGCGCGGCCCTCTGCCCCACGGAGCTGGTCAGCGCCCAGGGCCTGATGCGGCAGAACCAGCGCACCCTCAAGTACCTGCGCTACGACCCCCAGGTGGAGAAGCCCTACGCGCTCCAGATCTTCGGCGGCGAGCCGGAGGCCATGGCCCGGGCCGCGCAGGTGGGCCAGGCCGCGGGCGCGCAGCTCATCGACATCAACATGGGCTGCCCGGTGAAGAAGGTGGTGCGCAACGGCGCCGGCAGCGGCCTCCTGTGCGACGTGCCCCGCGCCGCCGCCATCGTCCGCGCCATCCGCGAGGCCACCGGCCTGCCCGTCACCTGCAAGATCCGCTCGGGCTGGGACGCGCGCACGCTCAACTACCTCCAGGTGGCGGAGGCCCTCCAGGAGGCGGGGTGCGCGGGGCTCGCGCTGCACCCGCGCACGCGCGAGCAGGGCTACTCGGGCCAGGCGAACTGGGCCCACATCGCGGACCTCAAGCGCCACTTCCCGGAGCTGCCCATCATGGGCAACGGGGACGTGAAGACGGTGGCGGACGCCCACCGCATGCTGGACAGCACCGGCTGCGACTTCGTGATGATGGGCCGGGGCGCCCTGGGCAACCCGTGGCTCTTCCGCGAGCTGACCGGCGGCCCGCCCGCCACGCCCGAGGAGCGCTGCGAGCTGGTGCTGGAGCACGCCCGCAGCCACGCGGAGTTCGTCGGGGACGCCTTGAGCGCGGTGCGCTCCTTCCGCCGGCACCTGGCCTGGTACGCCCACGGCCTGAAGGGCGCGGCGCACTTCCGCGCGGAGGTGAACGGGCTGGACTCGCCGGAGGCGGTGGAGGACAGCGTGCGCCGCTTCTTCGCGGGCGCGGACACGGACCCCACGGCCCTCCTGGAGGAGCCGCCGGAGGTGGACTACCGCGCGGCGCTGGGCTGAGCGCTGGCCACGGCGGACGGCGGCACCAGCACGCGCCCGGTGGCCACCGCGCGGAAGTAGTCACACGCCGGGGTGGGGCGGCGCTCCAGCGTGTCGAAGTCGACGTGGTAGAGGCCGAAGCGCGGGCCCCACCCCTCCAGCCACTCGAAGTTGTCCAGCAGGCTCCAATAAAGGTAGCCCCGCACGTCCACGCCCGCCTCGCGCGCGGCCAGCACCTGGCGCAGGTGCGCGTGGAGGTACTCCGGCCGCACCGTCCCCTGCCGGTCGTCGATGCCGTTCTCCGTCACCCACACCGGCTTGCCGTAGCGCTTCACCTCCTGGAGGAGCTGGAGGAAGCCCTCGGGCCGCTGCTCCCAGCCAAGGTCGGTGAGCCCGCGCCCCTCCGGGTCGCGGTACCGGAAGTCGATGAACGGGGGCCGCGGAATGAAGCGCAGGTGCGCGCGCGTGTAGTAGTTGACGCCCACGAACTCCACCGAGTCGCGCGCCCCCTCGATGCGCACGCGCGCGGAGGCCACGCCCGGCATGAACACGCGCAGGTGGCCGGACGACAGCGCCTCGTGGAACGCGTGGTTGTAGGCGGGGGCCGCCAGCCCCACCAGCAGGCGGTCCAGGGGATGCCACGCGCGGTCCGGCGCGAACGCGAGCATGTTCTGGGAGATGCCCAGCTCCACCCGGCCCAGACGCTGCCCCAGCTCCTCGCGCGCGATGACGTGCGCGCGCACCAGGTTGGCGAGCGCGGCCGTCAGCTTCCCCCCGTCCGCGATGCCCGGCGGCATCAGGCCCTGGAGGTAGCCGCCCAACAAGAGGACCATCGGTTCGTTCAAGGTGATGATGAGCGCGTCCAGCCCCTCCAGGAGGGGCGCGCACCGGCGCACGTACTGGCGGAAGGCGTCCAGGCTCTCCGGAAGGTGCCAGGGCGTGGAGGCGTGGAACCACGTGGGGTGGGTGAAGTGATGGAGCGTCACCACCGGCCGCAGGCCCTCCGCGCGCAGCCGCAGCAGCCGCTCGCGGTAGGCCTCCAGCGCGCGCTCGTCGAACCGGCCGCGCTCCGGCTCGATGCGCGCCCACTCCAGCGACAGCCGGAACGCCGTGGCCCCCACCGCCTTCGCCAGCGCGTAGTCCTCCGGGTACCGGTGCCAGTGGTCCACCGCGCGGCCGCACCGCGCGGCCGGCTCCTTCAGCTTCCCCTGCCGCTCCCACTGGGCCCAGTCGTTCTCGATGCCGCCCTCCACCTGGTACGCCGACGTGGCGACGCCGAAGGTGAAGGACGCGGGGAAGGTCAGCGCGGTGGAGGTCATGCGGGCGCGCACCGTAGGCCGCCGCTCCCGGGACGCAAAGCGACACGACGCGCGCGCGCCGGATGCACGGCAGCGGACATCCAGGTCCGCGGCCCGGACCGCCGGAGTGCGTCCGGAGCCGGAAAGTCGGCCCCGCGCGCGACGCGCCGGACCCCCGAAATGACCACCACCCACCGTTCGAAGCGCCCGGAGCCCAAAAATCGGCCTCGCCGCGCACTGCAATACATCACCATGCGTTGACACACTGGCATGTCGCCCGTACCATTCATTTCAAGCACTCACGTTCAGTTCGAAGTGGGTGCAGGGCTCGCGTCCTCGCGGGCCTCAACACTGAACGGAGGATTCCGATGGCCGCGAAGAAGAAGACCGCGAAGAAGGCCGCGACGAAGAAGACCGCGACGAAGAAGACCGCCCGCAAGGCCCCTGCCGCGAAGCGCGGCACGGCCAAGAAGGCCGCCGCGAAGAAGCCGGCCGCGAAGAAGGCCGCGAAGAAGAAGACCGCTTCCCGTCGGAAGGCCGCGGCCCCCGCGGCCCTGGCCACCCCGGAAGCCTGAAGTAGCGGTGTCATCTCGGACGTCGGTTGACGTCCGGTGAACGGCTCGGCGAAACCCGCCGGGCCGTTTTTCTTTTGCGGGCCAGGGGTTACGTCCGCTCGCATCCGCTCCCGGGAGGGGCCATGTCGCTGCGTCCGGTGGAGTTCGGGGAGGTCGTGGCGGAGGTCGCGGCCCGGCTGGTGGGCGCGGTGGCCCAGAAGGCGTGGTGCCCGCTGCCCCGCCTGGCCTACCTGGAGCTGCGCGTCCCCGGCAGATCGGTCGTGCTGTGCCTGTGCGCCGAGGGGGAGCTGTCGCGCCTGTCCGTCGCGGAGGACCGCTTCCCCACGCCGGGCGAGCCCGCCCCCTTCCAGCGCTGGCTGCGCCAGGAGCTCACCGGCTTCAAGCTCCAGGCCGCGCGCTACCTGGAGGACTCGCGCGCCGTGGTCCTGGAGTTCGAGCGCGAGGAGGTGCGCCGCCGGCTGGTCCTGGAGGTGGGCGCGCCCGGGGGGCTGCTGCTCCTCAGCGACAACGGCCGCGTGCTGATGCTCTCCGGCGAGGGCTTCGGTCCGCGGCGCAACCTCTATCCCGGCGCGCAGTGGTCTGCGCCGGAGCCCGTGTCCCCGGAGGCGCTGGCGAAGGGGCGCGCGCAGCCCTCGCGCCTGGAGCCGCGCGAGGGGGACGCGCTCCCCAGGTTGCAGGCCGCCGAGCGGGTGCTCGGGCGGAAGGACCGCGCCAGCCGCGCGGACGCCATCCGCCGCCGGCTCGCGCAGCCGTACCGGGCGCGGCTGAAGCGCTCCTCGCGCACGCTGGAGAAGGTGCGCGCGGAGGCGGAGCGCGGCCCGGAGGCGGAGAAGCACCGGCAGGTGGGCGAGCTGCTCGCGCAGAACCTGCACCGGCTCCAGCGCGGCGCCTCGCAGGTGACGCTCACCGCCTATACAGAGGAGGGCATGGAGGAGGTCCAGGTGAAGCTGGACCCGAAGCGCACGCCCAGGGAGGAGGCGGACTGGCACTTCCACCAGTACCGGCGCCTCCTGCGCGGCGTGGAGCAGGCCCGCCACCGCGAGGCGGAGCTGGCGCGCGAGGTGGCGCACGCGCAGACCGCGCTCGCGCAGATCGAGGCCATGGACGACGCCGCGCTGCTCGCGCAGGTGGAAGTGCTCCAGGTGTCCCAGGCGGAGGAGGGCCCGAAGGGGGGCCTCCCCTTCAAGGAGTACGTGGGCCACGGCGGCGCGCGCATCTGGGTGGGGCGCGGCTCGGAGGACAACGACGCGCTCACCTTCAAGGTGGCCCGGCCCTGGCACCTGTGGCTGCACGCGCGCGGCCTGCCGGGCAGCCACGTGGTGGTGCCGCTGGAGAAGCACGCGGAGGTGCCGCAGGAGGTGCTCCTGGACGCGGCGCACCTGGCGCTGCACCACTCCGGGGCCAAGGGCGAGCCGCGCGGCGAGGTGAGCTACCTGCCGGTGAAGTTCGTGCGCAAGCTGAAGGGCGCTGCCCCCGGGCAGGTGACGTATGCCCGGGAGAAGACCTTCGTGGTGCGCATGGAGCCGGAGCGGCTGGAGCGGCTGCTCAGGTCGCGCCACGCGGACCCGGCCCTGTCCTGAAGGGCGACGCCGGTGGGACGGCTTCAACCCGGCGTGTCACGCTCGGCGTGTGGGCCCGGTCGACCGGCGGACGGGCATCCAACCCCCGGCCTTGAGGTTCGGGAAGTGCCGGGTACGATGCCCCCCGCGTGACGCCCGAAGCCTTCCGCCAGATGTCCCTGTTCCCGCGCGGCTCGTCCGCGGAACGCGCCGCCACCCCCGCGCAGCCGCGCGCGCCGGAAGGCCCGGCGCCCCTGCCGCCGCGCAACCGCGTCCCGGAGGAGGCGCCGCGCGTCCTCACCGCGTCGCGCGAGGAGCTCTGGACGCGCGCGGAGTCGCTCGCGTGGCGGCTGAGCGCGAACCTGGGCATGCCGGTGCGGCTGGCCGTGACGGACAACCGCTCCACCATGGTGTCCTTCCGCCGGGGCGCGCAGGTGCTCCAGCTGCGGCTGCACCACATGTTCCTGGACGCGCCGGAGGTGGTCGTGCGCGCGGTGGCGGACTACGCGGGCCGCGGGCACCGCGGCGCGGGCGCGCTCCTGGACGAGTACATCCGGGGCCAGCAGCCGCTCATCCGCCAGCTCCGCCGGGAGTCCGACGCGGAGCTGAACCCGCTCGGCCGCTGCTTCGACCTGCGGGCGCTCTACAACGGCGTCAACGAGGCCTACTTCGGCAACGCCATCCAGGCCCGCATCGGCTGGGGCCGCATGCCGCCGCGCCGCCGCCGCAAGTCCATCCGCCTGGGCGTCTACGACCACCAGACGCGGGAGATCCGCATCCACCCCGCGCTGGACAAGCCGGACGTGCCCGCCTTCTTCGTGGAGTTCATCGTCTTCCACGAGATGCTCCACCAGCTGTTCCCCAGCAGCAATCGCACCGGGCGCCGCGTGCACCATCCGCGCGCCTTCCGCGAGCGCGAGCGCACGTACCCGCACTACGCCGCCGCGCTGCGTTGGGAGCGCGAGAACCTGGGCACGCTGCTGCGCGGTTGAACGCACGCCGAGCGTCCTGGACATTTACTGGTTTACCTGCCCGGCCGCGCTCGGGGATGTCTTGACCGAAACGCGGGGGAGCCGGATGTTCGGCTCCATATGCGACGAGCAAAGATTGTCTGCACCCTCGGCCCCGCCAGCCAGACCCCGGAGATGTTGGAAGCGCTGCTGGAGGCCGGCATGGACGTGGCCCGGCTCAACTTCTCCCACGGCAGCCATGAGCAGCATCAGGCGAACATCGACATGCTGCGCGCGGCCTCGCTGAAGGTGCGCAAGGCGGTGGGCATCCTGGGCGACCTGCAGGGGCCCAAGATCCGCACCGGCCGCTTCATCACCGGCAGCACGGAGCTGAAGCCGGGCGGCGTCTTCCACATCACCACCGACGAGACGGTGAAGGGCACGGACGAGATCGTGTCCACCACGTACCCGCACCTGGCGGCGGACGTGAACCCGGGCGACCGCATCCTGCTGGATGACGGCCTGCTGGAGCTGCGCGTCCTGGAGACGGACAAGAAGCAGCTCCTCAAGACGGAGGTGGTGCACGGCGGCACGCTGAAGAACAACAAGGGCATCAACCTGCCCGGCGTGGCGGTGCGCGCGGACGCGCTCACGCCCAAGGACCGCGAGGACCTCATCTTCGGCCTCAAGGCGGGCGTGGACTACATCGCGCTGTCCTTCGTGCGCCAGCCGTCGGACCTGGACTCCGCGCGCCAGGCCATGGCGGAGGTGGGCCGCACGGTGCCCATCATCTCCAAGCTGGAGAAGCCGGAGGCCATCGCGCGCCTGGACGCCATCCTGGACAAGACGGACGGCGTGATGGTGGCCCGCGGCGACCTGGGCGTGGAGATCCCCCCGGAGGAGGTGCCGGCCGTCCAGAAGGACATCATCCGGCGCTCCAACCTGCGCGGCCTGCCCGTCATCGTGGCCACGCAGATGCTCAACTCGATGATCGACAACCCGCGCCCCACGCGCGCGGAGGCCAGCGACGTGGCCAACGCCGTCTACGACGGCGCGGACGCGCTGATGCTCTCGGGTGAGACGGCGAGCGGCAAGTTCCCCCTGGACTCCGTGCAGATGATGGAGCGCATCATCCTGGCGGCCGAGTCCTCCTCGCGCTCGCAGCTGCAGCCGCGCGTCATCGAGGCCCCGCTGGGCCTGCCGCTGCACTTCCCGGACGTCATCGCGCGCGTGGCGTGCGAGGCGGCCAAGGCCAGCGGCGCCACGCTCATCGCGGCCTTCACGCTGTCGGGCGTGACGGCGCGGCTGCTCGCGCACTACCGCCCCACGGTGCCCATCGTCGCGTTCAGCCCGAACCAGGAGGTGCGCCGCCGCCTCTCGCTGCTCTGGGGCGTGGTGCCGCGCGTGCTGGAGCCCATCCAGGAGACGGAGACCATGCTCCGCCGCGTGGAGGAGGAGCTGGTGTCGCGGGGCCTCGCGCGCAAGGGCGACCGCGTCGTGGTGGTGTTCGGCGCGCCGGTGGGCCAGCCGGGGAAGATCAACAGCCTCCGGCTGCACACCATCAGCGCCTGAGGCCGCGCCTCACGCCGGGCCCTTCTTGAGGGCCCGGCGGGGAATCTCCGCCTCGACGAAGATGGCGAAGAGGTCCTTGTCGAGCTGTCCGGACCCCGCCTCCTTCTTGAGGATGTCCAGCGCGAGCGCGTGCGGCACGGCCTTCTTGTAGGGCCGGTCGCTCGCGGTGAGCGCGTCGTAGATGTCGCAGATGGACATCATCCGGGACTGCACCGGAATCTCCGGGATGGCGCGAGGGTAGCCCGTGCCATCCAGCTTCTCGTGGTGCGCGTAGGCGATCTCCGGCACGCGGCGCAGCGCGCGGGTCCACGGAATCTGGGACAGGAAGCGGTACGTGTGCTCGACGTGGCTCTCGATTTCACGGCGCTCCTCCGGGGAGAGGGTGCCGCGGGTGATGGAGAGGGACTGGATCTCATGGGGCAGCAGCAGCGGCTGCCCGTGGTCGTGCGCGTCGGTGTACGTGAGCTTGCCCAGCTCCAGGAGGCGCTCGAAGTTGCCCTGCGCCAGCACCGTCGGCTTGTTGCAGGTGAGCAGGAAGCCCATCACCTCATCCAACTGGGCCAGCTCCTGGGCGAGCCGCGCGTCCTCCTCCTGGTGGATGGCGGGCAGGGCGGACAGGCCGCGAGCCTCCACGGCGGACAGCCTGCGCCGCGAGCTCTGCAGCTGCAGGTCCTTGCGCGCCAGCTGGAAGCGGGCGCGCAGCGCGTCCAGCTCATGCGGGTAGAGCTTCTCCGCCTTGACGAGCACGTTCTCGCGCACGCCCACCTTGCCGAAGTCGTGCAGGAGCGACGCGTACCGCAGCTCCTGCAGCTCCACGGCGGTGAAGCGCGTCTGGGCATAGGGGCCGGTGCTGTGGTGCTCCAGCGCCTGGGCCAGGGACACGGTGAGGTCCGCGACGCGGCCGGAGTGGCCCGCGGTGGTGGGGTCGCGCGCCTCGATGGCGACGACGGACGCGGAGACGAAGCCCTCGAAGAGGCGGTTGATCTCCTCGTGGAGGAGGGCGTTCTCGATCGCCCCGGCGGCCTGGGCGCCCAGGGCGAGCAGGAGCTCCTCGTCCTCCGCGTCGAACACGCGCCCGCCGCGCTTGTTGAGGGCCTGGAGGACGCCCGTCACGTCGCCGTTGGCGTCGCGCATGGGGACGCAGAGGATGGTGTGGGTGCGGTAGCCGCTGGAGACGTCGAAGCTGCTGTTGAAGCGGGGGTCGGCGTAGGCGTCGGGGATGTTGATGACGGCGCCTGTCTGCGCGACCTGGCCGGCGATGCCGCTGCCCATGGGGAGGCGGATCTCGTTCTTGGAGCCCTGGGCCACCTTGCTCCACAGCTCGTCGCGCTCGCGGTCCAGGATGAAGAGCGAGCAGCGGTCCGACTCCACGACCTTGGTGGCCTCATAGAGGATGAGGGGCAGCAGCAGGTCCAGGTCCCGCTCGGCGCTCATCGCCTTGGCGACATCCAGGATGGACGTCAGCTTCGCGAGGCGGCGGGACAGGTTGGGGGCGGCGGGCGCGGACTGGGGAAGCACCGAGGCGGGCTCCGTGGGATGCGGCGGGTGGCTGCGGGCGCACCCGGTTGTAGCACGCGCGATGTGTCAGCCGCCCGGCCCCCCCACCTGCTGGGTCCACCTCTGTCCGCCAGCCTGCTGTCCTGCCGGGCGAAGGTACCGTGGCCTCGCGGAAGCGGCTATGAAGCGCCGCCATGACCCGCCCTGTCCGCATCTCTCCGTCGCTGCTCTCCTGTGATTTCAGCCGCCTGGGAGAGGAGGTCCGCGCCATCGAGGCCGCCGGCGCCGATTGGATTCACGTGGATGTCATGGATGGCAGGTTCGTGCCCAACATCACGCTGGGGCCGGTCATCGTGGAGGCCATCAAGCGGGTGGCGACGAAGCCGCTGGACGTGCACCTGATGATCGTGGAGCCGGAGAAGTACGTGGACGCGTTCGTGAAGGCGGGCGCGGACGTGCTGACGGTGCACCAGGAGGCGAGCCCGCATCTGCACCGCACGCTCCAGCACATCCGTCACGCGGGGGCGAAGCCGGCGGTGGTGTTGAACCCGGGCACGCCGCTGGTGGCCATCGAGGAGGTGCTGGGGGACGTGGACATGGTGCTCCTGATGAGCGTGAACCCGGGGTTCGGGGGGCAGTCGTTCATCGAGTCCACGGTGGACAAGGTCCGCCGGCTGCGCGCGATGTTGGACGCGCGGGGGCTGAAGGGCGTGGACATCGAGGTGGACGGCGGCATCAACGCCCAGACGGCGAAGCGCGTGGTGGACGCGGGGGCGTCGGTGCTGGTGGCGGGCAGCTACGTGTTCGGGGCGAAGGACTACGCGCAGGCCATCCGGTCGCTGCGGCCGTGAGTCAGGCGGCCTCGGGGGGCGCGGGCGGGCGGACCGCGGCGGCGGCCATGCGGGCGATGCGGGTCATGAAGGTGGGGTCGCACGGCTTCACTTCGTAGTCGTCGGCGCCCAGCTCGAAGCACACGTGGCGGGTGAACTGATCCTCCACGCCGCTGAGCATGATGACCTTGCAGTCGCGCGTGACGGGGTCCTTCTTCAGCTGCGCGAGGAGGTCCCGGCCGTCCTGGTGCTGGTTGATGTCCAGGATGATGACCGCGGGCCGGTGCTTACGGGCCAGCTCCAGCACGTGTTCGGAGGTGGTGTCGGACACGCAGACGAGCCCGGAGCGCTTGGCCTCTCGAGCGAGTGCGGACACGACGAGGGGCTCATCGTCCGAGATGAGGACAGTGGGAGCAGTCATGGCCCTCTGTGGGGGAACAGGGGTGGATCAACGCGCAACATCTTGGAAGTACAGGAATGCCTGGATCTTGTGAAGAGGGTGAACATTGTCCCGTCCCAAAGGGTAGGTAGGACAACAGTCGAGGGAGCGCCGGGGTCGGGTGGGGGAGGGGAAGGGGAGGGCGAAAGAGTCCGTTGACTGGAGGAAGCGGCTCGGATAGATCCGCCCACGCTTCGCCGGGCCCGAGGGCAGTTCCTGGCGCAGCACCGGATATCGGGGAGTGGCTCAGCCTGGTAGAGCACTTGGTTCGGGACCAAGGGGTCGCAGGTTCAAATCCTGTCTCCCCGACCAAACGATGAAGCGGGCTGGAGGCCGAACGGTCTCCAGCCCGTTTTCATTTTCGCGCCGTTTTCTCTCATCGCCCGGGTCAGCCGGCTGGGTGCGAGGTCCCGAACATGCCGATCCAACACTCCATGTGGAAACTGGGAGTGCCCCCGACTCGCTTGCCGCTGACGCGCCTCGACAGCGAGCAGCAGCTTGAAGAAATGATCGTGAAGGATCCGCGCATCCTCTCGGACCAGTGGATGCTCATCGGGCGCCAGGAGCAGACGTCACATGGGGGGCGGACCGATCTCCTGGCCATCGCGCCGGATGCGTCGCTCGTGCTGATCGAGCTGAAGCGAGACCGGACGCCGCGCGAGGTCGTAGCGCAGGCCATCGACTACGCGTCCTGGTTGGCGGAGCTCGGCGCCGACAGGATCGCTCGGATGTATGAGCGGTTTGCTGGCGGTGGCAACCTGGGCGAAGCGTTCAAGCAGCGGTTTGGCACCGAGCTGGACGAGGACTCACTGAACCAGTCCCACCAGATCGTGATCGTCGCCGCCGAGCTGGACCCTTCCACCGAACGGATCATTGGCTACCTCAACGCCCGCGACATCGCGATCAACGTGCTGTTCTTCCAGGTGTTCCAGAACGGAAGCGAACGCTTCCTCAGTCGCGCGTGGCTCATCGATCCAGGGGAGACGCAGGCGAAGGTCGCCGCTTCCGGTGGAATCAAAGGAGAGAAGGAGCCGTGGAACGGGGAGTTCTACGTCTCTTTCGGCGACGCGAGCTCTCGGAGCTGGGAGGACGCGCGCAAGTATGGCTATGTGAGCGGCGGCGGCGGAAGCTGGTATAGCCAGACACTCAAGCTGCTGTCTCCCGGAGACCGCGTCTGGGTCAAGATTCCCAAGGTGGGTTACGTTGGCGTGGGTCGGGTCGTGGAGTCCGCCCAGCCCGTCGGGGAGTTCAACGTCAGCACGGAGCAAGGGGCACGGCCGGCGCTGGAAGTGCTGAGTCATGCCGGGAAGTACATGGCGACGGCCCACGACCTTGAGAAGGCGGAGTATTTCGTCCGGGTGCAGTGGCTGGACTCCGTTCCGGAGTCGGAGGCGGTCAATGAGGTCGGGCTGTTCGGCAACCAGAACACGGTTTGTCAGCCGACGACTCCGAAGTGGCGCTCGACCATCGAGAAGCTGAAGGCCCACTTCCCGCATTGGGATGCCCCTGTCGGCGATTGAGCCGCGGGCTGGAGACCTGCTGTCGGGGGCCATCTGTGAATGGGGGCATGGCATTCATGACCGCCGCACCCACCTGCCGTAGTCCTTGAGCTCGAACGGCAGCGTCAGGGCACCGAAGTCGGGCGGGCCACCCACAGCGGCGTGCTCTCGTTCGTCCTTTGGTCCGCCGGCTGCTGCGCCTTGCGGATGGGTGTTCCGCGCGTGCTGCTCGGCCGCGATGTCCTGGTTGCGAACCACGTAGTCGCGCAGCCCGTTCTCATACGAGGCGATGCCCCGCACCGGGTCATCCTGGTGCGCGGCGAGCTCCCCGGCGAGCACGTAGGCGCCCACCATCGCGACCGACGTGCCCTGCCCCGAAGCGAGCGCGACGCTGTAGCCGGCGTCGCCGACGAGCACGACGCGCCCGCGCGACCACCCGTCCATGCGGATCTGGCTGATCGAATCGAAGTGGAAGTCGGGCGCCGTCATCATGTGCTCGATGAGCTGTGGCAGCACCCACCCCTGGCCCGAGAGGCGCTCGGCCATGAGGCGCTTCTGCGCCGCGACGTCACGGTGGTCGTACTGGATGGGCTCGGCAGCCATGAAGCCGACATACACCCGCGCGTTGGCGTCCTTGCTCAGGGCCATGACCATCGCGCCAACGCCGGTTCCCTCGTCCTGGAACATGACCTCCCATCGCTCGAGGCCGAGGAAGTTCGGCATCCCGAAGATCGCGATGTACGCGTTGCCGAGACGGTGGAGGAACTGCTCCTCGGGGCCGAACGCGAGCCTGCGCACCCGCGAGTGCAGCCCATCGGCGCCGACGACGAGAGCGAAGCGACGGGGAGCGGCGCGCTCGAAAGCGACGTCGACCCCCAACGCGTCCTGGGTGAGCGACGCGACGGAATCGTCGAAGAGGTACTCCACCCGATTGCCCACCGCCTCGTGCAGGACGCGGCAGAGGTCGTCGCGCATGATCTCGATATCAGGGCTGTCGAAGCGCCCGCCCGTGAGGGTGCGCTCCTCACTCCGGTGGAGCTCCTTGCCGTCGGCGTCGACCAGCGAGAACCCCGTCAGCCGGGTGCTGTGCTGTCGGAGCGTGGCGAGGATTCCCATGCGCTCCGCGACCGTGAGCGCCGGGCCGCGCACGTCGAGCGCCTGTCCTCCCGGACGGAGCCGCGGCGCGCGCTCGACCACGGTGACGGTGAAGCCGTAGCGCGCCAGCCAGTAGGCGATGGTCAGACCGGAGATGCTGGCGCCGGACACCAGCACACGGGAGGAACTTGGACTCGTAGCGCTCATGCGTGCTTGGGTACGCCTCCCGCATCGAGCCGTCCAAGACATTGATTGGATTGATGTGATACCTCCTGAGCAAGGCTTGAGCCCATGGAACTCCGACACCTGCGCTACTTCGTGACCATCGCCGAGGAGCAGAGCTTCCGCCGGGCGGCGGAGCGGCTCCATGTCTCACAGTCGCCGCTGAGCCGGCAGATGCAGGATCTCGAGGAGGAGATGGGCGTCGAGCTCTTCGCGCCCGAGGGGCGTGGCATCAAGCTCACCGCCGCCGGGAAGTCCTTCGCGAAGCGAGCCCGGAGCATCCTGGCGAGCGTCGATGCCGCCGTCGACGAGGCCAAGGGCGTCGCCGAAGGGCGGCTCGGGACCGTCGTCATCGGCTTCGAGACGGGCACGACCTTCATGGGCGTGCTCCTGTCCCTCGTCGCGGCGTTCCGCAGGCGAACCCCTCGCGTCGGCCTGGAGTTCGTTCCGATGAGCAGCGTCGAGCAGTGGACGGCGCTGCGGCAGGGGACGATCACCTTCGGCTACGGCGCCTACGCGCCTGGGGATGATGCCCTGGGCCACCTGGAGATGAGCCGTGACCGACTCGGGGTACTGCTCTCCTCCTCGCATCGACTGGCACGGCTTGAGAAGATCCGGCTTCGAGACCTCGAGAATGAGCGCGTGCTCCTCCAGCCACGCCAATTCCATCCGCGGCTGCATGCGGACCTCTTCACGGCCGCACGGACTCAGGGCGTGACGCTGCACGTGACGGCGGAGGTGCTCGACCTGGAGGCGCTCCTGGCACTGGTTGTTATCGGCGACGCGATAACCTTCCTCACGGAGAAGTTCTGGGAGCCCGCTTCCCAGGTCTCGTTGCAGTGGCGGCCCGTCGAAGACCTCCTCATCCATCAGAGTGAGTTCATCACATGGCGCGCGGAGGACGCGGATGCGCCAGTCGTGCGAGCGCTGCTGGAGAGCGCACAAGAAGTGAGCCCATTCCTGAAAGGCACTGAAGGCCGCGCGCCCACCTCCGAAGCACGCCGTCGAAGGCAGCTCAAGAAGCGCTGAGGTAGCTCAAGGAGCGAGCACGTGAGCAGCCCGTGGGCCGTGATGGCTACTTTCGCGGCTCACCGGCCTTCTCGCCGCGCGCGGGTGGCGCGAAAGGCGGCACTTCGAACTGGGGGAGTGGCAGCGTCACCTCGAGCGGGAGGCTGACCCGCTTGCCCGTCTTGAGGAACTCATAGAGCGCCTTCTTCACGGTGGGCGCTTCACGGAGTTGATAGAACGTCCCATCGTGGCCGGCGCGGTGAACGAGGATGGCACGGCCGTTCGGAAAATACGGCAGCAGGCTGAGGGTGTTCTCGACTGGCGTCGAGGTGTCCCAGTCGCCGTTCACGAACACGACAGGGATTGAACTCTCGACCGGCTCCCTCAGCGCGTCGCCCATGTCGCGGGTGGGCCAGTCGGACGCGGAGGCGATGTTCGACTCGAAGTTCCACGTCCCCAGCCACTCGACGGCCGGGTCGGTCCTCAGCTGGTGCTCACGCGCGGCGGTGGTGCCCAGACTGCTGTCGACCAGGGGACCAATCAGCTTCGTCTTGCTCGCCTGGCGCTCCTCGATGACCTCGCGAGCCCAGGCCTCATAATGCCCATGGTAGAGCGACAGGATGAAAGCCGGCCATTGCTCGCCCTCCTGTGTATGGGAAGTCAAGGCCAGTTGCAGGTCTTCCGCCCCCAACACGACCGTCCGAGCCCCTCCGGCGTCGTCGCGAACCTGGACGCGCACCGGCGCCGCCGCGAAGCGCTGATGGAGCGCGCGAACCGCCCCCATCAGTCCGCCCGAGGGCAGATAGGGCGCGAGTCCTGGATCGCGGTCGGCGTCATAGGCAATTCGTTGCAGCGCCGCGAACACATGCGAAGGCATGTCATAGCCGTTGTTCAAGGGCTCCACGCACGAAAGCACCGCACGCGCGACGCTCTCGGGATGGAGGCGCATCACCGCCAGGCTCCATTGCGAGCCGAAGCTGCCGCCGAACAAGCTGATCTTCTTGTAGCCGAGCGCGCGCCGCAGGTCATCGACGTCGGCGGCGAACTCGGTGATGTCGTAGCCGGACAGGTCCTTGTCGGGGTTCTCCGCAATGGCTTTCCTGGCCAATGCGCGCATGGCCAGCGTATCCGCGCGCACCGAGCCGGGTTGCTCCAGGGGCAGGTCTTCGCTCATCGCTTCGAGCATTTCGCCGCGGCGCGTATAGCCCCGCTGTTCAACCACGACCACGTCGCCCACCGCGCCGAAGGTCAACCAGTGTTGCAGGCGACCTTGGCCGCTGTGGGCCTCGTCGGCGGTGAACGCGCCGAGCACGCTCAGTCCGGGGCCCCCTGGCAGCCAGAACACCGGCGGCGCGCCAGTGGGATGGGGCGCCTTGATGCGGGCGAAGCCAACGCCGATGAGGCGGCTCCCTGGCTTCGTTCGGTTCTCGGGCACGAACAGCGTGCCGACTTCGTAGCGCCCGGCGGAGCCCGACCCGTCCTGGAGGGTGACGCGCTCGATGACGACATCACCGGGCTTGTGCGGGGCAGCGGCAACCGCCGGCGTTGCGAGGAGCAGCGACGGCAACACGAGCAGCGACAGCGGCATCCGTGCGAGAGAGAGCATGGGGTGACCGGACCTGGAGGTGGCAACGGCGCTTGCGCCGAACGGGCTCCCAGCCGAACATCCTCTTGGGGAATCCATTCCCGGCATGCTCGGGAAGCCGTCGCTGAACCCGGACGCGACCGCAGCGGTGCTCCCCGAATCAGGGCGACACGTGTTCAAAGTGGCGGGAGACTCCGCGAAGCCGGTGCGGCTTCGCCTGCCCGTGCTCAGTCCGCCGCCCGCTTGCGGCGCCGGGACATGATCCGGCTCAGCCCCACCTCGGTGATGCCGAGGTAGGCCGCCACGTCTCGCTGGGGAATCCGTCCGGTCAGGTGGGGATGCTCCTCCCAGAAGTTCACGAGCCGCTCCTCCGCGGACAGCTCCAGGAACTCCTGCTCACGGCGCTCCTTGAGGAGGAAGTGCTGCTCCGCCACCCGGCGCGCCAGCCGCTCCCAGCACACGTGGCCCTGCTCCAGCGCCTGGAAGTCCCGCGCCTGGAACACCAGCACGCGGCTCGGCTCCAGCGCTTCAATCGCGGTCATCGACGGCCGCCGCTGCAACATCTCCGCGTAGGCGCCAATCAGCTCGCCCTCGGCGCGGAAGGCCTTGATGGACTCGCCTCCGCGCGGCGACACGCGCACGCCCCGGAAGACGCCCTGAAGCACCACCGCGAACCGGTCCGCCGCGTCCCCCGGGCGCATGAAGAGCTCCCGCTTCGCGAGCGCTTGTTCCTTCGCCACGGCCTCGGCCTTCGCCCACTCCTCGGGAGGAAGCGGGGCCAGCGTGGCGAGGCGCTCGAAGAGCTTGGGGAATCTCACGTCTCGGAGGACCCTGGCTTGACCTGGGTTAAGGCGCAGGCCGCCTCCGGAAACATATACCGGCGGCATGTCCATCAACGTCTATGCCCTGGCGACGCCCTTCGTCATTGCCCTGGCCCTGGCCGAGTTCGCCTGGTGCGTGGTGCGGCGCAACGGCTACTACAGCTTCCAGGACTCCATCGCGAGCATGGGCACGGCGGTGATGAACCAGTGCGTCAACGTCGCGGTGGCCCTGCTGGTGCTGCCCCTCTTCACGCAGCTGGGCCAGTTCGCGCCGTGGCGGCTGGACGCATCGTCGCCGCTGTCGCTGGTGGCGCTCTTCCTGGGCGTCGACTTCCTCTTCTACTGGTTCCACCGCTTCGGGCACCGCACCAACATCGGCTGGGCGGCCCACTCGCCGCACCACTCCACCGAGGAGCTCAACTACGCGGTGGCCTTGCGCGCGAGCGTGACGCAGCGCCTCTTCTCGTTCCTCTTCTACTGGCCGCTGGTGCTGGTGGGCTTCCCGCCGGAGGCCGTGCTGGCGATGGTGGCCTTCCACCTGGTGCTCCAGTTCATCCCCCACACGCGGGTCATCCCCAAGCTCCCGCGGTGGGTGGAGTCGTGGCTGAACACGCCGTCGCACCACCGCGTGCACCACGCGCGCAATGACGCGTACATCGACAAGAACTACGCGGGCTTCCTCATCATCTGGGACCGGATGTTCGGCACCTACGAGGAGGAGGCCGAGCCGTGCTCCTATGGCCTGACGACCCCGGCGAACACCTGGGACCCGACGGCCATCAACTTCCAGGCGTGGGCCCGGCTCTTCGCGGACGCCATCGCCACGAAGAGCCACTGGGACCGGCTGCGCCTCTGGGTGATGCCCACGGGCTGGAGGCCCGCGGACCTTCCCCCTCGCACGTTGGGGTACTGGAGGCAGGACGGCGCGGAGGTGAAGTACCACTCGCGGGAGCTGCCTGGCATCCGTGGGTACCTCGTCTTCCAGTTGTTCGCCTCGATGCCGTTCATGCTCCTCGTGAGCCACCACGCCTCGCCGCTATCGGGCTGGCAGAAGGTCGCCTTGAGCCTGCTGCTCTGGGCGATGGCGACCGCCTGGAGCGGGATGCTGGAGTCGAAGGGATGGAGCGAGCCACTGGAGCTCGCCCGGGTGCTCGCGATGGGGGTGGCGGTGACGCTGTGGCTGACCTGGGCCGATGCACCCCAGGCGTGGAGCGCGCTCACGGCGGCGTGGCTGATGGTCTCACTGGTGTGGCTGCGCGTGGCGAGAGGGGCCGCCGGACGGAGACCCCAGTCGAATCCCTCTCCAGGCTGAGACGGCTGGAGCCACATCGACCCGCGCGCTCCCCCTGGAGCGTCTTGCTTTCGCGTACAGGTCGGCATGCCTTCTGAAGCCATGCGTGTCTCGCCGCTTCATGGCATCCATCACGCTGAAGCCCATTCAACGGCCTCCGGTGGAGCGAACTGTTGGGGCTGCTGCTATGAACGCGTGATGGGAAACGCATCCGGCAGGCAGAAGCAGAAGCCGCTCATCCTCGGTCCCACCCCCGGCTCCGGCATGGGCGCCTACGCGGTGACGTTCGACACCTCATTGGACGACCGCGAGCTGGCCACGCTCACGGAGAGCGAATCCCCTGATGCCTTCTACCTGCCCTGGAAGTCGGGTGACGTCACGGAGTGCGAGATCGATCTCGCGACCGACGCCATCACGTACTTCTTCACCGCGAACCTGAGCGGTTGCAGCCTCTGGTACAAGTTTCACGAGGGCCGCATCTTCATCCGGCACGAGGCCCGCACCGACAGCGCCTCCCAGAACCCGCACAAGCTGGCCGGCTTCAAGTGCGTCGTGGACAGCAGCCTGAACCCGGACGACGTCCAGCTCTCGGTCGATCAGGAGACGATGGTTCGCAAGGCGCGGTACTACGTCGTCTACGCGATCTTCGACCACGAGGCGCGGCAGGTGGAGTTCCGCGCGCAACTGGTCGCCCAGCAGACGAACCTGCTCAGCCGGCAGGAGTCCTACGCGCTCGTCAAGGTAGCCACCGTTGTCGTCAAGTTCCCCGGTCTCTAGCGCTTGAGACGGGCGTGAGGAGGACGGGCTCCCAACCGGCGCGGGGGCCGCGCGGTTGAAGAGAGCAACACGCCCTCCTCACGGACCCTTGTCTGCCCCCGCAGGCAAATCGCCCACGCGTGACGACATTCAGCCCATGTCGCAGCTCGTCATGGGCCGCGGCCTCAACTGACTCGGAGCGAATCCGACGCGCGAGGAGGTTACCCGTGCTGAATACCGAACTCGTTGGCGAGCCCCTTCGTCATCTCGAAAGCCGTCGCCTGCTTGCCGAAGCCCGGAGGGCCGTCCCGGAAGCCTTTGACCCCCAGGGGCGGCTGCTCTCTCCCGTCGCGGGGCGGTGGCTCCAGCCGCCTGCCTGGTTCAATGCCATCTCACCCATCGACGGCAGCGTCATCGCCGAGCTGCCGCTGCTCGGCGCCGCCCAGGTCGCCGAGGGCGTCGAGCAGGCGGCGGCGGAGTTCATGCCCTGGGCCGCCCGTCCGCTCGAGGACCGCGCCCAGGCCGTCGCGGAGGCGGCGGTGCTGCTCCAGGCCCACCGCGACCTGCTCATCCGGATCCTGGCCTGGGACATCGGCAAGACGCTGCCCACGGCCTCCAACGACGTGGACCGGTGTCTGGCTGGCATCACGTGGTACCTGGAGCAGATGGGCCGGATGGTCGATGGTCGCAAGCCGCTCGGCCTCGTCTCGAACATCGCCTCCTGGAACTACCCGTTCTCCGTCCTGCTGCTCAACGTGCTCGTGCAATCGCTCGCGGGCAACTCGGTCATCGCGAAGATTCCGACCCAGGGGGGCGGCGTCTCCCTGACGCTTGCCTTCGCCTTGCTGCGCCGCGCGGGCCTCCCCGTGTCGCTCGTGGGCGGGCGCGGCAGGGACCTCTCCGAGGCGCTCGTCGGCCATCCGCGCATCGCGGGCGTCGCCTTCATTGGCGGCCGCGCCAACGGCGGCGAGGTCCACCGCCGCCTGCGTGAGTCCGACAAGCGCTACGCGTTGGAGATGGAGGGCGTGAACGCCTACGCAATCACACACTTCACGGACTGGGACGCGCTCGGCAAACAGATTCGGGCGGGCTTCGACTTCGGCAAGCAGCGCTGCACCGCCTACACCCGCTGGGTCGTTGAACAGTCGCTCGTCCCCAGGTTCGTCCGGACGTATGTCGATGCCGTCTCCACGCTGCGCGTGGGCAATCCGGTCCTGGGCTCGCACGTGGACTTCGGGCCCCTCATCTCCTCCAGCAAGGGCGAGGAGCTCCGCTCCCTCATCGCCGACGTGCGGGAGCAGGGCGCCGCGGTGCTGTATCAGGGCGAGCTCGCGGAGGACGCCTTCACCGCGAGCCAGGAGCGGGGCGCCTACCTGCCGCCGGTCCTGCTCTTCGGCGTCCCTCAAGACAGTGAGCTCTACCTGCGCGAGCCCTTCGGCCCCGTCGACGTCCTGGTGTCGGTGGACTCCGAGGAGGACCTGGTGCGGGAGGCCAACGTCTCCAACGGCGCGCTCGTGGCCTCGGTGGCGACGGATGACCCGGAGCTTGCCCAGCGCATCGCCGCGCGACTCCATGCCTTCAAGGTCGGGATCAACGCGCTGCGCTCGCGGGGCGACCGCGAGGAGTCCTTCGGCGGCAGGGGCGGCTCATGGGCGGGGGCCTTCGTCGGCGGCACCCACCTGGTGCGCGCCTTCACCGACGGCCCCCATCCCCTGGAAGGCAACTGGCCGGATTGAGCGCATCCGTCCGCGCGCGAGGCGCTTCCGGGCCCCAGCAGCTCCACTCAGGCCTTGGATCCGGTGGTCCCCGGTGTACCGGGCCCGTGCGCTGCTGGGGCGGCTCCGCCGTTGTGACGCACCGGGGGGACGGTGTTCTGGATGGCCACGCGCTCCAGGGTGACGAAGGTCCGGAAGGCCCACCAGCCCAGGCTGAACCACGGCGGTGGAGACAGCCTGCCCGTCACGGCCACCTCCACGGCGCCAGCCGCCGCGAAGCCCAGCGTCGCCAGCGCGCCCAGGTCCATGCGCCCCTCGGTGGCTCGCAGCACGTCCACGTTGATGCCCTTGAAGAGCTGGCTGGCGGCTCGCGCCACGCTGCTGCCCTCGGAGAGGGAGCGCAGCAGCTCGTCCTCGTCGGGCGGCTCCTCGCCGGGGCGCGCCACCGCCTCCACGCCGGTGTGCCGGCGCACCTCCTCCAGCAGGCCCGCGAGGTCCAGGTCCTGCGGGTCGTGGATGCACAGCACGCTGCCGGTGAAGGGCCGCACCTGCACCTCGTGGATGCCTGCGACCCGCAGGAGCGCGTCCGCCAGTGACGTGGCCTGCTTCGCGTCCTGCCGCAACCACGGCAGTCGCAGGCGCGTGCGCCCCGGCGAGGTGTGGATGATGGAGATGACCCGCAACATGCGCGCTCCCTCAGGCCTGGGCTTCGCCCGCTGACCGCGTTCGCTCGCTCCCGCGGGCCCGGGCTTTCGCCTCGGCCAGGAGGTCCTCGAGGTCCTCCTGCTTCATCGCGGCGCGCGCGGCCACCATGTCGATGAAGCGGTAGGCCGTGGCGGCCACCTCGACGACGAGCGGCCGCAGGTGCTTGCTCGCCAGCACCGTGCCCGCGCCCGCGCCATAGCCCAGCAGGAACGAGGGGAGGTCGAACTTCATGGGGTTGTCTCCAGAGAGGAAGTCGTGTCCGTCACCCGCCGCGCCCGGCGCACCCACGAGCCGCCTCGCGCGGGCACCGCGCCCACCAGGGCGGGCAGGACGAGGCCCAACGCCAGCCCGCCGAACGTCAGCGGCGTGGGCGCCGGCAGTCCCAGCACCCGCCGCAGCGGTGGGAAGGTGAGCGCCGCCGCGTGCAGGGCGGCGGCCCCACCGACGAAGGCGGGGAGGCGCCACTCGCCATCCGAGGGGGCACTGCGCCGTGCCTCCCTGGGCGCGCGACACACGGCCGAGTAGCCGAGCTGCACCGCGGTGAGCGTCCCGAACGCCAGCGGCGGGCCTCCCAGCGCGAGCCCCAGCCCTCCGACGCCCGCCATCAACGCGCCGTCCCGCGCCACCCGCAGCGCCGCGGGGCGCGTGAGCAGCGGCAGCCCTGGTGGCGCGGGGGGCCGGTCGAGGATGGCCGGGTCACCCGGCTCCAGCGCCAGGGCGATCCCCGGCAGCGTGTCCGTGAGGAGGTTGATCCACAGCAGCTGCAACGGCGAGAGCGGCTCCTGAAGCCCCAGCAGGCCCGCGCTCAGCACCAGCGCCATCTCCGAGAGGTTGGTGGCGAAGAGGAAGCGCAGCGCGCGGCGCAGGTTGTCCTGGACGATGCGGCCCTCGCCCACCGCGGACATGATGCTGCGCAGGTCCTCGCTGGCCATCACCACGTCGGCCACCGCGCGCGCCATGTCGCTGGAGCGCACGCCCACCGCCACGCCCACGTCCGCGGCCTGGAGCGCCGGGGCGTCGTTGATGCCGTCTCCCGCCATGGCGACGACGGCTCCCCGCGCGCGCAGGGCCTTCACCAGCTTCCGCTTGTCCTCCGGCGCCACGCGCGCCAGTACCGCCGTGCGGTCGAGCCTGTGCGCGAGCACATCCGCCGGCAGCGCGAGCATGCGCGCCAGCCCATGCGGGGTGAGGGTGTCCCCCTCCAGGCCCACCTGCCGGGCGATGGCCTCGGCCGTGCGAGGCTGGTCTCCCGTCAGCACCACCGTGCGGATGCCCGCGCCTCGCGCCTGGCGCACCGACTCCGCCGCACCCTCGCGGAGCGGATCCCTCAGCCCCACGAAGCCGATGAAGGTGTAGCCGGCCGTCGGCGCGGGGCCTGCGTCCCCTGGGAGCCGCCTCCAGGCCAGCGCCAGCACGCGCAGCCCGTCCGCCGCCAGGGTGTCGTTGCGCCTCGCCAGCCGCTCCCGGTCCTGAGCGTCCAGCGGACCTCCCGAGTCGCGCTCGCACATGCCCAGCACCTGCTCGGGAGCGCCCTTGATGAAGGCCACCACGCCGTCGCCGGGCGCATGGTGGACGCTCACCACGTAGTGGATGCCATCGGAGCGCTCGCGGAGGTCGCGGCGAGGAAAGGCGCGACGGAGCGCGTCTCCGTCCAGCCCCGCGGCGTGCGCGGCGGCCACCAGGGCCTTCTCCGTGGAGCTGCCGGACACCTCCAGCTCCTTGCCGCGGTGGTGGACGTCCACGTCGCTGTTGAGCAGGCCCAGCGCCAGGGCCAGCGTGGGCGGATCCTCCAGCACGGCCTGGGGTTGGAGCCGCAGCGAGGACAGCTCCAGGGGGCCGTCCCCCACGTCCAGCACCTCCAGCCGCATCTCGTTGCGCGTGAGTGTGCCCGTCTTGTCCGCGCAGATGACGGTGACGCCTCCGAGCGCTTCGGCGGCTGCCACGCGCCGCACCACCATGCCGCGCGCGTGCAGCCGCTGCATGGCGCGCACCAGCGCCGCGGTCGCCACCAGGGGCATGCCCTCGGGGAGGGCCGCCACGCCCAGCGCCACCGCGCCGCGCAGCACCTGCGGGCCGGAGCGGCCATGCGCCAGGCCCACCACGGCCGACAGCGCCGCCGCGCCCACGGAGGCCACCGCCACGCGCCGGTCCAGCTGGCCCAGCTTGCGCGTCAGCGGCGTGGACGGCGCGGACTCCTGCGCCACCAGCTCCCGCACGCGCGCCAGCTCCGTGTCCGCGCCGGTGGCCACCACCAGGGCCCGCCCATGGCCCGAGGCCACCGTGGTCCCCGCGAACAGCAGCGACGTCCGCTCCGCCAGCGGCGCCCCCGCATCCACCGGCGCGGCCTGCTTGGCTTGCGGCTCGCTCTCGCCGGTGAGGGGCGCCTCGTCCGCGGAGAGCCGGTGCGCGTCCAGCACGCGCATGTCCGCGGGCAGCACGTCCCCGGCGCGCAGCAGCACCACGTCCCCGGGCACGAGCTCCGCCACCGGCACGGTGAGGAGCACGCCGCCGCGCAGCGCCTGCGCCGCGCCCGCCTCCAGCTTCTGCCACGAGGAGAGCAGCTCCTGGTTGCGGCGCTCGATGCGGTAGCCGATGCCCGCGTTGAGCCCCACCACCGTGAGGATGGCCGTCGCCTCCAGCCCGTCTCCCGCCAGCGTCGAAGCCCCCGCCGAGCCCAGCAGCAGCAGCGTGGGCACGGTGGTCAGCTGCGCGCCCAGCATCGCCAGCCGCGAGCGCGGCGCCTCCTCCTCCATGAGGTTGGGGCCGAAGCGCTTGAGCCGCCGCGCCGCCTCCTCCGGAGTGAGCCCGTGCTCCGTGCCGTCCAGCCGGGCCACGACCGCGTCCACCGTCATCGCGTGCCACGGCTCCCGCGGCCCACGCTGCGCGCCGCGCGTCAGGCGGGCCTTGGGCGGGGTGGGCGCGTGGGCGAGCCGGGGTTCGGGCTCCTGGCGCAGCCGGGCCAGCAGCGGGGCCTCCGGCGCGTAGCGCACCAGCAGGCGGCCGGTGCAAGGCTCCGCGTTCGCCTCCACGACGCCGGGCCAGGTGGCGAAGGTGCGCTCCAGCCGCTTCCCGAGGAAGCGGTTCCATCGCAGGCCGGGGACCTCCAGGCGCAGCCGCCGCGCGGCGGTCGAGTGGCGCACCACCCGCGCGGGAGCGGACTGCCCGTCCATGAGGAACACCACCATTCGCGACCCCCTGACCGGGCGTCAGAGACGTGGGGATGGCGGCCCGCCGGAACAAGGCGGCCCTGCGTGCCAGGGGACGCTGTCGCGGTGACACCCGCGCGCTGCGCCTCCCACCGGCCAACACCGCGCTCCTCCTCCAGGGCCGGGAGGGGCGGAGTGGGGGACCCCGCGCTCCGTGTCGCATGGTTTCACCTGAAACGGTGCGCACGTGCGCAAAGGCTGACAGACGTCAAGCCGCCCTGGGAGTGAACCTGTCACGGCCCCGTCACGTGTCTTCCTGACATTCTCCTGCCATTCCCTCGCGCGACCTGACTCCCACCCGCTGGGTCACAACCTGAACGGATTTTCAAGGGGGCAAATACAGGGCGATTCGGCTAGGGGGGGGCTGTAAAATCCCCGACACCGCTGCGCCGTCCAGCTCGGTCGAGTGCCCACGATGCATGATTCGCTCTCCGCTCCTTCCCCTGAAGTGACTTCCTCTTCACCGCGCCGTGCGAGCCGCGCCAGACGCTGGATCATCGGCGTGGTGCTGCTGCTCGCGGTCTTCGCCGGACTCGCCGCAGTCAAGGCGGGCCAGATCATCGCGATGATCAAGGCTGGCGAGACCTTCGTTCCTCCGCCGGAAGCCGTCACCTCCGCCCAGGCGGAGGCCTTCGGCTGGCAGGGGACGCGGAGCGCCGTCGGCACGGTGATCGCGCTCCGGGGCGTGACCCTGAGCGCGGAGCTGCCGGGCGTCGTCAGCGACATCCGCTTCGAGAACGGCGCGTCCGTGAAGAAGGGCCAGGTGCTCGTCCAGCTCGACACCTCCAGCGAGCAGGCCCAGCTGACCGGCGCCGAGGCCGACGCGGAGCTCGCGCGGCTGACCCGCGAGCGCGTCGAGAAGCTCCACGCGCAGGGCGCCAACACCCAGTCGGACCTCGACGCCGTCCGCGCGCGGGCCATCCAGGCCGCCGCCACCGTGGCGCACCTGAAGTCCCTCATCGCGAAGAAGACCATCCGCGCGCCCTTCGATGGCCGCGTCGGCATCCGCCAGGTGGAGCTGGGGCAGCTCGTCTCCCCGGGCAACCCCATCGCCTCCCTCCAGTCCTCCAACCCGGCCCTCGTGGAGTTCCAGCTCCCGCAGCAGGCGCTGGCGCAGGTGAAGCAGGGCCAGAAGGTGCGCCTGAACGTCGACGTCTTCCCGGGCGAGACCTGGGAAGGCGACCTCACCACCATCAACCCCGAGGTGGAGCTGTCCTCGCGCAACGTGCGCATGCGCGCCACGGTGCCCAACGCGGACGGCCGGCTGCTGCCGGGCATGTTCGCCAGCGTGCAGGTGCTCTCCGACGCCAGAGAGCAGGTGGTGGCCATCCCCGCCACCGCCGTGCTCTTCGCCCCCTACGGTGACTCCGTCTTCACCCTCTCCGAGGGCAAGGACGCCGCGGGCAAGGCGGCCCTGCTGGCGCGGCAGCAGTTCGTGCGGCTGGGGGAGCGCCGGGGCGACTACGTCGCGGTGACGTCCGGCCTCAAGCCCGGGCAGACCGTGGTCAGCAGCGGCGTCTTCAAGCTGAAGAACGGCGCGGCCGTCGTCGTGAACAACGCGCTGGCGCCTCCCGTCGAGGCCGCGCCCCAGCCGGTGAACCCGTAAGGGACGCGGAAGGCGAACCCATGAACTTCACCGACCTGTTCATCCGGCGTCCCGTCGTGGCGCTGGTCGTCAACCTCATCATCATCATCGCCGGCCTCCAGGCCCTGCGCACCCTCAACGTGCGGCAGTACCCGCGCAGCGAGAACGCCGACATCGTCGTCACCACCGTCTACGTCGGCGCCAACGCGGAGCTCGTCCGTGGCTTCATCAGCACGCCGCTCGAGCGCGTCATCGCCGCGGCGGACGGCATCGACTACGTCGAGTCCACCAGCTCCCAGGGCGTCTCCATCATCCGCGCCCGCCTCAAGCTCAACTACGACTCCAACCGGGCCCTGAGCGAGATCAGCGCCAAGGTGGACCAGGTTCGCGGCGACCTGCCGCCCGAGTCCCAGGTGCCGGTGATTGGCATCGAGTCCGCGGACAGCCAGTTCGCCAGCGGGTACCTCAACTTCACCTCGGACTTCCTCGAGCTGAACGAGCTGTCCGACTACCTGGTGCGAGTGGTCCAGCCCCGGCTGTCCTCCGTGGAGGGCGTGCAGCGCGCGGACATCCTGGGCGCGCGCACGTTCGCCATGCGCGTGTGGATGAAGCCGGACCGGATGGCCGCGCTCAACGTCAGCCCCATCCAGGTCCGGCAGGCGCTCTCCGCCAACAACGCGCTCGCCGCCGTGGGCCAGACGAAGGGCTCGCTCGTCCAGGTGAACCTCACGGCGAACACCAGCCTGCGCTCCGTGGAGGAGTTCAAGCAGCTCATCGTCCGCAAGGACGGCGGCGCGGTGGTGCGGCTGGCGGACGTCGCGGACGTGGTGCTCGGCGCCGAGGACTACGACACCGACGTGACGCTCAACGGGAAGACGGCGGTCTTCGTCGGCGTCTGGTCGCTCCCCAACGCCAACTCGCTGGACGTCATGCAGCGCATCCGCAAGGAGATGGACTCGCTCAAGAAGGACCTCCCCGAGCAGATCCACGGCGGCGTCGCCTTCGACGGCACGGACTACATCCAGAACGCCATCGACGAGGTGGTGAGCACGCTCATCGAGACGCTCATCATCGTCGTCATCGTCATCTTCCTGTTCCTGGGCTCCGTGCGCTCCATCCTGGTGCCGGTGGTGGCCATCCCGGTGTCACTCATCGGCACGGTGTTCCTGATGCAGGTGTTCGGCTTCACGGTGAACCTGCTCACCCTGCTCGCGGTGGTGCTGTCGGTGGGCCTGGTCGTGGACGATGCCATCGTCGTGGTGGAGAACGTGGAGCGCCACCTGCGCGAAGGGCTGCGCCCGGTGGACGCCGCCCTCAAGAGCGCGCGGGAGCTGGTGGGGCCCATCATCGCCATGACCCTGACGCTCGCCGCGGTGTACGCGCCCATCGCCTTCCAGGGCGGGCTCACCGGCTCGCTGTTCCGCGAGTTCGCGCTCACGCTGGCCGGAGCGGTGGCCCTGTCGGGCGTGGTGGCGTTGACGCTCTCGCCGATGATGTCCTCCGTGCTCCTGAAGGCGGGCCACGAGGACAAGGGGCTCGCGGGCATCATCAACCGCGGCTTCGAGCGCCTGCGGGCCGCGTATGCCCGCTCCCTGGACAGCTCGCTCCTCATCCGCGGGCCCGTCTACGCGGCGTGGATCTTCCTGAGCCTGCTCGCGCTGATGATGTTCAGCCAGTCGCCCCGGGAGCTGGCGCCCGTGGAGGACCAGGACTTCGTCATCGGCATCGTCAGCACCCCGTCCAACTCCACCCTGGACCAGCTGAAGCCGTCCGTGTCCAAGGTGAGCGAGTCGCTGATGGAGATGCCGGAGTCCAGCTTCAACTTCCAGATCATGCAGCCGAGCAACGGCTTCTGGGGGCTGGTGTTGAAGCCGTTCAAGGAGCGGCAGCGGACCACCGCCCAGGTGCTGGCGGAGGCGCAGGAGCGGGTGAACACCATCCCGGCGGTCCAGACGTTCACCCTCCAGCCCCCCGCGCTGCCGGGCGGCGGCAACTTCCCGGTGGAGTTCGTCATCGCCTCCACGGCGGAGGCGGATGAGATCCTGGGCTTCGCGCAGCAGCTCCAGGAGAAGGCGACGGCGAGCGGGCTGTTCGCCTTCCCGCCCATCATCGACGTGAAGCTCGACCAGCCCCAGTCGGAGCTGGAGATCGACCGCGAGAAGGTCGCGCAGCTGGGCCTGAACCTGGGGACCGTGGGCATGGACCTGGGGTCCGCGGTGGGCGGCAACTTCGTCAACCGGTTCAACATCGCGGGCCGCAGCTACAAGGTCATCCCGCAGGTCCTGCGGTCCTCGCGCCTCACCCCGGAGCAGCTCAAGGACATCCACGTCACGGGGCCGGACGGCAAGCTCGTGGCGCTGTCGTCCATCGCGTCGCTCCAGGACAAGGTGGCGCCCCGGTCGCTCAACCGCTTCCAGCAGCTCAACGCCGTCAAGCTCAGCGGCGTGGCCATCCGCCCGCTGGACGAGGCGCTCACCTACCTGGAGACGGAGGCCTCGCGCATCCTGCCCGCGGGCTACCGCCTGGACTACACGGGCGAGTCCCGGCAGCTGCGCCTGGAGGGTGACTCGTTCGCTCCGGCGTTCGGGCTGGCGGTGGTGCTGATCTTCCTGGTGCTCGCGGCCCAGTTCAACAGCTTCCGGGATCCGCTCATCATCCTCGCCGGGTCCGTGCCGCTGGCGCTCTTCGGCGCGCTGGTGACCACGTTCCTGCGGATGCCGAACCCGACCATGCCGTACTTCACGGACAGCTTCACCACCACGCTCAACATCTACTCACAGGTGGGGCTGGTGACGCTGGTGGGGCTCATCGCGAAGAACGGCATCCTCATCGTGGACTTCGCCAACCGGCTCCAGGAGCAGGGCCTGTCGAAGCTGGAGGCGGTGAAGGAGGCGGCCTCCGAGCGTCTGCGCCCCATCCTCATGACGACGGTGGCCACGGTGGCGGGCCACTTCCCGCTCGTGCTGGTGTCGGGACCGGGCGCGGCGGCGCGCAACAGCATCGGGCTCGTGCTGGTGACGGGCATGGCGCTGGGCACGATGTTCACCCTCTACTTCGTGCCGGCCCTGTACCTGCTCATCGCGAAGCAGCGCACCGTGGCCGTCAGCGAGGCCTCGCCGGCGCTCCAGGCGCGCTCTGACGCCGCCGCCTGACCCGCGGTGCTGGAGGCCGTGCGCCGCCCGCGCACGGCCTCCGCGTGGGACCCCTGTCCTAGAGTTCCTCGCGCAACCCGTCAGCGCGAGGACCCGGCTCCTTCTCCTGACGCATGCGTGAAGGACGGTCATGGCAACCCTGAAACAACTGGCGTTCCGGATGGCGCGGGCGCCCGCCTCCGGCTCGGTGGTGCGCTTTGGCTTCGCGCACGTGGACCGGCTGCTGCCGCTCACCGCCGTGGAGCGCTCGGAGCAGGCCGCCATCTACCGCCACCCCCGTCCGGTCTACGGCACCTTCCACCACCTCGCGGTGCCCCTGCGGGGCGTGCCGGATGTCTTCGCCCTGGCGCACCCGCGCCACGCCGGGCTGCGCGCGGGCCTCTTCGGGCTCATCGCCAGCGCCCGGCTGCGGGCGCCCTCCTCGGTGCTCGTCAACGCGGGGCCGCGACAGGACGTGGGGCAGGTGCACTTCCACCTCACGGACGCCGCGCCCTTCCGCGACGCCGTCCGCGAGGAGCGCCTCACCTGGCCGGACTGGGACCAGGCCGTCCGCGCGCTGCCCTCCGTCCCCGGCATCGAGGAGCGCTTCCGCGCCGGCTTCTCGCTGCTCCAGGACGCGGGTGACCCGCGGGTGCGCCTCATCTGAGGCTTCAGCGCGGAGCGGCCGTGGGGGACCAGAAGTCCACCAGCGCGCCGGAGGCGTGGGCCTCGGTGTAGCGGCGCAGGTCCTCCCCGTTGTCCGCCTCCAGCCAGCCGGACGCGATGGGCACGGCGTGAATGGCCACGCCCTCGCGGAGGAGGTCCTGGAGGAAGCCCGTCATGGAGATGTTCCAGTACCGGGTGTCCTCCGCCACGCGCCGGTCGAAGCGCTCGAGGAGCGAGTGCAGCACGCCGGGCCCGAAGCGCAGCAGCCCGATGTACTGCCCCTGCACCTCCTCCACCGAGCGCACCCGCGAGCCGATGTCCACGATGCGCTCGCCTTCGAGCCGCAGCGACTCGCAGTCCGTCGTGGGGTCCTCCATCCGGAGCTCCCAGAGGCGGCGCCACTGCGTGTCGATGGCGACGGAGAGGTCTCGCGTCGCGGCCAGCATCGCGCCCAGCACCTCGCGTGAGAAGACGATGTCTCCGTAGGCGACGAGGACCGGCTCCGTGCGGGGCACCACCGGCAGGCTGAAGCGCAGCGTGGAGACCATGTTTCCGGTGGTGTAGGCGGGGTTCACCACGACGTGCACGTCGCGGCCTGCCCGGACCTGGTCGGGGTACGCCCCGGCCATGACGGTCACGTCCACGCCGAAGTGCTTGTAGACGGCGAGCTGATGGTCGAGCAGCGCCGCCCCCGCCAGCTCCACCAGACACTTGGGCCGGTTCGCCGCCAGCGGTCCCATGCGGGTCCCCAACCCCGCGGCCAGAACGATTGCCTTCATGGTGTGTAGGCCTCCAGGTACTCGAGGACCGCTGGGAGGTGATGCGGCTCGCGCTCGGGGTGCCAGAGGATGCCCAGCGCGCGCCGGGCCCTGCTCGCGAAGGCCTCCATCCCTCCTGTCTCCGAGCGCGCGAGGACGTCCCAGCCCTCGGGCATGGAGGCCTCCTCCACGCCCCAGTGGTGGAAGCTCGCCACCTCCGCTGGCCCCCGCCACGCGCCGGTGAGCGGGCCCGTCAGGGCGTGGCGCACGCGCACGTGGCCTTCCACGCGCGTGAGCCGCATCCCCGCGGCGAGCGCGAGCATCTGCGCGCCCCGGCACACGCCGAGCACGTGCGTCCCCGTCCGAGCGGCGAGCGACAGCAGGAGCGACTCCGCCTCATTCCGTGCGGGGACCGCGTCCTGGCCCGTCCCCGGCGCGTCGTTGCCTCCGGTGAGGATGACCAGCTCGGGGCGCAGGGCCCAGGCCCAGGGCGCCACCTGCGGGGAGACGCAGCAGAACCCGCTGGACCTCCGCCGCCGCGGCTCCAACGGTCCCTGAGCCGCGGCGCGGAGGCTCGCAAGACAGCGCTGGGCACGCGCCGCCGCGCTGAATGCGTACCGCTTACGGGGGGAGGACGACGCCTGGAGCCGGGCGCCCGGCTCCTTGGGCACGTCCTCGACGGGGAGTGCCTTCAGCGCCCCTGGGCGGCGGGCGCACGGGCGCCAATGCGCCAGCACGCGGCGGTGTAACGGACCTCCGGTCCGTGGACGAAGGGGCCGAACGCGGCGCGGACCGTGTCGATGACCTGGGCGCGAGTCCGCTCGTCCGCCTCGTGGAGGTACCGGCCGACGGCGCCGAATCTGGACAGGTAACGGACCAGCTCCTTCTCGGGCAGGGTGCAGGTCACGTCGACGGGCTGGAGGTCGATGCCGGCCCAGCCGCTGTCCTCCAGGATGCGGTGGACCCGGTTCGCGTCCGCGAAGGCGAACTGCCCGGGGGCGCCCGGCTTGCGGGCCGGGAGGTCCGGCAGGAGCGGCGCGGCGGCGCGCTCGGCGGTCGTCATGAACGGATTGTCAGCGGGGCTCCGCCACGCGATGGCCAGGAGTGTGGCGTCCGACCGCGCGGCACGTCGCAGGTTGGCGAAGGCCTGGACCGGGTCCTCGAAGAACATGACGCCGAAGCGCGAGATGATCATGTCGTAGTGGGCGGGCTCGAAGGCGTGCAGCTGCGCGTTGGCGCGGACGAAGCTCGCCGGAGTGCCCTCACGGTCGGCCCGGGCGCGGGCGGCGTCGAGCATCGGCGCCGAGATATCGACGCCGGTGCAGTGCCCCTCCGTGCCCAGCCGCCGCGCGACGGCGAGCGTGGTGCTGCCCGTGCCACAGCCGATGTCGAGCACCTGGCGCGCGGAGCTCGCGACCACCGCTTCGACGAGCAGGTCTTCAATCGGCTTGAACATCCCGTCGAGCACCTCCTGCGCTTCGACCCAGGCGCGTCCGGAGGGGCCATTCCAGAGCTGCGACTGTTCGTCGTCGGGGGGGCGGGTGGCATCCATGCGGGGCTCCTCCTGCTTGTCTTCGGGAACTGGAGGCCGCACTGTGCCAGCTCAAGTCGACTTGAGGTCAAGCGCGTGACGGAGCTGGACATCACGGAGGTGGTGCGGCGCTCGGGAGTCCCGGCCTCGGCGCTGCGCTTCTACGAGGAGAAGGGGCTCATCGCCTCCATCGGCAGGAAGGGGTTGCGCCGCCTGTTCGAGCCCAGCGTGCTGGAGCGGCTGGCGTTGATTGCGCTGGGGCGCGCCGCGGGCTTCTCGCTGGATGAAATCGCGCGCGTGTTCTCGCCGGGCAGGCGTCCGAGCATCGACCGGAGGATGCTCGCGGCCCAGGCGGAGAAGCTGGACCAGAAGATCCGCGAGCTGGGCGCGATGCGCGACAGCCTGCGCCACGCCGCGGCCTGCCCCCATCCGAACCACCTGGACTGCCCCACCTTCCGCCGCCTCCTCCAGGGCGCCATGTCAGGCAGGAAGGGCGCGCGAAGGAAGCGGGCTCCGCGGCCGCCGTGAGGCTTTCAGGTGTCGAAGCGGAAGGCGGTCTCGCTGGCGGAGGGCCGCTTCGAGAACTGCTGGCAGAACTGGTTCAGCGCCGCGTAGGGCTTCGTGGGCAGGACGTCCCGGAACTCCAGATGGGTCACGAGGCAGAAGAGGGTGACCTCCAGGTAGCTCAGGTCCCGTTCGGGCGGCAGGGCGGCGAGCGCTGCATTGGCGTTGTCTTCCAGCCACGCCATCATGTTGAGCAAGGACTCGCGCAGCTTGAGCGCGTGGCGCGTGCCTTCTCCGGCGCCCGCCATCTTCTCCATGACCAGCGTCACCTCCGTCGCCATGGCTTGCAGCGTCAATTCCTGCACGTTCGCCAGCAGGGGGACGTCCAGGTCCTCTGGCCACACCACCCGACGCCTGGGGCTGGACCGCCGCCACAGCTCGCGAGAGACATTGAGCGCGCCAAACCAGGCGCCCCCGGCGCTCTTCAGGACGGGGATCCGGAGCGCGGGGTTGCCGCCATAGTCCGCCGGGTCGGTCGACAGGAGATCGCGCACCACCTGGAAGGAACACGGGACGCATAGCTCCGAGGCGAAGAGCCGCGCGATGCGGGTGAAGTGCGAGCTGGAACGACCGATGAGGACAGGGGTGTCGGGGGCGGCCATGCGTGGCCCTCCGGGCGAGGTGGGTGGCGCGTGTGTCTGGAAAAGGACGCCTGGGCCTGCCCGCCTACCACGGAGCCGGACCGGATGCCGCCGGGTTGTCGTCCAGGCATCCATTTCCTGTCAGCGCACATGCCCGCGGAAGGAGATGCCGGTTGGGGGATTCCTTGCATTCTTCCGGCACTTTTCCGGTTCCAATGTTTACGGCAACTTTACATGGTATCCCTGGATAATTAGAGACGGGGGAGGACTCCCGCTGTGCCCAAGGAGATTCCGTGAAGGTCACTGAACGAGCGCTCAACGCTGTTCTTTCCAATTCCCAGACACAGACGACCACGAAGCCGAACGCGTCGGCGGAGCTCCAGTTCCTTCAGGGATTGCAGCAGCTGTCCGCGACGCAGGCGGCCACGACCGCCGCGCCGCAGGGCGTGGCCCGCACCAGCTATATCGCCGCTCAGTCGTCCCCCACGCCCGCGGGGCCGATGCTTCCGGACAGCCGTCCCAGCGCGTCCGCCGTCGACAGGAAGGTGTCGGAGGCCTACACGCAGATTGGTCGCGTCCCCTCCACCAGCGAGCGCCGGGAGATGGTCAAGCTGGCGCAGGACCTGGCCGCGGAGGGCAAGAACGCCACGGAGATCAAGTACGCCGTCATCGAGAAGCTGCGCGCCATCCAGGCCGGCACCGCCACGAAGCCTGGCGCCGCCGAGCTGCGCAACGTGGCGGCGGAGACCTTCAAGACCACCTTCGGCCGGGCCCCCGGTGAAGGCGAGCTCAGCCGTTGGGCCGCCGAGGCCCAGAAGCTGGCGGACCAGGGGATGGACGCCACGTCCATCAAGTACACGCTCCCCTCCATGATGCGCGAGGTGCGCGACGGCCTGGACAAGACCGACCCCGCCGCGCTGCGCGGCCTGGCGAAGGAGACCTTCAAGTCCGTCTTCGGCCGCGAGCCCTCCGCCAGCGAGCTGTCCCGCTGGGAGGGCGAGGCCAAGAAGCTGGTGGACGAGCAGAAGATGAACGCCACCGGGGTGAAGACCACGCTGCCGTCCATGATGCGCGAGGTGCGCGACGGCCTGGACAAGACCGACGCCGGCGCCCTGCGCAACCTGGCGAAGGACGCCTTCAAGAGCACCTTCGGCCGCGAGCCCTCCGCCAGCGAGCTGTCCCGCTGGGAGGGCGAGGCCAAGAAGCTGGTGGACGAGCAGAAGATGAACGCCACCGGGGTGAAGACCACGCTGCCGTCCATGATGCGCGAGGTGCGCGACGGCCTGGACAAGACCGACACCGGCACCCTGCGCAACCTGGTGAAGGACGCCTTCAAGGACACCTACGGCCGCGAGCCCAACGCCGGTGAGCTGGACACGTGGACCCAGAAGGCCCGGAAGCTGGTGGACGACGACAAGATGAACGCCACCGGGGTGAAGATGAACCTGCCGTCCATGATGCGCGAGGCCCGCGACGGCCTGGACAAGACGGATGATGGCACCCTGCGTCGCCTGCTCTCCGAGGCCTTCCGCGAGGTCCTGGGGCCCAACGGCCGGGGCCCCAGCCAGGCGGAGATCAACGCCTGGATGGACAAGGCCCACGAGATGGTGAAGGACAAGCAGAACGCCACCGCCATCAAGTACGCCTTCCTCACCGGCTTGCGGACCGCCCTGGAAAACCAGTAGTTTCGCGGGGATGGCGCCAGCCCTCTCCCCGGGGCTGGCGCCGGGGTTCCCGCTCCGCTGGAATTCACCGTGTAGGCACAACTTCTGATCGTGGACGCTGGATAATCCCGCTTTAGACATTCCGCGCCGTCCGAGGCGCCCATCACCGAGGGGAAAACATGGCTGGCATCACCTCCACCGGCAGCAGCCCGCGAGTCCTCCAGGCCAACACCAACGCTCCCGGCCTGAGCGAGGCGGAGCTGGCGAAGAACCTGAAGCTCATCGAGTCGACGGCCAACGAGGCGCTGTCGCTCATCGAAGCGCAGCTGAAGCAGGCCTCCGCGCAGCCGGCCACCGCGACGAAGACCGCGGACGGCAGCTCGTTCGTGACGGGCCAGGCGCCCGCGGACACCCAGCAGGGGGCCTCGACGAGCGGGGCCTTCCCCTCGGAGGCGCCGAAGTGGGAGGCGCTGATGCGCCCCGCGGACAAGCTCAAGGTGGACAACAACGGCGTCATCACCACGCCGGGCGGCTACAAGATCGAGCAGCTGGGCAAGCAGGAGTGGAAGATCTCCGGCCCGGACGGCAAGAGCACCCGCATCTGGGGCGACCCGCACGTCGATGAGAGCGACGGCGGCAAGTTCGACTTCAAGCGCGACACCACCTTCGTGCTGGGGGACGGCACGCAGATCCACGTGGGCACCGTGCCGTACGGCAACGGGATGACGGTGACGGGCCAGCTGGACATCACCTGCGGCGACGACCACATCCAGGTCACGGACATCGACAAGGGCAAGGGCAAGGTCGGGCAGATCACGAAGGACGGCTGGGAGACCTCGGCGGACTTCACCACCAAGCACTTCGAGGACCGCCTGAACATGGGCGACTCCACGGCCTCCTGGTCCTACGTCGGCCGCGAGGTGACGGGCAACGACGGCACGGTGGACAAGTTCAAGACCGGCGACTTCATGACGCTGAGCGAGAAGGCCATCTCCAGCGCGGACGGCAAGACGAACTCGGCCACGTTCACCAAGGCGACCTTCGACGCGACGCGCGACAACGCGCTGACCAAGGCCACCGAGGCCGTCACCAAGACGTTCAACGCGCTGGGCAACACCCAGGCGCTGGGCTTCAACCCGTTCACGGGCACGGACGACCTGGGCAAGTACGACAAGGACGACCACCGCGAGGGCATCCAGAAGGCCTTCGACAGCGTGAAGAGCATGTTCAGCGCGCTCGACGACGTCGGCCGCTTGAATGATATCGTCAAGCGCAACCTGTTCGTCTGACCGTAACCCGCTGGCTTCGGGGGACGCTTGCACCAGGTCCCCCGGCGTGAGGTGCCCGTGAGCAGCAAGGCGGTGAGCAGCAAGTCCGTGAGCAAGAAGGCCGAGTCCCCCAAGGACGGGCCCGTGGATGGACCGCCGCTGACGGAGGAGCTCATCCGGGGAGAGGTGACGCTGGGCCAGTTCCTCGGGATGACGAACGAGCGGCTCTACAAGTACGCCGCCACGGGCCACCAGATGCTCCAGGCGGGCCGCACGAAGGTCGCGCTGCAGATCTTCGAAGGCCTGGTGGCCGCCTCGCCGCACGACACGGTGTTCCGCGCGCAGCTGGGCGCCGCGTACATGACGGCGGACCGCGTGGATGAGGCCTTCGCGGAGTACGACCAGGCCCTGCGCTTCAACAGCTCCAACGTGGACGCCCTGGTGGGACGCGGGGAGATCCTCCTGCGGCGCGGCAAGGTGCCGGAGGGGCTGAAGGACCTGGGCAAGGCCATCGAGTACGACCCTGGCCTGCGCCGCAAGTCCACGCAGCGGGCCCGCGGGACGCTGCTCGCGCTCAAGAAGCAGGCGGAGCAGGCGAAGGCGAAGTCCGCCGTGAAGAAGTAGGCGCCCTCCCGCGGCCCTCTCAGGGTTGGGAGGGCCCCTGCAGCGCCGCGGAGATGATCCGCGCGGCGATGTCCGGCTGCGCTCCGCCCATGTGGAGCGTGTTGACCGAGAAGACGAGGCGCCTGCGCAGGTCCCGCGTGGCGCCCATCCCGTTGTTGTAGCCGTGCCGGTCGCCGCTCTTGCCCCAGAGCGTGACGCCGTTGATGTCGAAGCGGGTGAGGCCCGCGCTGTAGCTGGCGCTGCCGCCTCCCGCGGCGGGCACGTCCGGGACGGTGAACAGCTCCTCCTGCTGCTTGCGTGGCAGCAGCCGTCCCTGGAAGAGCGCGACGAGGAAGCGGTCCAGGTCCTCCGTGGTGGAGATCATCTCTCCGGCGGCCCAGGGCACGGACTGGCTGGCTTCGGTGACGTCCACCAGGCAGCGTGAGCCAGCCGTGATGGCCCCCGCCAGGCATGCTGTCCCTTCCGGCGCGACCTCCTCGTAGCCTCGGGCGTGGCGCCCGGGAATCGTCACGTCAGTGCCGGGCACGAAGGTGTCGCGCAGGTGCAGCGGCCGCAGGATGCGCTCGCGCACCGCGTCCCCGTAGGGCCGGCCCGTCACCTGTTCGATGAGCAGCCCCGCGACGATGTAGCCGATGTTGCCGTACTCCTGCCGCGTGCCCGGAGCGAAGCGCGGGCCCTGTGGGAGCGCCAGCGCGACGAGCTCCCGGGGGCTGAAGCGCCGGTAGCGGTTCTGGAAGAACCAGTCCGGGTCCTTCTGGGGCACCGGCACGCCGGGCAGGCCATGCGTGTGATTGAGCAACTGGCGCACGGTGATGGGCGCGTAGACGCCCGCGGGCAGCAGGCGCGGCAGGGCGTCCTGGACGGGCCGGTCCAGGTCCACGCGCCCCTCGGCGGCGAGCTGCAGCACGACGGTGGCCGTGAACGTCTTCGTCATGCTGCCGATGCGGAAGCGCGCGTCCGCGGGCACCGGGGCGCCGGTGCGGAGGTCCGCCACGCCGGACGTGCCCAGCCAGCGTCCGTCCGCGCCGCTCACCCGGACCAGCGCGCCGGACACCTCCGCGTTGGGGAGCCCCGCGATGGCCTGGCGCAGCGCCTCGCGGTTCAGCGGTGGCAGGGGCGGGTGCGCCGCTTCCAGCTCCCACTCGCTCACCTCCGGCGCGGTTCCCGCTGGCGTCTCCGGCCCGCAGGCGGGGGCCGTGACGCTCGCGAGCAATGCCATCCCCAGCCGCAGTCCGCGGTGCAGGACCGCCATGTTCCAGCTCCTGTGAGCGAAGGGCCGGCGAGTCCGGCCGGCGGATGGAACACCGGCGCTTCCTGGCGGTGTCACCGGCCCGGTGGAGGCTCAGTCCGCCGCCACGTACAGCTCGCCGTTCTGCCCGATGGCGCCCGGCGCCAGCGACCAGCCTCCGTTGTCGCGCATCAGGTGGAGCGTGCGCTTGCCCTCCGGCGAGCGCGCGGCCCCCATGAGCAGGAACCTCCGCGTCCAGCGGGCGCCGGTGACCGTCAGCACGTCGTGATTCACGCTCCAGGTGCCCTGGTCGCTTTCGGAGCCGAACTTCATGGCGCCCACCTGCCCGGACGCGCCCGCGTATTTGTAGTGGAACGAGTGGTTCGCACCGAAGGTGTATTCGGTGCGGCCGGAGACCGCCGTCATCGTGGTGCTTCCTGTATAGGTATTGACCCACTGGGCGCTGGTGCCGCTGTCGTGGAGGAAGTGGCCCACCACCTCCGCGTCGTCCACCAGCGGCAAGCCCACGGGGCTTCCGCGCACGCCCTTCAGCGCCTCCTCCACCCGGGCGTAGGACGTGCTCCAGGAGTACGACGCCGACAGGTGCTCGCCCACGCCCCCGGGCGTCATGAAGCTCTGGATGAACACCAGCGGCTCCAGGCGGTCGCCCGCCTCCACCAGGTAGAGGCTCACGCGGAAGTCCCGGCCGTTGTGCTTCGCGCGCACCACCGCGGCGGTGAAGAAGGCGCGGGCGCCGTTGGCCATGAAGCGCCGCATCACCAGCGGGTCCGGCTTCACGTCGTTCCAGTCCGCGCCCACGCGCTCCTGCCACATCCGCGCGAGCTTGCCCTCGCCATCGTCGAGCCCGGGCACGCTCGGCAGCCGGAGCGCCTCCACGCCCAGGGTGTCGCTCCGGTCGTTCCACTCGACGATGAACCGTCCGTCCTCCTGTGTCTTCCAGCCCGCTGGCGCGTTGAATGCGAAGCCACCGGGCTCCCCGGGTGTCCCGCCGCGGGCCCTGCTCACCGTGCCGGATGCTCCGGGCGTGGCGCTGTCGCTCCCCGCGAAGAAGCCCAGGGCCATGAGCCCCAGGGTGCCGGTACAGCAGAACGCGCAGGCGCCTCCGACGGTGAGGAGGATCCAGAAGCGGGGACTCTTGGGGCGGGCCATGGTGGGGTGCCTGGGAAGGGGCTCATCCTCTTCTACGTGCGCCGGGCCGAATCTTTCCTCCCGAGAAGGGATGTGCCTCGTCGCGCGCGCTGGAGGACGGAGGCCGTGGAGACCGCGACGCGGTGGGGCCGGATGAACCACCTGCGCCATGTGCTCGCGGGAGGCGCCTGGTTCGCGGCTCTTCAAGCCCTGTCTTGGCTTCGAGTGAGAGGGAGTGCATGACCTGTGCATTCTTGAACTCGAAATGGATTAGGCTTTGTCCCCTGGCGAGGCCGAATGTCAGCTCGCCAAAGAGGGGATGATGGAAGTTCGGATGAGCTGGACAAGGCTTTGGGCGGTGGTGCTGGCGGTGGGCAGCGGGGCTCTGGGGGGATGTGAGGACTCGGATCCGCCAGCGAATCCGCTTCCGGACGCGGGGACCGTGGATGCGGGGACCTCGGATGCAGGAACAGACGCGGGCTCACTGGGGGAACCGCTGCCCTGTGAGAAGGCGCAAGGCGTCTGCGCGGGGGCCCGGCGGGCCGTGGTGGATGGGGCCTACGAGCCGGTGTGCACCGCGCGCTCGTATGGCGCTGACTACGAGGCCACGGAGACGCGCTGCGACGGGCTGGACAACGACTGCGACGGGGTGACGGACCCTCCGACCTGGTCCCAGGTCGCGTCGCTGGGATTGCCCCCGCATGGGGGCCGGATCAGCAGCGTCCGGGTGACGGACGGAATCCTGGCGGCGGTCTTCGACAGGGAGGCGGTGGTCCGGGTCATCCGGCTGGATACCGCGCTGACTCCACTTGGCACCACGGAGATCCCGGTGGAGGTCCAGGATGCCTCGTCGCTGGACTCGGTGAGCACCCGGCTGCTGCGCACGTCCCAGGGGCCCGCGCTGTACTACGCGTCAGCGGGGCCGGGCGGCGACCACACCCGGGGCCACCTCCTCCTATTGGACGAGCAGGGCCATCGCGTGACCCGCCAGGGTGAGCCCGAGGGCGGCGCGCTCCTCTTCGACCAGGCTGTCGGGGACAGGGCCACCGCGGCGGCCGTGTCGGCGGACGGGACGCGGGTCTTCGCGGCATGGCGGGATGCCTCCCTGGGCACCGCTGGCCGCGAGCTGTGGGGCACGCTCACGGAGCTCGACGGCCAGACCGTGGTGGCTCCTCGCGTCCTGATGCAGGTGCTCGCGCAGGACAAGGTGCTCCACGGCGTGGACGTGATGGGGCTGCGCGACGGTGGCTTCCTCGTGCTGGCACAGGAGCTCAAGGAAGGCGCTTCCGAAGGGCTGCTGCGGCTCCAGCACCTCGATGCCAGCCTGCAACCCGTGGGCGAGGAGCGGACCTTCTCCGTGGAGGAGAGTCCGACGGCCCGGCTCGTGGACCTGGGCGCGGTGGCAGGGGGGGCCTTGGACTCCCCGGCAATCGTGCTGCGCAGCGTGGCGGGCGGGGAGCGCGCGCTGAAGGTCCTGGGGAATCTCTTCGGCGAAGGGACCACGCGCACCCTGGCCGTGACGACTCCGGAGGAAGTTCCCTGGTACGGGGCCGCGGTGACAGCCCGTGGCCTTGAGGCGGCGTGGCTCTCCGTGTCCAGGGACCCGCAGGGCGGCGACTCCTCGTTCGGGTGGCGGGGCCGCTTCTGGGCCCTGGGGCAGGGGGGCACCGCGAAGGACCTGTCGCCCGGAGCTGACCTCATGCCCCTGCACCGGTACGCGCAGTGGGTGATGCTGGAAGAGCTGCCGGAGCACTGGATGGGGGCGCTCGTCATGACCTCCACGGAGCGCCCGGAGGCCCACACCCTCCAGGCGGTCCGCTACTGCGCACCGTGAGTCACGGCGCGTCGGGCAGGGTGTACTGGAAGTCGTAGGAGTGCTTCCCGCCCGGCGCGATGTCGATGGTCATCGAACCGGCGAGCCCCGTGAGCTCGCCGGTTCCGGAGTCCGGCACCACCGTGATGACCAGCTGGGGCGCACCGCGCGTCATGGTCCCGGAGTGCTGGAGCGCGAAGGTGCCGCTTCGGCCGTCCAGCGTGCCGCTGACGCGCTCCATCGCCACGTACCCCGCGGACCCGTCCACCTGCGCCCGCACCGCGAGCATCTGCCCCTGGCTCGTGGCCTCCAGCCCGCCGTGAAAGCGCTTGTCGAGCGTCATCCGGCCTGGAGCCGCCTCCACCGCGTCCGCCTCTGGCGGCATGGGGGTGAGCTTGACGTCGAAAGGGCCACTCGCGCGCTTCATCATGGATATCCGCTCCCTTGGCTGGTGGCCGGACAGATACGCCAGGCGCCCGCGCCTGGATTGCAAAAACGCGTCACCCCCGGGCCTTAGGACCCGCTTAAGACTCTTCCCCTACCGTCAGGGTCACTCCCAGGGGGCTTGCGCATGAGTGACGACGAATGGAACCACCACGAGGGACTCCAGCAGGACCTGCGGGTCCTGGCGAAGCGCACGGACCGGCGGGAGCTGCTGCGCTGGATGGCCTTCACCAGCCTCATCCCCGTCATCGGCTGCGGTGGGACGGACTCCAGCGGCAGCGGCGACGCTTCGGGCTGCGCGAGGATTCCCGAGGAGACGGCTGGCCCCTATCCCGGTGACGGCTCCAACGGCGCCAACGCCCTGGTGCTGTCGGGCATCGTCCGCGGCGACATCCGCGCCAGCATCGCGGGCGCGAGCGGCGTCGCGGCCGGCATCCCGCTCACCATCACCCTCACGCTGGTCGCCAGCAACGACAGCTGCACGCCGCTCCGGGGCTACGCCATCTACCTGTGGCACTGCGACCAGGCGGGGCGCTATTCGATGTACTCGTCGGGCGTCACCAACGAGAACTACCTCCGCGGCGTGCAGGTGACGGACGAGGAGGGAAGGGTGACCTTCACCAGCATCTTCCCCGCCTGCTACAGCGGCCGCTGGCCGCACATCCACTTCGAAGTCTATCCATCGGTGGACGCGACCTCCTCCTCGCGCAACAAGGTGGCCACGTCCCAGCTGGCCCTGCCGGAGGACGTCTGCGACGCCGTCTACGCGACGTCTGGCTATTCGCAGAGCGTCCGCAACCTCAGCCAGGTTTCGCTCTCCAGCGACAATGTGTTCAGCGACGGCGCGTCCACGCAGCTGGCGACCGTGACGGGCAACACGACGGACGGCTACGCCGCGTCCCTGGTGGTGCCCATCCGGGTCTGACGCATCGCCGGGCGGCTACTTCGCCTTGGCGGGCGCGAAGTCGAAGGGCTTGTCCTGCGCGATGAGCAGCACGCACTCGGCGTCCGGCGAGCACTGGTTGCGGTGCACCACCTTGCCGGGCTGGTCCCAGGTGCTGCCGGCCTCCACGGCGCCCGCTTCAACGGCGCCCTCGCTGGTGTTCGTCATCCGGCCCTTCACCAGCACGCCGTGGTAGTCGGCGGAGTGGGTGTGCGGCCCCGAGTCGAACCCGGCGGGGAACTTCATCAGCAGGGCGTACGGGCCCTTCTTCATGTCGCCCCAGAGGACGTGCACGGACGGGCCGCCCGGCATCATCTCCGTCCAGGTGAGCTTGTCATAGGCGGTCTGCTGGAAGGCGGCGGACTCCTTGCCCCTGGCGGCGGCGAAGGTGAACGCGGAGACGACGGCGACGGCGGCGACGAGCCTGGGAAGGGTCTTCACGGGAGGGACTCCTCGGTGGAAGGAAACGCCGGGGAGGATGGCGATGGGCCGGGTCTGCGAAAATGCCCGAATCCGCAGAGCGCCTCTGCGAGAATGCAGGCCATGCCCGAGTGGAGCGACCTGCGGCACTTCCTGGCCATCGCGAGGGAGGGGAACCTCTCCGCGGCGGCGCGACGCCTGAAGGTGGACCAGACCACGGTGGGCCGGCGCCTGGCCGCGCTGGAGAAGGAGCTGGGGGCGCGGCTCTTCGACCGGACGCCCACGGGCCTCCGGCCCACGGCGGTGGCGCTGCGCATCCGGCCGGCCGCGGAGGCGGTGGAGGCGGAGGCGCTGCGGGTGGAGCGGCTCGCCAGCGGCGAGGACCTGCGCTCCTCCGGGCCGGTGACGGTCACCGCGACGGACTCGTTCCTGATCCACAACGTGATGCCGTACCTGGCCGCGTTCCAGGAGCGCCATCCGGAGATCGAGCTGCGGCTGCTCTCCGGCTACGAGTCGCTGTCGCTCGTGCGGCGCGAGGCGGACGTCGCCATCCGGCTGGTCCGGCCCCAGGAGGCGTCGCTGCGGGCCCGGAAGGTGGCTGCCATTGGTGTCGTGCCCTTCGCGTCGAAGGCCTACCTCGCCCGCCGGGGCCCGGTGCGCTTCGACGCCGGGCTGCAAGGGCACGCGGTGGTGGGGTACGCGCAGGACTCGCGGCGGTGGCCGGAGTCGAAGTGGCTGGACGTGCACGCGGCGAAGGCCACGGTCGGGGTGCGGCTGACGTCCATCGTGGGGCTGCTCCAGGCCGCGCGCGAGGGCCTGGGCGTGGCGCTGCTGCCGGCGTTCTTCGGCCACCTGCACCCGGAGCTGGTGCCGCTCCGCGACGCGCTGCCGGAGCTGGAGCGGACGGTGTGGCTGGTCTTCCACGAGGACCTGGTCCACAACGCCCGCGTGCGCGCGGTGGTGGACTTCCTGGCGGAGACCATCAGGGCGCAGGCGGAGGCGCTCGCGAAGCCGCCTCCCCGGCCGCTGACGAAGCCCCGGGCCCGCCCGAAGCGCGCGCGGTGACGGGGCTTGTCACCGCGCGCAGCGGGCCCACGGCGAACGTGAAGCGGCCTTCAAGGGCCTCCACGTCCGCCGGAGCGGCTTCCCATCGAGGTCACGGCTCGGAGAGGGTCACGGTGAAGTCCTTGGGCAGGTCGGAGTCGGTCATGAACGCCTCGGCCGAGGCCGTCCACGTCACTTCCACCTTGCCGTCGGCGCCGTCTCGCAGCTCGAGGAGCAGGTCCGCGGTCCACTCACAGCTCGCCCCCAGCTTGCAGTCTCTCGCGAGGATGAGGGGCACCTCCATCGTCACCGGCTGGCCCGCGACCAGCGGGAGGATGGCCGGCTCACCGTAGAACTGCGGCTCCCGGTCGAACAGCACGGCGCGAAGCGAGGGGCTCGCGGTCAGGCTCGGGTCCGCGGGCGTCCACGTGGCGCTCACCCGCGCCTTCAGCTCCGCCGAGGCGAACATGTCCGGTGGCTTCGAGGTCGTGGCCCGCACGACGAGCGAACGCGTGGCGCTGGGGGCCTCGGTCGTGAGGGTCACGGGGGCGCCCGAATGGGGGCCGGAGGTCACGGACTCGGACTGGCCCTTTGACGTCGCGACGACGCCGACACAGGCGAGCAGGAGGACCAGGCGGGAGGCCCAGTGACGCAGACGTGAAGGGGGAGCGGCTTCGTGGGTGAGGGACATGGTGTGCCGGGCCTGAGCAAGCCCGATGCCAGGATTTCCCAGAGGGAGCGGCTGTCCGAAGCCACCGGTCTCTCATCCTGGGCACGACACACATGTCACAGCCCAGGACCTACCGGTAATGGACCGCGATGCGCTTCCCGTCGAGGACATGGATGTCGATGTCCATGTCATAGATGTCGCGGAGCACGTCCGGGCGCATCAGCGCCTCCGGCGTCCCCTGGAAGGCCACCTTCCCGCCGCGCATGGCGATGACGTGGTCGGAGTAGCAGGATGCGTAGTTGAGGTCGTGCAGCACCAGCACCACGCACTTGCCCAGCGTGTCCGCCGCGCGCCGCAGCTCCTTCATCATGGCCACGGCGTGCTTCATGTCCAGGCTGTTCAGGGGCTCGTCCAGGAGCACGTAGTGCGTGTCCTGGCACAGCACCATGGCCACGAAGGCGCGCTGGCGCTGGCCGCCGGAGAGCTCGTCCAGGAAGCGGTGGGCGATGGCCTCCAGTCCCAGGTGGTGGAGCGCTCCCTCCACGAAGGCGCGGTCCTCCACCGTCGGTCGGCCCTTGGAGTGCGGATAGCGGCCGAACGTCACCAGGTCGCGCACGGTGAGCCGCGAGGTGACGGCGTTGTCCTGCCGCAAGATGGCCAGCCTGCGCGCCAGCGCGTCGCCGGGCGTGCGCGCCACGTCCATGCCGTCCACCAGCACCGTGCCGGAGGACAGCGGCAGGAGGCGGCTCACCATGGACAGCAGGGTGGACTTGCCGGCGCCGTTGGGCCCGATGATGGACGTCACCCCGCTCTCCGGGAGCTGGAGCGTGACGTCGTCCACCACCAGGGTGTCCCCGTAGCGGCGGGAGACGTTCCGGGCTTCGATCATCGCAGCGCGCCTCGCATGAGCAGGGAGATGAACATCAGGCCGCCCAGGAACTCGATGATGACGCGCAGGTTGGCGCCGAAGGAGAAGATGCGCTCCAGCACGAGCTGACCGCCCAGCAGGCCAATCACCGCCAGGAACACGGCGGCCGGCAGCACGTGGACGTGCCGGTGCGAGCGCACCAGCCCGTGCGCCAGGTTCGCCACCAGCAGCCCGAAGAAGGTCACCGGCCCCACCAGCGCCGTGGACACCGACACCAGCACCGCCACCACGGCCAGCAGCCCGGACACCGTGCGCCGGTGGTCCACGCCCAGGTTGATGGCCACGTCGCGGCCCAGGTTCAGCACGTCGCAGGCGCGCAGCAGGCGGAGGCCCAGGACGGACGCGCCCACGGTCAGCAGCGTGGAGACGAGGAGCAGGTCCGGGTCCGGGTTGTTGAAGCTGGCGAAGAAGCGATCCTCCAGGAAGGCGAACTCGCCCGGCGCGATGACGCGCTGGAGGAAGGCGGACAGGCTGCGGAACAGCACGCCCAGCACCACCCCCGTGAGCAGCAGCAGGTGGATGCTCCGCCGGCCGCCCTCGAACAGCCAGCGGTGCAGCACGGCGGAGAAGAGCACCATGGCGGCGACCTCCACCGCGAACAGCAGCCGCGTGTCCAGGGACGCCACCGTGCGCGAGCCCAGGAAGAAGAGCAGGCTGGTCTGGAGCAGCACGTAGAGCGTGTCGAAGCCCATGATGGCGGGCGTCAGGACGCGGTTCTCCACCACGGTCTGGAACAGCACCGTGGAGACGGCGATGGCGTAGCCCACCAGCAGCACCGTGGCGACCTTGCGCGCGCGGAACGGCAGCACGAAGTCCCACCTGCCGCCCGCGTCCACGGTCATGAACACCACCACGCAGAGGGCGGCCAGCCCTCCCAGGAGGGCGAGCCGCCGCTCATGGCCCTCCAGGCGCAGCGCGCTAGCCGACACGGTCGTTCCTCCGCAGCAGGAGGTGGAGGAAGACGAGGCTGCCCACCACGCCCGCCACGGTGCCCACCGGAATCTCGTAGGGCTGGCGCACCACCCGCCCGACGATGTCGCACAGGAGCACGAAGCCCGCGCCCAGCACCGCCACCCACGGGATGGAGCGGCGCGCGTTGTCGCCCACGATGAGGCTGACCACGTTGGGCACCACCAGCCCGATGAACGGAATCATCCCCACCGTGGCCACCACCACCGCGGTGACCATGGCGACGATGGCCAGCCCCAGCGCCATGATGCGCGGGTGGCTCAGGCCCAGGTTGGTGGTGAACGCCTCGCCCAGGCCGGCGACGGTGAAGCGGTCCGCGACGACGTAGGCCACGACCGTCAGCACGAAGGCGCCCCAGAGCAGCTCGTACCGGCCGCGCAGCACGCTGGAGAAGTCGCCCGTGGTCCAGGCCATCAGGGATTGCAGCAGGGAGAAGCGGTAGGCGAAGAACGTCGTCACCGCGTCGAAGATGGCCCCCAGCACCAGCCCCACGACGGGCACGATGAGCGCCGAGCGCAGCGGGATGCGCCGGAGGATGAGCAGGAACAGCGCCGTGCCCGCCATGGCGAAGCCGGCGGCGACCGCCGTCCGGGCGAGGACGGGCAGGCTGGGGGCGAAGATCGTGACGGCCAGCAGGCCCAGGCTCGCGGACTCCGCGGTGCCCGCCGTGAAGGGCTCCACGAAGCGGTTGCGCGCGAGCATCTGCATGATGAGGCCCGCGACGGCCAGGGACATGCCCGCGAGCATCAGGGCCAGCGTGCGCGGCACGCGGCTGATGACCAGCACCTGCGCGGCGCGCTGGTGCTCCGCCGGCGCCAGGAGCGCGTCCCACGACACGTGGCTCACGCCAATCAGCAGGCTCGTGCCCGCGAGCGCCAGCACCGCGAGCGTGGCCACCGCGAGCAGCGGCAGGGCGCCGCGCTTCGCCCCGCTCGCGGGCAGCGGCGCGGGCCGTGGATGCACGTCGGGGGCGGCCACGGGGGCTCGCGGCGCGAAGCCCGGCTCAGGGAGCGACGGGCTGTCGGGGCTTCGCGTAGACATCGGAGAGCTGCTCCATCAGGCGCCGCAAGGACTGGATGCCGCCGCCGATGAGGTAGGTGTTCGCCGGCTCCAGGTACACGACCTGCCCCTGCTTCCAGGCCGTGGTCTGGTGCACCAGCTCGTTGTCCAGGAGCCGCTGCGCGCCGCCGCCCTCGCCGATGGCCGCGTCGCGGTCGATGACGAACAGCCAGTCCGGGTTGGTCTCCAGGATGAACTCCGAGCTGATGGCCTCCCCGTGCAGCGACGCCTTGAGGCCCGGGGCCGCGGGCGGGATGCCGAAGGCGTCGTGCAGCACGCCGAAGCGCGAGCCCGGCCCGTAGGCGCTCATCCGCCCTCCGGACGTCAGCACGATGAGCCCCTTGCCCCGGTTGGCGGTGGTGCTCTTCAGCGTCGCGATGGACTGGTTCATCGCCTCCACCAGGGCGCGCGCCTGCTCCTCCTTGCCGAAGAGGGTCGCCAGCCGCTGCGTGTTGCCCACCACGGTCTCCAGGAAGTGCGCGTCGTCCGTCGTCTGGTCGACGGTGGGCACCATGGCGGCCAGCTTCGCGTACCGGGCGCTGGAGCGTCCGCCGGTGATGACCAGGTCTGGCCGGGCCGCGTGGAGGGCCTCGTAGTCGGGCTCGAAGAGCGTCCCGAAGCGCGGGTACTTCTTCGCGTCCGCGTACTTCGCCAGCTGGCCGGGGAAGTACTCACCCGCCACGCCCTGCACGTCCACCCCCAGCGCGTCCAGCGTGTCCAGCGCCGCCAGGTCGAACACCACCACCTGCTTCGGGTGCTCGGTCACCACGGTGCTGCCCTGCGCGTGGGTGATGGTCCGGCCCGCTCCCTGCGCGGGGACCGCCGCGGCGGTCGGAGCCGCGCCTTCCGGTGCGGGAGGCTCGGACGGGGCGCGCGAGGCCCGCCAGCCGAAGACCGCGAGAGCGAGGACCGCGACCCCGACGAGGGCCGCGAGGAGGGGAGGGAAACGCCGGGGAGAGGTGCTCACGGGAAAGACAATCCAGAGGAAGGTGATATCAAATGAAATTGATATTCATTATCGAAGTGCGGTATAGCGGATCGCCGCCGGACGGTCAAAACCCATCGGCCTTGCGTGGCCGGCCCCTTCCCTGGAAGCTTGAATTTCAAGACTTCCATGGAGAGGCCTCATGAAGCCCGTCCGCGCCGCGCTGCTGCTGTCGCTTGTCACCACGACCTTCGCCGGGAGCGCCCTCGCGCAGGACAACGCGCGCACGCTGCTCATGCAGTGGCTGGCGGACCCGGACGTCTACAAGGAGCACGACGACCTGTTCTTCCTCACGGGCACCGGCAACGGGGCGGTGCTGCCGCTGTATGAGTCGAACGACCTGACGGCGTTCCGCTTCAAGCGCGACTACAACCCGTCCGCGGCGGACCCGACCTACGACTACTGCTCCCTGTGGGCGCCGGACCTGGGCAAGGTGGGGAGCGTCTACCAGCTCCACTTCTCCGGGCACCGGGTGCCCAACGGCGCGGCGTGTCCGCCGGCGGGCCAGGAGGTGACGACCTTCGTGGCCACGGCGCCGGACCTGAACCTGGTCTTCGGCGCGCCCCAGCCCATCAACGCCAACACGACGTGGCCGCGCACGACCACCGGCACGGCGTGCCTGCCGCAGGGGTGCAACCGGAACATCCGCATCGACTCGGCGACGTTCAATGACGGCGCGGACCGGTGGCTCTTCTATGTCTGGTTCCAGAATGGCAACAACATCTCCTCGTTCAACCTGGCCGCGCCCGGCACGGTCTACAACCACGCGGGCCCGGCGGTGTTCACGACGCCGGCCTACGAGGAGGGCATCAACGAGGCGCCGGAGCTCTTCAAGCGCGACGGGCGCTACTACCTGGTCTTCAGCGGCGGCTGGTACAACAGCCAGTACGCCATGTACTACGTGATGGCGGACACCCTCCCCCAGCTCACGCGGGCGCGGGCGGTGCGGCGTCTGTCATTGCCGTTGAAGAACTCCGCGGGCCGGCTGGTGCAGTCCCACGGCCACAACGTCATCGTCGAGCGGCGGGGGGAGTACTTCAACATCTTCCACGTGGGCGCCTTCGACAGCGCGGGCAACCTCACCTCGCGCAGCACGTACAGGCAGCGCGTCGCGTTCAAGCCGGATGGGGCGATGACCTCCCTCAACCAGGTGAACGTGCGCTGGAACCGGCTCGCCGGGTACAGCTATTCGTTGGACGTCGTGCTGCGCGACGGGTCGGTGGTGGGCCCGTGCACGTCCGTGGTGCTGTTGGGGCAGTCCAACAAGACGGTGTTCGACGGCGTGTGCCGCAGCGCCGGGGACCGCGTGGTGACGAAGGGAGAGATCGCCGCGTTCCGCATCTTCTATTCCAACAACAACGTCTGGGGGGCCTTCGTGGAGAAGGCCTATGACGGCATCTCCGACGACGTGTCCCTGGAGCTGCCCGGCGGCGTCACGCCCTTCGTGGACCTGGAGTGGAGCGAGGAGGAGACGGCGGCGCAGTACTCCATCGACGTGCAGCGGCGGGACACGGGCGCGTGGATTGGCCCGTGCATTGGCGTGACGTCCGTGAACAAGAGCCTCGCCTGGACGTACCAGGGGAGATGCGACACGCCGGGCATCAACGTGCCGTTCTCCAACATCCAGGCCTTCCGCATCTGCTCCGCGGTGAATGGCGACTGGGCCCACGCCCGCTGCGGCGCCGCCGCGTACGACGGCCGGGCCATGCACTCGCGCATCAACATCCCTTGAGCCGCGGCCTGGCCGGTGGCTTCCGGTAAGCTGAGCCCCCCTGCAAGGAGGCCCCATGTTCGACGCCATCACCTCCGACCCCGCGCTCCTCGTCCTCCTCATCGTCGTGGCGGGGGGGATGGGCCTGGCCTTCGGACCGAAGGCGGGAGTGCTGGGGCTCTTGGGCGCCGGGCCGGAGCGCGCGGTGCTGGAGCATGGAGAGCCTGGGGAGGCCACGGTGCTGGAGGTGCGGGACTCCGCGCTCCGCATCAACAGGCGTTCCATCCTCCAACTGCTCCTGGAGGTGCGCATCCCCGGCCGTGCTCCCTATCAGGCCCGGGTGAGCAAGAAGCTACCGGCTCATTCGAGCACGGCCACCTGGGGCCCGGGGCTGCGTGTCCAGGTGAAGGCGGACCCGAAGCAGCCCCAGCACGTCGTCATCACCGGCTTTGTGATGACCGCCCCCGCCAGCCCGCCAGCGCCCCCGGCGGATCCGGTCCGGGCGATGGAGGACCTGAAGCGCATGGCCGAGCGCGGCCTCATCACCGAGCGCGAGTACGAGGAGAAGAAGGCGGAGATCCTCGGTCGCTTGTAATGAAGATCGTCCGTCGGCAATCGCGCTCAGTCGTAATCACAGAGGAAGGTGCTGAAGGAGGAATGGCCCTTCACCTTCTCAGGGCCGTTGCTACAGCTGATTCCCAGCGGGATGTCCGGATGGAGCCAGAGGGGCGTGGCGCCGCCGCCCTCGACGCCGCTGAGCTTTCCCTCCAACACATAGACGGTGGTGCTCTGCGAGGCGTCGATGCGGGGCCGCCGGAACATGTCGATGGCGAGTTGCTGCTGGTCGCGGCTGTGCTGCATCGGTGTCAGGCGCGCCTGCTGCGCCGCCGTGAGCGGCATGACCGGAAAGGGATTGTCGGGGAGGGGCTCGCGGCTCTTGAGGATGCGCTGGTCGGGGCCCTGCCGCGTCTCCACCCGGAGCCAGGGTGCTTCTGCGGGCTGGGGTCCATCCGAGCGGGCCGAGTCGCCCGCGGACTTCATCGTGACGGTGAACGGCGCCGCCGCGAACATCCAGGCGCCGGCGAACACCGACAGCAGTGAGGCGAGGAACATCCGGACGACTCCCGGGACGGAGGCTCCCCCCATCCTAGGAGAACGCGGCGGACTTCAGCGCGGGGCGAAGCGCTTCGCGGACCGCAGCTTCGCCTTCATGGCCTCCATGTCGCGGTTGCGCGGCGGCGCCGTGGTCACCAGTGAGTCCATCAGCTGGCGCGCGACCCCGGTGATGTCCTCGACGGCGCGGTTGAAGGACTCCTCGTTCGCCTTCGAAGGGGCGCTGGTGCCGCTCAGCTTCCGCACGAACTGCAGGGCCGCCGCGCGGACCTCCGCGTCGGACGCGGGCGGCTCGAAGTTGAACAGCGTCTTGATGCTCCGGCACATGGCGGGTCCCTCTTCGTGAAGGGACGCCAGCGTACTCCACGCCGCGCGCCCACGGCCCCGGGCCTGAACCCTCCCGAGCCCCAGTCTGCTTGGATGAGCTGCGTCGCTGGACGTCCCCGCGAGATGCCTGGCTGGCATTCCCATTGCCGCGAGAATGTGACTTGGCTCATCCTGGCCGAAGTGGTTCTCTTAGGGTTCCCCCTTTTCCTGGAAAGGTTCTCCCCATGCGGAAGCTCTTCGCTGTCCCCGTGACGCTCTTCTCGTTCGCGATGCTCGCCTGTGGCGGCGGCGCGGCCCCCGAGCAGCAGACCCCCGCTCCCACGCAGCAGGAGCAGGGCCTCAACGCCGTGGGCCAGGGCTGTTCCGCGGACACCCAGTGCGCCACGGGCCTGTGCTGGACGGAGTCGGACTCGTACCCGCTCTACAACCCCTATTGGATCCGCGCGGACCAGTGCACCGAGGAGTGCGGTGGCACGGGCGATAACGCCTACTGCCAGCAGCTCGCCGCGGAGTTCAACGCGCCGAACCCCAGCCAGGCGCGCTGCATCCCCGCGCGCGGCGTGTACGACGACTACCCGTACGACGACATCTTCTACGTCTGCGACCTCATCCCCGCCGGCCTGGGCAAGGTCCACTGGGTGGAGTGATGCCGTGACCCACGCCGTCCGGGGAGCCCGTCGTGAGCTGACTGGCGCACCGGCACCGTAGTGGGGAGGGCAGGGGAGCGTGGAGGTCGAACACCCACGCTCCACGCCCCTTCTTTCGCACGGCGGGACGGAGCAAGCTGACCTCCGTGTCCCGCCGCTCACAGTGGTTTCTCCTGCTCGGGGTGTCCGGGCTGCTGCACGTGGCGCTCCTCGTGGCGCTGTCGCGGAGCCCGTCCGCCCGCGTCCCGCACCCGGAGCCGTCCCAGGTCATCGAGCTGGAGATCGTCTCCCGGGACACACGCCCCACGCCGCCCGCGTCCAGGGAGGACCCACCCGCACCGCGCACCCCCGCGCGCCTGACGGAGCGCGACGCCTCCGCTCACGCGCGGAAGAAGGATGAGGCGCCCGCGCTCGCCCGGGCCCCCGCGACGGCGGGGAGCGCGCCCTCGGAGCCTGTCGCGGAAGCACCCGAGGCGCCCCCGCCAGCCCAGCAGCCGGATGCTCCGCTCGCCTCCTCTTCACCCCGGCTCGACCCTCCCGGGCTGCTGGGCGGTGGGCTCCTGAAGGGGGGCCCTCCGTCGACGGGGCGGACGCTCCGCAACGTCCCCGGCTCGGAGCCCGACCCCCAGGCGCTGCTGGCCCGTGAGGGGGAGGAGGCGCGACAGCGCGTGGATGGCTGGGCGAGGGACGCGGCCGCTTCGTCGCGGGCCACGGGCGCGACGCCTCCCTACTTCGCGAAGCTGCGCCAGGGCTTCGCCGAGCGGCTGGTGGATCCGCCCCCTCCCGACACCGACGTGCTCGTCCGCCGGCTGAAGCGCGAGCAGTTGGAGGCCATGGAGCGGTTCGGCAAGACGGGCACGCCGTTCGCGCCCCAGCCCCGCGACGTCCGCCGGGAGACGTCCGACCGGCTGCGCGCGGCCGTGGAGGCCGGGCGCGCGGCGAACGTCTACATGGCGGACGTCACGACCCCCATCCTCGCGCTCGTCGCCATCGTGGAGGTGCGGCAGGCGCGCGACGGCAGCCTCATCGACCTCCAGGTGCTGGAGGGCTCCGGAGACCCGAAGTTCGACCGCTGGGCGGTGTCCCACCTGCGGGATGCGCTCGCCAGCGCGGAGGCCCCCGCGGACGGAGGCGTGGGCCTCCGCGAGGACGGCATGCGGACCCGCTGGCGGCTGGAGGAGTACCTCGGCAACCCCCGCGTGCGGGTCCACCTCATCTCCATCTACTGACCCACGCCGCCGATGCGCTGGCCCGTCGCGGCGTCCAGCACGTCCAGGCGGCCCCATTGCGACACGTTCACCCGGCCCTCCCGGACCCAGAGGGTCGTCATCTGGGAGATGCTGGCCTCGGGCAGGGCCACGTCCCAGACGACGGCGCCGGTGCGCAGGTCGCGCCGGATGAGGCGCTGGCCGCCCTTCTCCAACTGGTAGACGACGTACACGGCGTCCTTCGTGATCTCCCCCACCTCCGGCGCGGAGTCGCGCAGCTCCAGCGCGTCCCGCTCCGCCACGACGCCGTGCCACAGCGGCTTGCGGTTGCCGGGCGCGTACAGCCCCACCAGGGGCACCTGCGTCCCAGGCCACCGCGTGCCCAGCGACAGGGTGTAGCCGGCGGAGCGGAAGAGGTACTTCGTGGAGAAGCCCCGGATGTCGGAGGGCGGGTAGCTGGAGCGCTCACACGAGGTGGGGTGCTCCGGCGGCCGGCTCATGTTGCACGTCTGGGGGCTCAGGGGCGGCGTGGAGCAGCCCTTCGGCGCGCGGCGCGCGGGCTTCGTGGTGGCGGTGCGCGTGTCGAAGAGCAGGTGCTGGTGGTCCACCACCTCCACCCAGACGGCCGTCGTGTCCCCGGGGGGAATGCAGAGCCGGCGCGGCGAGTCCGACAGCGCCGCGCGCCCCAGCCGCTTGCCGGTCTCCAGCTCCAGCAGGTCCACCGCGCGCTGCTCGCTCATCACCAGCCGGCCGTTCTGGGCAATGACCTTGGTGTACCGGGAGGCGTCCGGCCCCTCCGAGGGCTGCGACTCCCAGAGCTTCTGGAACGTCCGGCCGTCGAACGCGGCGATGAAGTCGCTGTAGGCGCCGCCATCGTGGCGGCTCACGTGGCCGATGATGTCCTCCGTCCCATCCCCGTTGACGTCCACGAACGCGGGCGCGCCCCGCTCTGCCCACCGGAGGCGCTCTGGCGCCGGCTTGGGCTTGGGCTCGGGCGGCTTCGGGATGACGGGCGGTGGAACGGGGCGAGCGACGGGGGCCGGGGGCCTGGGCGGGGGCGGCGGCAGGTCCGGGCCTCCGCTGGAGAGCGCGAACACCGCGCCCATGACCCCCAGCAGCATCATCACCGCGCCGCCGGCGAGGATGAGGGGGAGCGCCTGGTTCCCCTGGGGCTGCGGGCGCGGCACGGGCGCCTGTGGGGTCTGGCCGTCCAGCTCGAACGCGCCGCCGCAGTAGCCACAGACGTACTGCGTCCTGCCGGGCTGGAGCGCGAAGGGCGCGTTGCAGTGGGGACAGCGGGAAGCTTTGGGGACGGGCCGGGCCATGACCCCGGGTGTAACACTCCGCGCGCGTGGTGGCGCTGAAACACGAAAGCCCCCCTCCTCCGCGAAGGAGGAAGAGGGCTTCCGCGCCAAGGCTGGTGTCAGGCGACGACTACGGCACCGTGGCCTTCACGGAGACGCCCGAGTACGAGGTGTAGCCGCGCACGGAGACGTACCAGGTGCCGGCCGCGGGGGCGGTGATGGTGCAGGTCTCCGAGTTGCCGCTGAGGTACGGGCGGCAGTTGTACGCCGTCGTCGTGGGCTGCGAGCCCTGGCGCACGTAGAGGTCCGCGTCACCCGTGCCGCCGGACTGCTCCACCGTCAGGGTCGTGGCGCCCGCGGGGACGGTGATGGCGAAGTGCTTGAAGGAGCTGGAGGCGCCGGACAGGCCGGTCTGGTTCAGCAGCGTCTGCGTCGGCTGCTGCGGGGCGTTGATGATGTTGGTGATCCAGCTCTCGAAGGACGACACGCGGCCGTACATGCCCGGGTAGCGCGAGTCGGCGCAGCCGTAGCCCCAGCTCACGATGCCCGCGAGCACGCGGGTGCTGCCCTTGAGGACGGTGAGGGGACCGCCGCTGTCACCCTGGCAGGAGTCCTTGCCCGGGGCGGACGCGCCCAGCTGGTCCGCGGTGATGGTCTCGTCGGGGTACTTGGACTGCGCGGTGGCGTTGCTGATGACGTTCACGTCCACCGTCTGGAGCGTGGTGGGGAGCGAGGAGGCGCCGCTGGACAGCGTGCCCCAGCCCGTGACGCGCGCCACGGCGCCGACGCCGCCCACGCCCGAGGCCTCGTCCGCCGCCGTGACGAGCGGGATGGCCTTCGCGTTCGCGCCGCTCAGGTCCAGCGGCGAGGACAGCTTGAGGAGCGCCGCGTCCTTGCCGTAGTTGGCGTCCACGTAGCCCGGGTACACGACCACCTGCGACACGGTGCGGACCTGCCCGCCGGTGGTGGTGGTGCGGTTGGTGACGCCCGCCACGATGCGGCCCGGCTTGGAGATGGAGCCCCCCGAGTTCACGCAGTGCTGCGCGGTGAGGATCCAGCTCTCGTTGATGATGGAGCCGCCGCAGAAGTGGCTGCCGCTGCTGCTCTGCAGCGACACCTGCCAGGGGTTCTCCCCGATGGTGGTCGCCGAGCCACCGACGATCTCCTGGGTGGTGGTGGCGGGCGCCGGAGTCTCCGGCTGGGTCTGCTTCTCTTCCGTGGTCTGGGGACCGCAACCGACGACCAGCAGCGACACCGCGCTGGCAGCAGTCCAGCGACGCACCATCTGAGCCGAAATCATGTGAACCCCGTTTTTGTTGGGAGGTTTGAGGCGACGGGATTCTTGATGAGTCCAGACTTCATTGTAAATAGCCTGGTCGGTAATTTATCGTAACTGGATAACTACTGTGATGGGGTTTCCCACGACCGCGACACCGTGTCACATGTGACACGGGCCCCGTCCCTCGGGCGCCTCAGGTGTCGTCCAGGCTGGGTGTGCGCAGGTGGCTGACGTCCCCCCAGGTCACCATCCGCAGGGTCCCCTGGTGGAGATCGAACTGATTCCAGCCCGCGTTGAGGACGGAGAAAGTGCGCGGCACGGTGGGCGGGATGCCCAGGCAGTGGCGGAGCAGGGCGCTGAGCACGCCGCCGTGGGTGACCACCACCACGCGGGCCTCGGGGTGGCGCGCGCCCAGCTCCTCCAGGCAGTGCAGCGCCAGGCGCAGGCGCTGGGACGGGCTCTCTCCTCCAGGCACCACGGAGTCCGCGTGGCCCTCGGTGTACGCGGCGAAGACCTCCGGGTGGCGCTGGCTGGCCTCCGCGCGCGTCAGTCCTTCGAGCACGCCCAGCCCGCGCTCCCGCAGGCGCGCATCCTGCTGGAGGTCGTGGCCCGTCCGCGCCGCGATGCGGGCGGCCGTCTGCACCGCGCGGTCCAGGTCGCTGCTGTAGAGGGCCTGGAAGGGGAGGGTGGCCAGCCGCGCCGCGAGCGCGTCCGCCTGTCGCAGCCCTTCGCGGCTCAGCACACTGTTCAGGTGCCCCTGCAGCCTCCCTGAGGCGTTCCATTCCGTCTCCCCATGCCGGAGCAGGATGAATTCGGTCGTCATGGCCTCAAGCGTGGAGGGCGGGGCCCGGGGGAGCAAGGCTCGTGGAGTGTCCGCCCGGCGCCGCCGGCCTCCTCCCCGTGGACGGGCTTGTTCCTTTCAGCGGGGGGGGCGTGTCACATCGTTGAAAAAACGCCCCGGCGGGAGTCTGAGGCATCCCCTCATCTGAATCAGATGAATCCGAAGGCCTCTTGGAACACGGCGTGCTCGCGGACCAATTGCCCGAAGCGCTCCACCAACGAGCGGAGTCGGTCATCACTCATGCGCGGCATGGCCATGAAGTAGTAAGTGCCTTCGGCTGCTGCTCCGACTCACTCGTCATCACCCCCACCGTAGCCCTCTTCAGCCACTTCGACAGCGTCGACTGGGGCACTCCCACCTGCTTGCCCAGGGCCGTCGCGCTCAGCGCCTCCGGCCCCATCATCCGGCGCACCATCTGCTCCTTGAACTGCTCCGTGTACGGCACGTCCTGTCTGCCCTTCACGCCCCCTGGGTGCTTCTGCCGGCCTCGCGGTCCGGGCGACAACTACGCTGGCACAGGGGGCGTACACCTCGAGACTGGCGTCGGTGACGCGCAGCCAGACGTCACTCCCCACCAGGCGCCAGGGCACTGAGTAGAAGCGCCTGTCGAAGAGGACGTGGCTGTCCTGGTGCACGCGCGTGGACTTCCAGGCGACAGGCATGAAGCGCCGGGTGGGCAGGGGCCGCAGGGCGGGCACCTCTTCCTCGCGGAAGACGTCCACCGGGCGCCGGCCCGTCTTCCCATGCCACCGGACGTTGGCCACCTCCGCCAGCCACGTCTTCAAGTCCGCTCGGACGACGTCGACGTCCTGCCCCTCGCGGCCCTTGAAGAAGTTGGACTGGACGTACTTGACGCCCGCCTCCACCTTGCCCTTCTTCTGCGGCGCGTACGGCGGCGTCGGGTCCACCTTGAAGCCGGAGTGTCGGGCCACCTCCCGGTAGCTGCGATTGAGGGCGGACGGCTCGTCCGGAGTGAAGGCCGCGCGCAGCACGGCGGCCTTCAGGTTGTCCGGCACCACCGTCTCCACCACGCCGCCCAACTGCTCGAAGGCCTCCACGTGCAGCCGCAGCCACGTCGGCAGCGACTGCTCGAAGACGACGTCGGCCACCAGGTAGCGGCTGTGCGCCAGCACCAGGACGAATACCCACGCCTTGCGCGCCACCTTCTGCCTGGGGCACAGCAGCTTGCCGACGTATCCGAAGTCCACCTGCGCCACCTCCCCCGGCGCCGTCACGACGGGGATGGCCACGTCCTCGGCCCGTACGCCTCGCGCCTTGCGCAGCTGTCGCACCATGCGCTTCACCGCCGAGGCGCTCGCCGCGAAGCCCTCCACCTCCAGCCGGAGCCTGTCGTGGATGGCACGAGGCCCCAGCCCCTGGCCCAGCAGTGCCTCCACTCGCTCCTGCCAAGGCACCAGCGAGGACGTCTGCTGCGGTGACACCTTGGAGGGCAGGTGCTCCTGCACCAGCGCCTTGAGCGCTTCCAGCTCTGGCACCTCGTCCACGGGGCCTTCCAGTGCGCCTGCCGCCATGAGCGCCGCGCGATATGCCCTCTCCGTATTCGGCCCCATGCCCAACAGCCGGGCCACTTCGCGCGCACCCGTCCCCATGCGGTGCAACCGCACCAACTCTCTCAACCTGTCCATGTCGACTCTCCGGTAGCTCATCCGCGCGCGTCCCTGGCCGCACAGCGGGGGCGGTGCTCTTGAGCTCGCGAAGATGCACGGGATGACTGGCCGGGTAGGCGCTCACGCCCCCCCCAGCCGCGTTTCTTCCAGCTGGCTTCAGGGTGGAACTGACCGCCGTCTCGACTGCTCCACCGCGCGGTCCGCTTGGCCGACCCCGAGGCGATCCGCTTGGCCGACCCCGCTACGAACAGCTCGGGTGACCCGCCTGCGATCCATTACCCCGGTCCGTCACAGCCTCCGCAGACTCGGCGCTCGCGCTCCTCCTCGAGGACCGTCACGCATCTGATCCAGTAGTATTGAGTAAGGCCGAATTATTACACCCTCCCTGCTCAACCCCATTCAATCGTCCGACCAACAATGGCAGGCCCATGCATCTTAAAATCCAAACACGTCCTGGGAAAAATGCAATGACTTCCAATTTCAACTCTTTCCTTGCGCCTGGCAATTCATTTCGGATAGATCTGCGAATGCATCACAAATCCTCAAGGGAGCCCCAATGCGAAACCTAATGGTTGGCGCAGTTCTTATGACGATGTCCGCTTGTGGCGCGGGAGAGCCGGCAACTGAGGCCTCGCTCCAAACCCAGGAATCAGCCCTGACCTGTACCGCTGGGCAGGAAGGTTGGGTTCGGTTCGGGACCTGCCGCGGCGCCAATGACGAGGGGACGGAGTTGGGGTACTGCTGGTCTCCCACAGGTGTGGCGGATGCGTGCAATAACGAACCGTGCTACAGCGCCGACGACTGCCGTGCGGTCTGTACGGGCGGCACGGCCTCTTGCGATCCCGTCTGAGCAGGCGTGCTTCGTAGTGTGAGGTTGGCCGGGAGATATCTCCTCCCGGCCAACTGTGCCAGTTCGCTATCCTCGGGTGTGTCAAGGCTCAGCCAATCAGGTCGCTGTTCGGTTCGGCCAATCAGGTCCGGACGTGAAGCGCCCAGGAATCGCGGCGGAGGAGTCCAAGCGGGTTCGGCCAAACCGGTTCGGCAGGGGCCTCTGCTGGGGGTCAGCGTGCGACAGTCTCAACCTGGGCCGCGCGCTCGTAGCGACGGCGGACAATCTCGTACGGGTCGATGCCCTCCTCGCCCGTGAGTGGCCGCAGTCCCAAGTCATCGACGATGAGCAGGGTTGGAGTGGTGAAGCGCAGGAGGCGTCGCTCGTAGCTATTGTGTAAGAGCTCGCCGTGCCTCGTCTGGACGACGAGGTAGGGCGACCAGGAGTTCCCGCGCGAGTGACTGTCAGCCTTGGCGCAAGGGGAGCGTGACGGTGCCAGGGCGCCGGATGGCAGCGAGCGCCGCACGGTGCAGGTAGTGGCCCGGGTCCTGTCACGACGGGCTCCGGCGAGGAGTTACGAAGCGCGTGCCCACCTTGGCCGCGTGGAGGCCGATGCACTCGGAGGTGGCATGGTCGACGGCGATGAAGACGGTGGCCTGGCCCTCCAGCACTGTCTGGGTGCAGGTGGCGTCGGTGCCCCACATGACGTCCGGTGCCTCGGTGATAATGGTGCCGTCGTGGTTTCGCGGGCCCAGCACCCGGCGGGCCCTGCCCGGTGCGAGCAGCCCCGCCTCTCGCATCAGCCGCAGGCAGCGGGCTTTCGAGGTGCGTACGCCCCGGGCGCGCAGCCGAGCCCAGGCCTTGCGGTGGCCCTCACCCAGAAAGGGCGAAGTAGCCAGTACGCCGCGAAGGGCCTCCAGCAGCGCTGCGTCCGTCAGCGCCGTCTTGGGGCCCCGTCGGGCTGCCGGAGGAAGGGGGCTGCGCCGTCGGGCGCGATGGCGGTACACCGTCGCGCGGGGCATGCGCCAGGTGGTCGTCACGAGCGCCAGGCCGTACCGCTTGCCGCTGGAAGGCGAGAGCTGGGCGCTCATCCTCTCGACTTCCTCCAGGGAAAACCGGGGGCGTTGCCCTCCAGGAGTCGCGCCTTCTCGGCCAGCAGCTCATTCTTCATCATCAGCTCGCCCACCATGGCCTTCAGGCGCAGCACCTCGTCGTCCGCTGGCCCAGGCTCGCGGCTCTTGAGGTTCGTCTCGGCACCCGCCAGGAACTTCTCCTGCCACTGGTTCAGCACCGCCGCGGTGACGCCCAGCTCCCGCGAGAGCGCATCGAGCTCCTCGCCCTTGAGCAGTCGGAGCACCGCCTCCTTCTTGCGCCTGGCCGAGAACCGACCGCGCTCCGCCGTCCTCTCCTGCTTCTGCTGCTTCTTCACATCCACCTCATGAGGGGGGAGGTTATCCCCCAGAGAGGTGTCTCAAGAAATCCTGGGGCGGAGGACAAGAGTCATATCGCCCAGGCCATTGGCCGCGCCGTCATCCAGTCCCAGGGCCACCGAGTCCTCTATCGCGAAGCCCACCACCTGCTCGAAGAGCTGGCCGAGTCTAGCCTTGAGAGCACCCGCCGCCAGAAGCTCGATGCGCTCACCAGCGCCCCGCTGCTCGTCATCGATGACCTCGGCATGCGCAATCTGCCCGCCACCGCCGCGGAGGACCTGCTCGAGCTCATCATGCGCCGCTACGAGAAGGCCTCCACCCTCATCACATCCAACAGGCCCGTGGTGGATTGGGGGAAGCTCCTGGGCGACCACGCCGCCGTGGCCGCCATGCTCGACCGGCTTCTGCACCATGCCCACGTCGTCCAATTCGGCCCTCGAAGCTGGCGCACCAAGGGGGCCTTGGAGTTGCGGTCCGCCGAGTCCGCAGGGTAGGAGTCCTCCTGTCTCGGCCCTCTCTCTTTGGCCGGTTTTCACCTGACCATTGAGGCCGAGGTGCTGTCCGGAAGGGAGATGCGCCGATCCTGGCGCTCGCGGGAGGAGGGGGCGGGTTGGGCAGGGACGGCAGTCCCCAGCAGCAGGACGAGAAGGGCGGCAAGTCGCGGCAACGGAGGCTCTCCGGCGCGGCACCCTACCAGACGCGGAAACCTCCAGCGTCTGTAAAGGCTGGCGCTGCGCTCTGCGGACAACCAGCAGCCCTCGGGCATCGCCACCGTGCGTCCGTGATGAGGGACGCGTCGATGGAGGCGCTTTCATAGGCGCCATCCGTGCCCGTGTCTGCCATCCCCGCGGAGCGCTCACGGAAGGTGTCATCAGCCATCTGCATTCCCGGGCCCCAGGTGCATGCGCTCAAGCAACACACCGATGGCCGAGAATAGGGCGTGTTTCATGGGTGGCCAGTCTTCCGGATGAAAATTGCAAGCGTAGGTTCGTGCAGTGTCAAATGTATGGAAAGTGATAGGCCTCGCGGGTGATTCGACACAAGGCTGGTCCTTGAGGGTTGGGGACGGCAGCAAGCGCCGGAATCAGGACATCCCCGTTGTACCGAGGGGGCGATGACGGACCAGGGGCCAATTCCCATACCTTCTTGCCTGGTCCCCAAAGCCATCCGGCGCGTGCGTTCCTACCTGAGGATCACTCATGCACTCAGCGACACCCTGGCGAGCCGTCCTCGTGCCAGATGGAGTCCAACGGGCGGCTCTGTCTGCCTGTTTTCGCTCCGAGCAGCACCTGCGCGTGGAAGGCGAGACGCACAGTCTCATCGTGGAGGACGGAGGGGGGCTGACCCTGCGGGTGCCGCGGGACGGCATCGACTGGCTGGGCGCGGAGCTGAACAGCATCTTCATCCGCGACCGGATTGGCGGGCCGCGCTGTGTTTCGGGGGCACCTGCGCGCAGAGGTGTGCCTGGTCGACCCGAAGCTGCCGGTGGAGTTCCGCGGCGACCGCGGCGCGGACGTTCGCCGAAACACCCGGCGCGGTCATTTCAACTCGGGGGCCTCGCGAGGGACTCCTCGCGGGAGCAGCGCGAGGCGCTCAAGTCCATCTTCTACACGCACGACCTCATCTGTGACCCGGAGGCCTACGCGCAGCTGTCGCAGGGGTACGTGGGGGAGGGCTTCTTCCCCGCCTACCGCGCGCCGCGTTCCTGACGTTTCCGAGCCGTTGGTGGAGGGGTTCTCATGGTCCTGTCGCTTCCCCAGCTCCGCGATGTCGCGGACGCCCGCTTCACGTGTCTCACGGAGCAGGAGCTCGCCGAGCGCCGGCGAGAAGAGGGCGTTCGCGTCATCGCCCACCGGGGGCACTTCTGGGAGCAGTCGGGCGCGCCCGGCTTCTTCCAGCCGGTGCACCTGCTGGCGCGGCTGACGCCGGACGAGGCCACGCCGCCCACGCCGCTGGCCTGGGGCTACCGGGCGGCGCTGACGCCGGAGACCGCGAGCGTCGCCACCGGCAAGGTGCCCGTGGTGCGGCTGGGGGACCTGGACACCTATGACATGAGCCGGCTGAGCTCGAACCGGCGCAGCAAGCTGCGCAAGTGCCAGCGCACGGTGCGCATCGTCCAGCTCACGGGGCCGTCGCTGCTCCTGGAGCAGGGCTACCCCGTGGTCCGGGACGCCCTGCTGCGCACGCGGCACAAGAAGATCCCCACGCTGGACGAGTACCTCAAGGGCCTCCGGCAGTACTTCGCGTCCGACCACTGGTGCGTGCTGGCGGGCCTGGTGGACGACAGGCTGGGGGGCTACCTGGACGGGTACATCGTGGATGGCATCGCGTATGGCTTCAGCGCCTACTACGCGACGTGGGCGCTGCCGACGAACATCTCCACCGGCCTCATCTACGAGTTCGCGCAGCTCTGCCGCCGGCTCGGGGCCAGGACGCTGGTGGGCGGGCTGCATGCCCGCGAGGCGGCCCAGCTGGAGCAGTTCAAGGACGAACTGGGCTTCGTGGTGGAGCCGGTGCCCATCCAGTGGGGCATGAACCCGCTGGCGCGCGCCTTCATCCGCTGGCGCCGCCCGCATGCGTACTACCGGCTGACCGGGCAGGCCTGAGCGGACGGGGATGCAATAGGACCCGGCCCGAGGCAAAGAAGGGGGGTGACCTCCTCCGCCCCCGTCCTCGACCTCGGCCGTTATCTGGGCACGCCCCTCCAGCGTGTGGAGGTGGCGGGGCTCGTGCTCACGGAGAGCACGTATGCGCCGGGGGCCCGGCTGCCGTCCCACCAGCACCGTCACGCCGGCTTCCGGCTCACGCTGGAAGGGGGCTTCACGGACGTGGTGGAGGGCCGCGCCCGCGAGTGTCCGGCCCGGTCGGTCGCCTTCCAGGCGCCCGGGCTGGAGCACGCGCAGCGCATCCGGGACGTGCGCACGCGCACCTTCAACATCGACTTCTCGGACGCGTCCTGGCGGTCGCGGAGCGCGCTCGCCGTGGGGTTGGATCCGCGGGAGGACCTGACGTCGGCGCGGCTGTCCGCGCTGGGGGCGCGCGTGTACCAGGAGTTCCGGTGCGCGGACGACGTGGCCGCGCTGGCCATCGAAGGGTTGACGCTGGAGCTGCTGGCGGAGGCGGTGCGCGCGTCGGCGCGGGACTCCGGCGTCCCGCCGTGGCTGGGGCGCGTCCGGGAGCTGCTGGACGCGGTGCGGGGGCCGCCGCCCACGCTCGCGGCGCTGGCGCGGGAGGCGGGGGTGGGCCCGATGCGGCTGGGGCGGGCCTTCCGCAAGGCGTGGCGGTGCAGTCCGGCGGAGTACCTGCGGCGGTCCCGGCTGGAGCGCGCGAGCCGGGCGCTGCGCGAGACGGAGCGGCCGCTGGGCGACATCGCGCTGGAGGCGGGCTATTGCGACCAGAGCCACCTGACGCGCGAGTTCCGCCGTCGCCTGCACGTCACCCCGGCGGAGTACCGGCGGCTGGCGGGACGTGCATCCGGTTCCACGCGGTAGGTTTCGTCCAAGACGGAGTCAGGCGGCAGGGCCTATCTCCCGGGCATGCTCCTGGAATCGCCCCTCCTCCGCCGCGCCGCGGCCCTGCTCGCGGCGCTGATGTGGACCGCCTGCGCGGGCTCCCGACCCACCCCGACGGCTCCAGCGCCGGCCGTGCGCCGCGTTGACTCCGGGCGCACGCGGTGGGTGCTGCGTCCGTCCGAGGCCTACGACGCGCTGTGCCTGTTGAACCTGCTGCGCGGCGACGCGTTCTACACGCGCTTCTACCCGGACGAGTTCCAGCGCTTCTCCGCGCTGCTGGACGCGCGGGAGCGGGCCGCGCTCGCGCACCTCACCGAGCGGATGGCGAAGCAGGGGGGGAAGATGGTGGGGCCGTTCCTGTCGCTGGTGTTCTCCGTCACGGGGCCCGCCACGGTGGAGGACCTGGCGCGGACGGTGGCGGATGACGCCGCCTGGCGCCGGATGCGCGCGGACTTCCTGGCCACGTCCTATGGACGGGAGGATGGCTTCGCGGAGATGGAGGACGTGCGGGAGGACCTGGGCGTCCTGCTGGCGTTCCTGAGGCGCGTGGAGTTCCCGCGCGTCTGGCGGGCGGAGTACCTGCCGCGGGTGGAGCGGGCCATCGCGGGGCTGGCGGAGCGGGTGGCGCCGTACGACGTGGTGGGCTGGGACGAGGCGGTGCTGGGGCGGGACCTCCAGGTGTCGGCGTTGAGCGCGCACGTCCTCCAGTTCGCGAAGCCGCACGGCATCCGGGTGACGGGGTGGAACTTCCTCACGGACGCGACCTACCCGGCGGACGTCACCGTGAAGACGGCGGTGCATGAGCTGCTCCACCCGCCGTTCGCGCGCGAGGGCGCGCTGGACGCGAAGCTGTCCGCGCTGGAGGCGGACCCCTACTTCCAGCGGCTCGTGCGCGAGCATGACCCCGCGTTCGGCTACACCACGGCGCGGGGCCTGACGGAGGAGGACTGCGCGGAGGCCATCGACGTCTACGTCAGCGAGCGGGAGGGCCTGCTGCGCGACCGGAGCGGCCGGCCGCTCACGGGGGCGGAGTTCTTCCGCGACCACGATGACGGCCTGCACGTCCTGGCCTTCGTCCTCTACGAGGAGCTGAAGCGCGCGGGTCCCTCGCGGGGCGGGACCTACGAGGCCTTCCTGCTGGGGCTCTTCGAGCGGGGCGTGCTCGCGCCCGGCGCGCTGGAGCGCCGCTTCCGCGCCTCCCCGGGGCACTACCCCGTGAAGGCGCTGCGCGAAGTGGCGGCTCCGTGAGTGCGGTGACGGCTCAGAAGCACTCGCGCGCGTCGGTGAAGGCCGGGCAGTGCGTGTCCTGACCGTTGCACGACACGCCGCCACACCCCTTGGAGCCCAGCGGCTGGAGCGTGTTGTTCGCCTCGCAGTAGAAGGTCACGCCGGAAGGGTCGTCGAGGCAGGCATGGCCCGTTGGAGTCAGGGCGGGCTGTCCTGGGCGGCGCCCTTGTTCAGCTGTTCCTGGAGCGCCTTCCAGCCGCGAGCGCCTGCTTCACGGGCGAGGTCGAGCTTCTTGCCCGCGCCGTGGGCCATCTGCGCCGGGGAGAGCTGCGTCGTGCGCTGGCGCACCCGGTCCATCCAGACGAGCGGGACGTAGAGCTGCCTGGCCCGCGCCGGGCCCAGCAGCACGGTGAGCACGTGCTCCAGGCCTCCGGCTCGCGCCAGCAGCGTCCGGCCCAGGAGCAGCGTCGCGCGGGTCTGCTGGAACAGCGGCAGGCTGTCGCCGTGCTTGCGCAGGGCCTCCGCGCTGTCGTGCACCTCGCGCCGCTCGGCCTCCTCCAGGTAGGGGCTGGCCGCGAGCTTGTCGAGCGACGCGGCGGCCTCTTCGTAGTGCCCGCGGCGGGTGTGGATGAAGGCCCAGCCCCACCACGTCAGCTCGTTCTCCACGCCCAGCGCCTGGAGGGAGCGCAGCCCCTGCTCGATGTCGTCCTCCGCGGCGCGCTCGCGCTTCAGGCCCATGCGGTTCCACGCGCGCAGGAAGTGCCCGGTCGCGAGCATCGCCTCCCGCGACTGCGCGGGCGTGCCCTCCTGGAGGGGGGGGAAGGCCTCTGGCGGCAGGTGCTCCGTCTCGGTGATGAAGCCGGTCAGCTCCTCCTCGGCGGCGTAGTGGTAGCCCTCCTGGCAGAAGGCGACGCCCCGGCTCGCCTGGACCGCGGCGCGCAGGGGCGCGGGCCAGGTGGAGGAGGGCGTCGCGCGCGACAGTTCATAGAAGACGAGCTCCGTTGCGGGGACGCGGCCCGACTTCTCCGCGATGTCCAGCGCCAGCAGGACGGCGGCGAGGAAGGCGTGCTCCTGGCCCGCGTCATAGCCGGACAGCGGCAGCGACGCGCCGGGGGCCCACCGGGTCCAGAGCAGGGGGAAGTCGTCCTCGTCGCGCGTCTGGAGCGTCTTGCGTGTCTTGTAGAGGGCGATGCCCAGGTCCAGGTACGTGCGGGCCATCGTGCGCGCCACCTCGTCGTTGGTCGGCTCGTCCGGCCACCCGCGCGTTTCGGCCAGGGCCTTCCAGAGGAGGGCGACCTCCGCCGGGGCCATGGGGTCATCGCCCGCGCGCACGGTGAGCTTGAGGGCGCGGTAGGGCACGAGCGCGATGGAGTCGCGGAGGCGCTGGTCGATCTCCGCGCGCTCCTTCGCGGCGCGCTCGGCGTCCGTCTTCTGGCAGCCGCCGCACGCGGTGAGCCCGACGAGGAGCACGGCGGCGATGCGGCGGAGCAGCCCGCCGCGTGTGGGAACGGAGTCCTTCATGACCACGCACGGTAGCATTCGAGCAGCGCGGCGAAGAGGCCTCGCGGGTCCAGCCCGGGCGGCAGGCCGGAGACTCCGCCGTCATTCACCTCCACCACCGCCCAGCCGCCGTCCTCCAGCATCGCCACGTCCAGCGTGAGGAACGGGGAGGGGACGCGGCGGCCCAGCGGCTCGAAGGCGGAGAAGTCGGGCACCTCCACGTCGGACTCTTGGTACGGCTCCGCGGCGAGCAACCGGCCTCCGCCGACGCACGGTGGGGCCTGACAGGACCGCTTCGGGAAGGCTTGCTTCAGCGGGTGGCGGGCCCATAAAGCGCCACTCCATGTCGAGCCCTTCCGACCTCCTCCGCGCAGAGCTGCGGCCCTACCTGCGCGGCTACCCGACGGCCTCCGTGTGCGCGGCGATGACGTGGCGGGGCGCGCTGCACGTCGAGGGCCTCCGAGGCAAGGGGACGCCTCCGGCCACGGATGCCCTCTTCTCCCTGGGCTCCCTCACGGAGGTCTTCACGGCGGCGCTGCTGTCGGTGATGGCGGAGCGGGGCGACGTGCGGCTCGACGAGCCGCTCGGGAACCTGATCCCCGTGTCGCTGCTGAACGACAAGGTCGCGCAGGCCATCACGCTGGAGCAGCTGGCGACGCACACCTCCGGGCTGCCGCACCTGCCGCCCAACCTGGACGCGGCGCCCCGGAACCCCGACGACCCGTTCGGCCAGTACTCCGCGAGCCTCTTCGGCGAGTTCCTCCGCGACTACCACCCCCGGCAGCCGCCGCCGCACCCGTCGTCCGAGTCCTTCCTGGGCATGGGCGTGCTGGGCCACGCGCTCTCCCGGCGCATGGCGCTGAACTACGGGCACCTGATGCGGGACGTGCTGTGCAAGCCCATGGGGCTCGTGGACACCTCGGTGCGCGTCACGGAGGAGCTGGCCCCGCGCCTGTTGCAGGGACACACCGCGCGAGGCAAGCCCGTGCCGCCCTGGACCTTCCCGGCGCTCCCGGGCGGTGGCGGCCTGCACTCCACGGTGGGGGACGTGATGCGCTTCCTGGAGACGAGCCTGGGGCGGGGTGAGACGTCCTTCACGAAGGCCCTGTACCGGATGCAGGCGCCTCGGGTGAAGGCCGGCGCCTTCCAGCGGGGCCTGGGCTGGAACGTGTCCCAGGTGCGCGGGAAGGACGTGGTGTGGCGCTCGTCGGTGATGGGGGGCTACGTGGGCTTCATGGGGCTCAGCGTCGCGGCGGACGCGGCCGTGGTCCTGCTCTCGGACCACGGCTGGTCGCTGTTCAGCGCGCTGCGTGGCCGCGTGCCCCTGGAGGCGCCGGGGCTCACGCTGCTGTCGCGCTTCCTGCCTTGAGCGAGGCTCAGGAGATGGTGAAGCGGTAGAGCTGGAAGCCGCCCGAGGAGGCCATCTCGAAGTCGCGCACGTTGCGTGGAGCGCCGGTCTCGCCGCGCTGCGCGAGCTTGAAGTCACCGGTGCCGTTGCTGGCCTGGAAGCGGAACTCGTAGGAGCCCGGTTCGGTGGGCAGCGGGAGCGCGGACATCTTGGTCACGGCCAGGTTGACGAAGCCCGGCAGGGTCTCACCGTCCGGGCGGCGCACGGAGCCGATGGCGCGCAGGAAGGGCGAGCCGCCGGTCAGGATGAGGTACTGCGGGTCGGCGGTGCGCGCGGGCTTCGCGCGTGCGGAGGGAGCGGGGACGGGCGCCTCCGTGGTGTCGGCTGTGCCCTGGACGCCACGCTTCGACTTCGAGGGCTCCCCGCTGGGGGGAGGGGCGGAAGCCTCGGTGGGCGCGGCTTCGGGGGCCTTCTTCCTGGCACGGCCTGCTGTCTTGTGCGGCGGCGCTTCGGCGGGAGCCGCTTCCGTGGCGGGAGGTGCTCCTTCCATGGTGCTCGCGGGAACGGAGTCGGTGGTCCCCGTCTCCGCCTTGGGGGCCGGCGTGGAGGATTCCGTGGTGCCCTCCGAAGGAGAAGGTGTGTTGGCGGCCTTCTTCGCGGATGAACCCTTGGGCGCCTTCGCCGCGCGCTTTGAGGTGCTGGCGTCGGTCGTCAGCTCCGAGGCCTTCGCGCTCGCGTCGGTCGGCTCCGGGACGTGAGGCGGCTGTTCGGCGGGTGTCTGCGCGGGAGCCTTCGGACTCTCCTCGGCCAGCGTGGGTTTCACCATGGGAGCCCGGGGGCTCTTCTCGGACGACGCAGGTTCCGCTGCGGGAGGCTTGGAGGTCTTCGATGCGGAAGCCTTCGGTGCCTTCTTGGCCGATGCAGGCTTCGCCGCGGGCGTCTTCGGTGCTTCCGTGACAGGAGGCTTCGCTGCCTGAGCCGCGGTCTTCGTGACAGAGGTCTTCAGTGGCGGCTTCGCGGAGGTCTTCGGCGTCTTTACCGCGGAAGCCTTCGGAGCCTTGGCCGTGGATGCCTTTGCTGGGGCCTTCGTGACACGCTTTGCCTTGGTGGCTGGAGCCTTCGTCGCCGCGCGCTTCACGGCCTTCGCGGTCTGCTTCAGCTTCGAGGCCGCGGCCTTCAGGGCCTGGGCCACCGGCTTCGCGACCGCGGCCTTCTTCGCCGGGGCAGGGGTCTTGCCCCCGACGGGACGGCCCCCGGGCTTCGTGGCGGCCTTGCCGTCGGCACTGCGGGACTTGGACGTATCGGAGGAGGCGGAAGGTCGGGTCGGGCGGCGCTGGGCCATAAAGTCATCCTCGGAGGACCCGAGCGGTCGGCGCCGTCGGCCCTCGTCCCCGATGGCTAGTGCACCCATCGTCGCGCTGCAAGGCAGACGTGCGGCGCGCGCACGCTTCCTGTCGCCCGGCGGCCGCTGGAGCGCACGGCCCACGGGCGACCGCGAGACATCCACTCCTGCTCACGACCCATGACAGGGCCTCAGCGCGCCAGCCCTTCCAGGTGGGCGATGGCCTCGGTGAGGACGCTGAGGAAGTGGCCGGTGTCTTGACTGGTTGGGGCCTGGAGGTGACGCAGCAGCGGCAGGAGCGAGACGTCCTCCAGCGCCTGTGTTGCCTCGACAGCGAGGACGATGACCGTGTCTCCCTCCAACTCGCGACGCAGCGGCTCCAGGACGCGCGGGTCCTTGCGCATCGCCAGCCCGACCAGTGCCTCGCCGCGCAGCTCCGCGTTGGAATCCGTGAGCCGGTCGAACAACGCGTCCCGAAGCTCGGGCGTGTCCACGTCCTCCGCCTGGGTGCCTAGACTGAAGGTCGCCCAGTTCCGGACGTCCTCGTCAACGTCGCGGGAGAGCTCAATCAAGGTCTGGATGGCGACCGGATCCCGGTGGGGCATCATGCCCATGACCACGCCCATCCGGACGTCCGCATCCGGGTGGTTCTTCAGGGGCTGGAGGGCGGGAACGGCCCGATCGTCCCGAAGGTGTCCCAGGGCAGCGCCCATCGCATCCAGCACGGCGGCATCCTGCTCCGTGGCCAGCGCGGACAGGACTTCATCCGCGCACTTCGTGATGAGTTCGTCACTTCGTCTCCGGCCACCCAGTTGAGCCAGGATGTCCGCGCCGCGTCCTCGCTCGCGTGCGGAAGCCGAATGCAGCAGCTTCACGGCGGCTTCGAATACCTCGTCACTGCCGCGCTCCCGCAGCTCGCGGACGGCCTCCCAGGCCGCGTCATCCTCCTTGTCGCCCTGGAGAGAGAGGGCAATCAACTCCGGGACGGAATGGCCATTCATGATCAGCGCGCTCCCAGGCAGTGGGCGGCGAAGTGCGAGGAGCCGTGGCGGGAGTGAAGCGTCCTCCAGGTTCCTCGCGGCTTCAAGGGTGGCTTTCTCGATGCGATGGTCGATGGTCACCAGCTCCAGGACCGAGTGGGAGGCACCCCTCAGGTGAGGTCCTGCGGCCAGGCGCTGGTGTCGCCATCCGAGTACACGGGGGCCACCTTCTGCGTTTCGCCCTCCCAGTAGAAACGGAACTTCGACCAGGGAGCCTTGTGGGTGGTGGCGTCGAACAGGTTGAAGGCCGGATCGAAACGCGTCCCCTTGCTCAGGGTCCGGGAGTCGGTGTTTGCGTTCTGGAAGGAAGGGGTCGACCCGAATGGCCCGGTCCCGCGTCTCCAACAGCCACCGCGCTACGTCTTCTTCAGCTTGTCGCCCACCGCGGAGAGGAGCTGATCGAAGGACCCGGTGAACAGGCGGATGCCGTCGGTGGACAGCTCGTCGGTGACCGTCTTCATGGAGATGCCAGCCGCCTCCAGTTGACGCATCGTCGCCTCCGCCGCGGGCAGGTCCTCCTCCAGGCTGGGGCGCACCTTGCCGTGGTCACGGAACGCGTCGATGGTGGCGGGCGGCATGGTGTTGATCGTGTCGCGGCCGATGAGCTCCTCCACGTAGAGCACGTCGCGCAGCTTCGGGCTCTTGGTGCTGGTGCTCGCCCAGAGCACGCGCTGCACCTTCGCGCCCTTCGCCGCGAGCGCCTTCCAGCGCGCGCTCCCGAAGAGCTCCTTGTAGATGCGGTAGGCGAGCTTCGCGTTGGCGATGGCCACCTTGCCGCTCAGCCCCTCCAGCGCCTTCTGCTGCTCCGGCGTGGCGCCCGCCTTCAGCTTCTTCTCGATCTCCTTGTCCACGATGGAGTCGATGCGGCTGACGAAGAACGAGGCCACGCTCGACACGTGGCTCACGTCCCCGCCGGACGCTGCGCGCTTCTCCAGGCCGGAGAGGTAGGCCTCGGCGACCTGCCGGTAGCGCTCCTGGCTGAAGAGGAGCGTCACGTTGATGTTGAGGCCCTCGGCGGTGAGCTGCTCGATGGCGGGGACGCCCGCCTCCGTGCCCGGGACCTTGACCATCACGTTGGGCCGCGCCAGCGTCTTCCACAGCCGCCGTGCCTCCTCCAGGGTGCCCTGCGTGTCCAGCGCCAGCTTGGGTGACACCTCCAGCGACGCGAAGCCGTCCTGCCCCTTCGTCGCGTCGTAGACCGGCTTGAGGATGTCCGCGGCGCCCTGCACGTCGCGCACGGCCAACTGCTCGTAGAGGTCGTTGCCGGAGAGGCCCTTGCCCTTCGCCGCGTCGAAGAGGTCCTGGTAGTCGTCGCTGCCCGACACGGCCTTCTGGAAGATGGTCGGGTTGGAGGTGAGCCCCTTGAGGCCGTCCTCGTCGATGTACTTCTTCAGCGTGCCCTTCGTGATGTAGCTGCGCTGGAGGTTGTCCACCCAGACGGATTGGCCGAACTCGGCGAGCTGTCGCAGCGGATTCATGGATTCTCCCGGCGGGGGCGCGAGGCTCCCGGATGACGTTTCCCAAACATGTGCATGGCCCGCCCCGCGCGGCCGGCCGGGCGGGCAGGCACTCGCGGATTCTGCCTGCGAACAGGGCCGGCGGGGGGCAGCGCTTCTCGGAGGCCGGGGCAGTCAACACAGTACCCGCAGGGCAACCCCGTCCCACCGCAACCCCGGGAGCGAAACGATGGCGGACACCTTGGCGGACCTCGCGGCGCAGCTGCGCATCGACAGCATCCGCTGCACCACGGCGGCGGGCTCGGGCCACCCCAGCTCGTCCATGTCCGCGGCGGACATCATGGCCGTGCTGTTCCAGAAGTACCTGCGCTTCGACTTCCAGCAGCCGAAGGCCCCCAACAACGACCGCTTCGTGCTCTCCAAGGGCCACGCCTGCCCGGTCCTCTACTCGGCCTTCAAGGCAGTGGGCGCCATCGACGACCGGGAATTGCTGTCGCTGCGCAAGTTCGGCAGCCGGCTGGAGGGCCACCCGAACCCGCACGTGCTGCCGCTCGTGGACGTGGCCACCGGCTCGCTCGGGCAGGGGCTGGCCATTGGCGTGGGCATGGCGCTGAGCGCGCGGATGGATGGGCTGCCCTTCCGCACCTACGTGCTCATGGGCGACAGCGAGACGGCGGAGGGCTCCGTGTGGGAGGCGTTCGACAAGGCCGGCCACTACCAGCTCGACAACCTGTGCGCCATCATCGACGTGAACCGCCTGGGGCAGAGCCGCGAGACGGAGCTGGGCTGGAACCTGGAGGCCTACGCGGCCCGCGTCCGCGCCTTCGGGTGGAACGCCGTCACGCTGGATGGGCATGACCTGGACGCCATCGACCGCGCCTTCGCGGAGGCCCAGGCGAAGAAGGGGCAGCCCACCTGCCTCATCTGCAAGACAGAGAAGGGGCACGGCTCCTCGCTGATCGCGAACGAGGATGGCTGGCACGGCAAGCCGCTGCCGGAGGACAAGGCGAAGGACGCCATCCGCGAGCTGGGCGGAGCGCGCGACGTCCGCATCCAGGTGAAGAAGCCGGAGGCGGTGAAGGCCACCGTGCACGGCAAGCCGTCGCCGCTGCGGCTGCCCACCTACGAGGTCGGCCAGAAGGAGGCCACGCGCAAGGCGTATGGTGACGCGCTGGTGGCGCTGGGCAACGCCCGGCCGGACGTGGTGGCGCTGGACGCGGAGGTGTCCAACTCCACGTACGCGAACGAGTTCCAGAAGGCGCATCCGGAGCGCTACTTCGAGATGTTCATCGCGGAGCAGAACATGGTGTCCAGCGCGGTGGGCATGGCGGTGCTGGGCAAGAAGGCCTTCGCCAGCACCTTCGCGGCCTTCCTGTCGCGCGCGTATGACCAGGTGCGCATGGCGGCCATCTCCAACGCCACGGTGCACCTGTGCGGCAGCCACGCGGGCGTGTCCATTGGAGAGGACGGCCCGTCGCAGATGGCGCTGGAGGACCTGGCGATGATGCGCGCGGTGGGCGGCAGCACGGTGCTCTACCCGAGCGACGCCAACCAGACCGCGAAGCTGCTGGCGCAGGTGCTGGACCGCCAGGGCATCACCTACCTGCGCAGCACGCGTGAGAAGACGCCGGTGCTCTACCCCGCGACGGAGGAGTTCCCCATCGGGGGCAGCAAGGTGCTGCGCCAGTCCGGCCAGGACGTGGCGACGGTGGTGGCCGCCGGCATCACGCTGCACGAGGCGCTCAAGGCCTACGAATCACTGAAGCAGGACGGCATCGCGGTGCGCGTCATCGACCTGTACTCGGTGAAGCCGGTGGACGCGAAGACGCTGCGCCAGGCCGCGCGCGAGGCGCAGGGCCGGCTCATCGTGGTGGAGGACCACTGGGCGGAAGGGGGCCTGGCGGACGCGGTGCTGGAGGCCTTCACCGGCGAGCGCGAGCAGCTGCCCACGGTGGTGCGGCTCGCGGTGACGAAGATGCCCGGCTCCGGCAAGCCCGCGGAGCTGCTGGACGCCGCCGGCATCGACGCCGGGCACATCGTGGAGGCCGTCACCTCGCTGGTGGAGGAGGCGCCGGCCCGGGGCGGAGACGGCCGGGGCCAGCCGTCCGAGAACGCCTGGGGCCACACGAACGCCTGAGCCCCGGGGAGCGTCTCAGGGTTGCGGAGCCAGCCGGGCGGCCGCGCGCGCCGCGCCCATGGACCGCGCGTAGTCCAGCGCGGTGCGCCTGTCCGCGTCCCGGGCCTTGTGGTTCGCGCCGCGCTGGATGAGCAGCTCCATCAGCTCCAGCTTGTCGAACATGGCCGCGAACATCAGCGGCGTGCGGCCGTCCGGCCCCGCGCCGTCCACGTCCGCGCCCGCGTCCAGGAGCACCGTGGCGATGGCCTCGTTGCCCTTGAAGGCCGCGCCGGCCAGGGGCGTCTGGCCGGCGTCGTTGGGCTGCTCCGGATCCGCCCCGCGCTCCAGCAGCAGGCGCGTCGCCTCCACGTGGCCGTGGTAGCTGGCCAGCATCAGGAGGGAGTCGCCCCGCTCGTTGCGAATCCCCACGGGGAGCCCGGCGTCGAGCAGCTCGCGCAGCTTGCCGGCGTCCCCCGAGCGGACCCGCGCGAAGGCGCTCCGCACGAGGTCCAGCAGGGCGGCGTCCTCGGTGGACGGGGAGGCGGCGGCGTTCTTCGGGTCATCCGGGGGGCTCATGGTCGGGGTTCCTTCCTAGCGAGCGTGGCGCTTCTGCTGGACGGCGACGGCGAGACGCGAACCATACTCCTCATCCGCCGCGCGGAAGTGGGCGATGGCCCGGGTGATGATGTCCTCACGGCTCACCTGCGCCAGGCTGCCGGCGATGTTCTCCACCAGACGCGCCTTCGCCGCCTCGTCCATCAGCCGGTAGAGGGCGCCGGCCTGGACGGCGTCGTTGTCCTCGGCGTGCTTGCCGTGGACGAAGGTGCCCGTCATGCCGCTCACCGCGTAGCCCGTGCCCGGGGCCTCGTCCGTCTGCGCGGGGCCGTTGAAGCTGTTGGGCTCGTAGTTGGGGCCGCGCCCGCCGTTGCCGTCGAAGCGCATGGCGCCGTCCCGGCCGTAGTTGCGCGCGCCGCCCTTCACGCCCCTGGGGGCGTTCACCGGCAGCTGCGTGCTGTTGATGCCCAGCCGGTAGCGGTGCGCGTCGCCGTAGGCGAACAGGCGCGCCTGGAGCATGCGGTCCGGGGAGGGGCCGATGCCGGGCACGAAGTGCGACGGGTCGAGGGCCGCCTGCTCCACCTCCGCGAAGAAGTTCTCCGGGTTGCGGTGGAGCGTGAGCTTGCCCACCTCCATCAGCGGGTAGTCCTTGTGTGGCCACACCTTGGTGAGGTCGAACGGGTTGAAGCGGTAGCTCGCGGCGTCCGCCTCCGGCATCACCTGCACCTTGAGCGTCCACGAGGGGAACTCGCCCCTGTCGATGGCCTGGTACAGGTCCCGCTGGTGGTGCTGCGGGTCCCTGCCGCCAAGGGCCTCCGCCTCCTGGGTGGTGAGGGTGCGGATGCCCTGGTCCGTCTTGAAGTGGAACTTCACCCAGAAGCGCTCGCCCTTCGCGTTCACCCACTGGAAGGTGTGCGAGCCAAAGCCATCCATGTGGCGCAGCGTCGCGGGGATGCCGCGGTCGCCGAAGAGCCAGGTGAACTGGTGCGTGGCCTCCGGTGAGGAGGAGAAGAAATCCCAGACGTTGTCCGGCTCCTGGCAGTTCGTGTACGGGTCGTACTTCTGCGAGTGGATGAAGTCCGGGAACTTGATGCCGTCGCGCAGGAAGAACACCGGCGTGTTGTTGCCCACGAGGTCCCAGTTGCCGTCCTCCGTGTAGAAGCGCACCGCGAAGCCGCGCGGGTCCCGGGCGGTGTCTGGCGCGCCCTTGGAGCCCGCCACGGTGGAGAAGCGCACGAAGGTCTCCGTCTCCTTGCCCACCGCGCTGAAGACCTTCATCCGGGTGAAGCGGGTGAGGTCCTGCGTCACCTCGAAGGTGCCGTAGGCGCCGGAGCCCACCGCGTGCACCACGCGCTCCGGGATGCGCTCGCGGTTGAAGCGGGCCAGCTTCTCCAGCAGGTGGTGGTCCTGCAACAGCACCGGACCGTTGGGGCCGGCCGTCTGCGAGTGCTGGTTGTCGGAGACCGGGGCGCCGGCCTCCGTGGTCAGGGTGGGACGCTGGGACATGGACGCTTTCCTTGGTGTGAGGCCTTCAGGGCGCTTCGACGGTGGGAAAGGTAGAGAGGCCCCGCTGATTGGGCCAAGACATCGTTTGGATGGGAGTGATAGGGAGAGGCTATCGGTTCCAGGGAGGACCATGGCCTCGCTCAATGACCTCACCCTGCGGCAACTGGAGTACCTGGTGGCGGTGGCGGACACGCTGGGGTTCCGGCGGGCGGCCGAGCGGTGCCACGTCTCCCAGCCGGCCCTGAGCGCGCAGGTGCAGCAGCTGGAGTCGGTGCTCGGCGTGAAGGTGTTCGAGCGGGACGCGCGCCGGGTGCTACTCACGCCCGATGGCGGGGAGCTGGTGGCGCGGGCGCGGCGGGTGCTCACGGAGGCGGAGGACCTGCTCACGGCGGCGGCGCGGATGGGGGACCCGTTCGCGGGGCCGCTGCACCTGGGGGCCATCCCCACGGTGGCGCCGTATGTGTTGCCGGAGGTGGTGCCCGCGCTGGTGAAGCGCTACCCGAAGCTCCAGCTCCGGCTGCGCGAGGAGAAGACGGCGGCGCTGGTGCGTGACATGGAGGAGGGCCGGCTGGACGCGGCGCTCCTGGCCTTGGACGCGGAGCTGGGGCGCAAGGTGGAGCATGTCATCATCGCGGAGGACCCCTTCGTCGTCGCGGCGCCGCCAGGGCATCCGTTGGGGAAGAAGAAGCAGGTGCACCTGCGCGACCTGGACGCGGAGGACGTGCTGCTGCTGGAGGACGGGCACTGCTTCCGCAGCCAGGCGCTGGCCCTGTGCACGCGCGTGGGCGCGCGCGAGGTGGACTTCCGCGCCACCAGCCTGACGACGCTCGCGCAGATGGTGATGGCGGTGGGGAGCGTCACGTTGCTGCCCCAACTGGCGGTGTCCATGGAGAACCGGCAGGGGCAGTTGGTGGTGCGGCCCTTCGCGCCGCCGGGGCCGGGTCGGACGCTCGTGCTGGCGTGGCGCCCGGGTCACCCCCGGGCGGAGGCGCTGCGGGCCATCTCCGGGACGCTGCGCTCCGTGTGGCCACGGGGGAAGGCGAAGGTCAGCGCAGCGGCTTCTCCGAAGTGACGAGGCCGTCCGCGTCCGCGTAGAGGTGGTGGCCGGGGACGAAGGTGACACCGGCGAAGCGCACCTCCACGTCGCGCTGGCCCTCGTTGCGCTTGCCGCTCTTGAGCGGGTGGGTGCCCAGCGCCTTCACGCCGATGGCGGTGCGGCCCACCTCCTCCGCGTCGCGGATGCAGCCATTGACGACCACGCCGGCCCAGCCGTTCTTCTGGCCCAGGGCCGCGAGCACGTCTCCCACCAGCGCGCAGCGGCGGCTGCCTCCGCCGTCCACCACCAGCACGCGCCCCTGGCCGGGCTCCTCCAATGCCTTGCGCACCAGGGAGTTGTCCTCCGGCGCGCGCACGGTGCTGATGGGTCCGGAAAAACTCCGCCGCCCGCCGTAGTCCAGGAGCCCCGGCTCCGCGACCTGGAAGTGCGGGGTCCCCGCGTGGGCGTCACAGAGGTCGGCGGTCTTGATGTCAGAGGTGTCGCTCATGAACCGTAGGATGCACGCGCCGATCGGGTGTGGCTGTGATTGCGAGTGCGGGTCCGCTTGCCTTGACCGCGCATTGTTCAAAACCCTATCGTCGGCGTCTTCTTGAGGGGGAGTCCCATGCAGAGGCTGAAGTGGTTCGTGGGCGCGATCGCGCTGTTGGCGCTCGCGTGTGGTGAGGTGTCTGAGTCGTCCACGCTGGTGGTGCGCGACGGAGAGGGAGTGCTGGAGCTGCCGCTGGTGTCGACGTCGGCGGGGCGCAGCTACAAGCTGGTGGGGGCGACGTTCGCCATCACGGGGCCGCAGAGCGCGACCATCACGGAGACGTCCGAGGACTCCGTGAGCCTGGCGCTCATCGCTGGGACGTACTCCATCCAGATGAACGGCGAGTGGCACGTGGAGCGCACGGACGCGCCGGGCGTCGTGGTGCCCGTCACGCTGGTGTCGCCGAATCCGCTGACGTTCACGCTGGGGGAGGGGGAGACGCAGCCGGTGCGGTTCCTGTTCAAGGTGCCGGGGGATGCCACCGCGGACGTGGGCATTGGCGTGGACTCGGGCGGCTGGATCTCCGGCACCCTTGACTTCGGTCCTCTCTACCAGCCCCTTCCCGGTGAGCCTCCGGACATCTTCTCCGAGCTGAGTGAGAAGAGCATTCCCTTCGTCATCAGCTTCGAGTCCACGACGATCACGAGGTCGGTCGAGTTCGGCACTAAGCAGATCCAGGTCCAGACCTCGCCCGTGACCTTCCAACTGGGCGGTTCGGTCCCGGGGGCGGTGATGCAGCGGTTCGTCGCCATGCTCCAGGGCCATTCGATGAACCTCTTCATGGGGGCGTACTCTTCGGGTGGTCCGTTCGCCTCCTTCATGGGGCCGATCTTCCTGGAGAACATGGAACGGAACGTCCGGTTCGAGCTGGATCCTATCGGTCTGGTCCCCATGGGGGTGGACCCAGAAGGCTATCCGCTGTTGCAGACCGTTCCGTTCAGCGCGAACGCGAGCCTCTCGGACGGCTCGACAAGCATCTTCGGCTTTGTCAGCAACGGCACGTTCTCGCCGCAGTAACCTTCACCGTCGCGCGCCGTTCTCTCTCAGGGGAGAACCGGCAGGGGCAGTTGGTGGTGCGGCCCTTCGCGCCACCGGGTTTCCGCCAGAGTCGCTTCTGGTGGATGACCGGCGAGAGGCTGGCGACCGGATGCTGGACGTGCTGTTCCAGACACCGCAACATCGCCAATGTCGTCGTGTACACCGAGCTCAACGCGCTGTCGGTGCTGCGGGACCGGGTGCTGCTCAAGGCGCTGCACGTCCGCCGATCTCGGGGAAGCGCTCATAGGCCCATCGGAGCATGTCCAGGTGGGCGGGGTTGTCCAGGTCGAGCGGTGCGTCCGTGAGTCGCACGACCCACCCGCCCGTCGACGTGCGCCGTGCACGTGAGAGCAGTTCAGCATCCCGGGTCGGGTCCGGGAACCCGATGGCCTTCGCGGCAGCGGCCGACCAGTAGTTCAGCCATCCGAGGCGGTGCGGGAGCTCAGGCGCACGGAGCTGCTCAGGCAGCTTGAGGGCTGGCAGCCCCCGGGGCGGAATCCCTGGCTTGTGGCTCGGATCGCGTGTTTGCCGTGCGATCTCGACACCCGCGCCAGACGGCGTCGCATGGCCCCAAAAAGCGTGGGCCCCCTCGGCTACCCCTCCAAGCACATCCGTTGCCGCCGCGACGACGACCTCGTTCAGTGGCAGCTCTGCATGGACATCAAGCAACGGCTGCCCGCCCGGCGCCTGGCGTGCCGGGGTTTGCAACCCATAAATCATCGCAGGGAAGCTCTCGTCGCCGTTGCACACGAGAGGGAAGCCTCCGTCCCTGGCCTCTTCGGAGAGCCATGTGTCTCGCTGCGGTAAGGCAATGGGGCGCCCCTCTTCGGAAACCTTCCACTCGAGGCGCAAGCCGGGGAAGGCCCGCTCCATCCCGTGGACGACAGCGAGCGCGCGACCATCCCGAGCAAGCAGCGCCGGCGCGCAGACAATGATGCCAAGGGTGCTTTGCGTGGTCATCGCCTGCACCCCGTGACGACGATCTCCAGCTCAGGCATCTCACGCTCCAGTGCCTCTCTGTGCGCCTCGGTGCTCACCCCAACGACGAAGCGATATCCACATGACAGCGCGATGTTCCGCTCCTCCCGGAGCTTGGCCACCTGCCCCTTGACGACCTGTCCTCGGAGAAAGGCATTGTACGTGTCAAACTGGTCGGTCTTGATCTCCCACAGCACGCGCATGCCGACTTGCAGCGCATCGAAGCGCATGCCGCCAACGAGCACGTCTTTACCGGGGTATCGGTTCGGCGGAAACCTGTCGGCGCACTCATTGTGCGGATCATCCCCGCCTGCGTGAGGCACTGGAACAGGCTTGCAACTGGCGCGACCCGCCCGGTCTACAGGCACAGGAGGCACTGGGGGCTGCCAGTCTTGCCCCGCTGGCTCGGGCTTGAGCTTGGGCTTGCGTTGGGCTTCAGCGTCCCGAGACGCCACCTTCGTTCCTCGTGAGGTCCCTGCTTCCTCGGGGTAGGCGTGGCGGAGTTCATAGGCATCCAGCGCTTCTTTGATGGCGACACCGACCACCACCACGCCGAGCACGATCACGGCTCCCACGGCGATCTCAGGAGCTGCCAGCACGCAGACCCCGAGTCCCACGGCTGCGGCATCTGCTGAAGCGATCGAGCATCTTCCTGCGGTGTCGTAGAACTCGATTCGATCATGGTCGAGGGTCCGATAGCACTTTTCGACCAGCACGGGCCAGGGATGGGAAGCCTCACGGACGACGCACTGCCCTTCGTCAGTCCACGGCAGCTTTGCTGCTCGCTGGAGGTCGTCGCGCTGGTCGTTGCCACTTGCCCTGGCCGAGCCGTGCGTCGCGATGAACCCGCGCTCTCCCAGGACCCCACAGCGCGGGGCCGAGGTGTCGTCGTGGGGGAGTGCTCGACCCCACCCGCGTGCTCAAGGCCGGATGGCGACCTTGAGCACACCGTCCTTGCGCTGGCTGAACAGCTCGTAAGCCTCGCGGATGTCCTTGAGCTGGAAGCGGTGCGTGAACATGGGCGTGAGGTCCACGCGCTTCGCGCGCACCACCTCCATCAGGCGCCGCATGCGCTCCTTGCCGCCCGGGCAGAGCGTGGTGACGATGCGGTGATCCCCCAGCCCCGCCGCGAACGCGTCGTAGGGCAGTTGCAGCTTCCCGGAGTACACGCCCAGGCTGGACAGCGTGCCGCCCGGGTTCAGCGTGCGCAGCGCGCTCTCGAAGGTCTGCTGCGTGCCCAGCGCCTCGATGGCCACGTCCACGCCGCCGCCGGTGAGCCTCTTCACCTCCGCCACCACGTCCTGGTTCCGGAAGTCGAGCACCACGTCCGCGCCCAGCTTGCGCGCCATGGCCAGGCGCGTCTCGTCCCCGTCCACGCCGATGACGAGCGACGCGCCCATGAGCCGCGCCCCCACGGTGGCGCACAGGCCAATGGGCCCCTGCGCGAACACCACCACCGCGTCTCCAATCTTCACGCCGCCGGCCTCCGCGCCGCTGAAGCCCGTGGACGCGATGTCCGCCAGCAGCAGCACCTGCTCGTCCTTCAGCTCGTCCGGGATGGGCGCCAGGTTCGCCTGCGCGAACGGCACGCGCACGTACTCCGCCTGCACGCCCTCCATCGTGTTGCCCAGGCGCCAGCCTCCCGCCGCCTGGATGCCCTCGCCGTGGCCGCACTGCGCCGCGTGACCGGAGAGGCAGCCCCGGCACTGACCACACGGCGTGATGGCGCCCACCAGCACGCGCTGCCCCACCTGGTAGCCCGTCACGCCCGGCCCCAGCTCGTCGATGACGCCCACCATCTCGTGGCCCACGGTGAGGCCCGGCTTCACCGGGTACTCGCCGCGCAGGATGTGCACGTCGGTGCCGCAGATGGTGGTGAGCGTCACCCGGATGATGGCCTCGCCCACGCCCGCCTTGGGCCGCTCCACGTCCTCCACCCCCAGCTTCCCGGTGCCTCGGAACACGGTCGCCTTCATGGCTTGTCTCCTCTGTCTTCAGGCGCGCGGCATGCGCACCGTCACCGCGGGCCGGTCACTGCGGGCCATCACCTGCTGCGCCACCGAACCCAACACCATCCGGCTCACCCCCGTGCGGCCGTGGGTGCCCAGGCAGACCAGGTCCGCGCAATGGCGCTCGGCCGCCTGGGTGATGACCGCCGCCACGTCGTCGCCCTTCAGCACCGACAGCTCCACCTTGTGGGCGCCGTCGCGCTCGGGGGCCGGCACGCGCAGCTCCAACTGCTGCCTCGCCGCCTCGACCGCCTCCGGGGGCGCCGTCGCCGGCTCCACATGCAGCAGGTGCACCGTGCCGCCCGGCGGGGTGATGGCGAAGGCGTAGGCGATGGCCCGGTCGCCGGCCTCGCCGAAGTCCGTGGTCGCGAGCACCGTGCGCACCCGCGGAGGCTCCTGCTCCAGCCCCTGCTCCGTCGCGCGCACGGGCACGCTCACCACCGACATGGGGGCCAGGCGCCGGGCGGACTGGGACACGCTCCACAGCTTCGCGAGCGCCCGGCGCTGGTGCGTGCCCACCACCAGCAGGTCCACCTGCTCGTCCGTGGCCAGGGCGATGAGGTGGTCCGCGATGCGCCCCAGCCCCGGCTCCAGCCGCGACCGCACCGGCAGCCCCGCGGCGCGCAGGGGCTCCAGCAGCGCGTCGGACTCGCGCTCCAGCGCCTCGCGCAGCTCCGGGGACATGTCCTTGTAGCTGTGCGGATGCGCCAACCCCAGCCGCTCCGCCTCGCTGCCCACCCAGACGACGCGGCCGCCCACGACCTCCAGGGGGCCGACCTTCGCGAGCGACCTCACCCACTCCCGGGCGACCTCGAAGGGCCTGGAGCGGTCCACGCCCAGCATGAGCCGCAGGGGGCGCTCGCCGCGCGCCCAGGCCTCCAGGCCCGAGCCCTCGCGGACCACCAGGAAGGGGACCTCCAGCAGCTGCGCCATCCGGTCCACCGTGCCCCCCAGTCCCCGGAAGGGCGTGTCCTCGCGCGGCGCGCCGGCCACCACCCACTGGAAGCCCCGCTTCGCCACCAGCTTCCGAAGCTCCTCTTCGGGCTCGCCGGTGAGGAGCACGGCGTCGACCTGGAGGCCGGTGGCCCGCAGCCGGTCGCATTCGTCGCGCAGCGTGGACTGGGCCGTCTCGCAGATGGCGTCGCCGAAGGTCCGGACCAGGTTCCCGGTCAGGACGTTCACCAGGCACAGCGGGACGTTCATCCGCCGCGCGAGCAGCGCCGCCGTGTCACAGGCGCGCCGGGCGCCCTCCGAGAAGTTGGTTGCGCAGGCGATGGTCATGGCCGCTCCTTGCAGTCACCTCTCCAAGCTAGTCACCGCGCAAGCGAGGCAGGTCCCTTCCGGCGCGGCGTGCGCCGCGACGCCCGTGCCCTGGCGGCCTCGCGACGGCAGGGCGCATTGCCGTCGGCCATGCAGGACCCCAGCTTCTTCCGGGGGCGTCATGCGAGTCCTGGTTCCGGTCCATCGCCTGCCTCATGACTGGGAAGACGCGCGCGGTCTGGAGCTGGCGGCCTTCCCTCAACCCGGGACCCAGGCCTCCGCCGAGGGCCCGCGCGGACGCCTGGCCCGGGACCACCGGTGGCGAGCCGGCCGGCTCACGCCACCGCCGGGGGCTTCATGACGAACCCGCCTCCCGTCACCCCGCCCGCGCGGCCCTGGTTCGCCAGGCGGCTCGCGGGGCTCGTCGTCGTGGCGGGCGCGTGCGCGGTCCTGGTGGGCGCGGTCCTGGTCGGCGGCTGGGCCCTGGCGCCCTCCTCGGCCCCGGGTCGTCCGTTCCCCTGGGACGGAGGAGGCCTGGCCTTCGCGGGAGGCGCGCTCTGGCTGCTCCACCCCCGAGAGGCGCGCGGCGCGCGGCGCGCGGTGGGGCGGGGGCTCGCGACCGGGGTCGTGGTCATGGGCGTCGGGGAGCTCATCCGGGGCACTCCCGGCGGAGGGCTGGGCCTGCTGTTCATGGGCCTGTCGCTCTGGGCGCTGCACACGCGCACGCGTCGGGGCGGCCATCCCGCGCGCTGGCTGGCCGCCTGCGCCGCGCTGCTCGCCGTGTGGGGCCTCATCGGGGGGCTGTACCAGCGGCACTGGTTCGGGCTGGCCCCCCTGAACACCGTGACGGGAGCCTCCAGGGCGCCGGGCCTCCCCCTGTCCCTGTCCCTGCTGCTGCTTTCGGGGGGACTGCTCGCGCTCCATCCCGAGCAGGGGCTGATGGGCGCGCTGCTGCGGGAGGACCTCGGGGGGCACTCGGCGCGGCGGCTGCTGCTCGCGGTCCTGCTGCTCGTGCCCACGGTGGGCGCCGTCCGGCTCCTGGGCGAGCGGCTGGGCCTCTACGGCACCACCGAGGGCATCACCCTCTTCGTGCTCCTGACGATGGCGGCCTTCCTGGCGGTGGTGCTCTGGAACGCGAACGCCCTCTCCCGGCTGGACGCGAGCCGGCGGCAGGCGGAGCGGTCGCTGCGGCTGTCGGAGGCGCGCTTCGGGGGCATCGTCACCCACGCGGCGGACGCAATCATCTCCGTCGACGCGGCCCAGCGCATCATCCTGTTCAACGCGAGCGCCGAGCGCATCTTCGGCTACTCCGCGCGGGAGGCCCTGGGCCAGCCGCTGGACATCCTCCTCCCCGAGAACCTCCGGGCCGTCCACGCGGCGCACGTGCGGCGCTTCGCGCGAGGCGCGGTGACGTCCCGGCACATGGGCGAGCGGCTGCCCATCCTCGGGCGGCGCCAGGGCGGAGAGACGTTCCCGGCGGAGGCCAGCATCATGAAGCTGGAGGTGGAGGGCACGCTGCTGCTCACCGTCATCCTCCGGGACATCAGCGAGCGACGGAAGGCGGAGGACCTGCTGCGCCTGAGCGAGGAGCGCTTCCGCACCTCGTTCGAGGGCGCGCCCGTCGGCATGGCGCTGGTGGGGCTGGATGGCCGCTTCCTCCACGTGAACGCGGCGCTCGCCGACCTGGTGGGCTACTCGCGGGAGGAGCTGCTCCGCCGCTCGTTCCAGGACCTCACACCGCCGGAGGACCTGGCGCTGGACCAGCAGAACGCCGACCGGATGCGCCAGGGGGAGCTGGCCTCCTTCCAGCGCGAGAAGCACTACGTCCGCAAGGACGGCCGGCGCATCGCCCTGCTCGTGTGGGGCGCGGTGGTGCGCGACTCGCAGGGAAGGCCGCTGCACTTCATCTCGCAGATGCAGGACATCACGGAGCGCCAGGCGCTGGAGCGGGCCTGGCGCTTCCTGGCGGACGTGGGGCCGCGGCTCGCGGCGTCGCTGTCGTCGCGGACGACGCTGGCCACGGTGGCGGCGCTCGCCGTGCCGGCGCTGGCGGACGTGTGCGTGGCGGCCTGCCTGGACAGGCGCGGGCGCATCCGGCGGGTGGAGCACGCCGCCGCGGACCCGCGCATGGCGGAGCGGCTGCGGGCGCTGGGCGCGGCGTACGGCCCGGGGTCCCTCCTGCCGGCCTCCCTCCTCGCCACCGTGCAGCGCACGGGGCGGCCGGTGCTGCTGCCAGAGGCGCCCCCGGGGATGCTCGACGTGGCCGCCGTGGATGCGGGGCGCCGGGAGCCGCTGCCTCCGCTGGCGCTTCGCTCGGCCCTCATCGTGCCGCTGCGCAGCCGGGAGCGGAACCTGGGCGTCATCCTCCTCGCGACGTCCGGGGCCGGGCGCCGCTATGGCGCCCGGGAGCTGGCCCAGGCCGAGGAGCTGGCCCGCCGCGCCGCGCTCGCCATCGACAACGCCCGCCTGTACGAGCGGGCCGAGCAGGCCATCCGCCTGCGCGAGGAGGTGCTCCGCGTCGTGGCGCACGACCTGCGCGCCCCGCTCAACGTCATCCAGCTCAGCGCGAAGATGATGGAGAAGCACCTGCCCCCGGACGACGGCGCCCGGCGGCGCCTGGCGACGCTCCAGAAGTCGGTCCAGCGGGCGAACCGGCTCATCCAGGACCTGCTGGACGTGGCCCGGATGGAGGGCGGAGGCCTGGCGGTGGAGAAGAAGCCGCTGGAGGTGGCGCCGCTGGTCCAGGAGGCCCTGGAGCAGCACCGGGGGCTCGCGGAGGCGAGGTGCCTCCTGCTCCAGGCCCACGTGCCGGAGGGCCTGCCCCGCGTGCTGGCGGATCCGGAGCGGCTGGCGCAGATCCTCTCCAACCTGCTGGGCAACGCGCTCAAGTTCACCCCCGAGGGCGGCCGCGTCCTCCTGCGCGTCCAGCCGGAGGCGGGGCAGGTCTGCTTCCGCGTGAGCGACACGGGCCCCGGCATCGCGGCGGAGGACCGGCAGAGCATCTTCGAGCGCTTCTGGCAGTCCGGCCCGAAGCGCAAGGAGGGCGCGGGGCTGGGGCTCGCCATCGTGAAGGGGCTGGTGGAGGCCCATGGCGGCCGCGTCGGCGTGGACAGCACGCCCGGCGTGGGCAGCACGTTCTTCTTCACGCTGCCCGCGGCGGAGGGCGCGGAGGCGGACGCCGGGCTGTACGGGTGAGCGCGGCCTAGCGGCGCAGGGCGGCCTCCAGCAACAGCCGCCGCTCCGCCGCCGCCACCACCGCCCGGGTCGCGCCGACGGCCGCCGGATCCACGGAGACGGAGGTGATGCCCGCGCGGACCAGGTGCTCCGCGAAGGCGGGCCGGTTCGACGGAGCCTGGCCGCAGAGGGACGACGTGATGCCCGCCTCGCGGCTGGCCCGGATGATGCGGACGATGGCGTCCAGCACCGCCGCGTCCTCCTCGTCGAACAGCTCCGCGCACGACTCCGAGTCCCGGTCCACGCCCAGCATGAGCTGCGTGAGGTCATTGGAGCCGATGGACACACCGGTGATGCCCAGCCGCGCGTACTCCGGGATGCGGTAGACGACGGAGGGCACCTCCGCCATCACCCAGCGCTCCAGCCCGCGGTGGCGGCCCAGCGGGCTCTTCTCCACGGCCTCCAGGCACGCCTCCAGCTCCCACCGCGTCCTCACGAAGGGAATCATCAGGTGCAGGTTGGGCGTCTCGTCCCGCACGCGGGCGAGCACCTCCAGCTCCAGCCGGAACACCTCGGGCTCGCGCAGGTAGCGGTAGCAGCCCCGGAAGCCAATCATCGGGTTGGCCTCGACGGTCTCGAACGCGTCGCCGCCCTCCAGGCCCCGGAACTCGTTCGTGCGGAAGTCCGTGGCGCGGTACACCACCGGGCGCCCCCGGAAGGCGCGGGTGATGGCCAGGAGCGCCTGGGACATCCGCTCGGCGAACTCGCGGCTCCGCCCCTCGGCGAGGAGCTTGCGCGGGTGCACGCCGCCCAGGGCCTCGGTGAGCATGAACTCCGCCCGCAGCAGGCCCACGCCGTCCACCGGGAGCGCCGCCGCCTCTCGCGCCTGTCCCGGCAGGGCCAGGTTCACGTAGAGCCGCGTGCCCAGCGCCTCCGGCCCGGTGGCCTCCCGGGGCTGGGGCGCCGCCTCGGCGGAGGGCGGCCCCGCCACCGCCGTGGAGGGTGGCTCCGCGGCGCGGCCCTCGCGCACGGTGCCGGCGGCGCCATCCACGGTGACCTCCTCCCCGTCGCGCAGGACCTTCGTCGCGATGCGCGTGCCCACCACGCAGGGCTTGCGCAGCTCGCGGCTGACGATGGCCGCGTGGCACGTCATGCCGCCGCTGTCGGTGATGACCGCCGCCGCGCGCCGCAGCGTGGGCACCCAGTCCGGAGAGGTCATGGGCGCCACGAGGACTTCACCGGCCTCCAGCCTCGCGCCCTCCCGCGCATCGCGCAGCACCCGCACGCGGCCGGAGGCCACGCCGGGGGAGGCGCCCAGGCCGCTCACCCGCGCCCGCTCGGAGGAGGGCGCGGGAGCCTGCGCCGGGGCCTGGGCGGCGGCCCCCGTCGTCACCGGCCGCGCCTGGACCAGGTAGAACCGGCCGTCGTGCTCCGCCCACTCGATGTCCTGGGGCGCGCCGTAGTGCCGCTCCACGCGCAGCCCCAGCCGCGTGAGCTCCAGCACCTCCACGTCCGTGAGCACCCGCGCGCGGGCCCGCTCCGGCGCGAGGTCCTCGCGCTTCTCATGGCCCACGCCGTCGCGCACCAGCTGGAAGGCCTTCAGGCCCACGCGCGCCTCCAGGAGGCGCGGCCCCTCGCGGTCCACGACGTAGGTGTCGGGCTCCACCTGTCCGCCCACGACGACCTCCCCCAGCCCGAAGGCCGCCTCGATGATGAGGTGCCAGCGGTTCCCGGTGGCGGGGTCCACGGTGAACATGACGCCCGAGCGCGTCGAGTCCACCATGGCCTGCACCACCACGGCGATCTCCGGCACCTCCGTGAGCCCCTGGGCCTTGCGGTAGGCCACCACGCGCGGGCTGAAGGCCGAGGCCCAGCACGCGCGCACGCGGTCGATGAGCGCGTCGTCGCCCACCACGTTGGTGAACGACTCGTGCATGCCCGCGAAGGACGTGGTGGCCGTGTCCTCCGCGGTGGCGGACGAGCGCACCGCCACCGCGGTGCACTCCCACAGCCGGTGGTACGCGGCGATGATGGAGGTGTGCAGCCAGTCGGGCAGGGGCACGTGGAGCACCAGGTCGTGCAGGGCCTCCGTGAGCCCGGCGAGCGACCGTGGCTCATCCGGGTCCACGCGCTCCCACAGCTCGTGCAGCCGGGCGCGCACGGGCTTCATCGCCTGATGGAAGGCGACGGCGCTGATGACGAACCCCGGCGGCACCGGCAGCCCGGCGCGGGTCAGCTCGCCCAGGTTGGCGCCCTTGCCTCCGGCCTGCGCCACGTCCTCCCGGGACAGGGCGTCGAACCAGAGGATGGTCGGAGGAGGGGCCGGTGGGGTCTCCAGCTCCTGGGGAGAAGGCTCGGGGGGAAGGGACGGGTCCATGGTCGGGGGCTCCTCGCGCTCCCTCCAAGCTGGGGCCGGCGCCTTCCGGACGTGCACCGTCAGGGGGACAGGCACCCCGCGAGCCGGTCCGTCGCGGCGCGCTCGGCGCCCGTCCGGACGGGCCTGGAGGATGGGCTCCAACGCCGCGCGGACCGGGTGAGGGGGCGCGCGGCGCCTGCTCCCGCCCGGGGCCCTTGCGTCCACCACCGCCGGCCCCAACGTTCCACGCAGGGGCGCGCCCTCGCGGCAGCGGGGCATGCCAGGGCCCCTGGGGGACGTCATGGCCATCATCGTCGGCACGGATTTCTCCGACCACTCCCGGGAGGCCGTCCGCGCCGCGGCCGCCATCGCGGAGCGGACGCGCACGCCGCTGCTGCTCGTGCACGCCGCGGAGCCCGGCATGCTCCGGCGGGACTGGCCGGCCGACCGCGGCGGCGCCATCACCGAGCTCGAGCAGCGGCTCGCCGCCGAGGCCGATGGGCTGCGCCACGAGGGGCTGACCGTGGAGTCCCGGGTGCTCCTGGGCGTGCCGGACGAGGCGCTCGTCGAGCACGCCGCGAAGACCCAGGCGCGGATGATCATCACGGCGGCCCTGGGCTGGCGCTCGGAGACGCGCTGGCGGCTGGGCGGTGTCCCGGCGCGCGTCGCGCAGCTGTCGCGCTGCCCCTTCCTGATGGTCCGCCTGGCCGAGCCGCTCCTGGAGTGGTGCCAGGGCCGGCGCCCGCTGCGGGTCGCCGTGGGGGACGACTTCTCCCACAGCGCGGAGGTCGCGCTGCGCTGGCTTCCGGAGCTGCGGAAGGTGGGGCCGGTGGAGCTGACGGTCGCCCACGTCTACAACCCGGCCACGGAGTACGGACGGCTCGGGCTGTACCGCGCGAACCCGGGGCCCGAGGGCCTGGAGGTCATCCTCGAGCGGGAGCTGCGCGAGCGCCTGTCCCGCATCGGCGAGCCGCGCGCGGCGCTCCGGATGGCGGAGTCCTACGGGAGCGTGGTGGAGCCGCTCGCCACGCTCGCGGAGGCGGCGCGGGCGGACCTCCTCCTCCTGGGCAGCCACCAGCGCCGGGGGATGCGCCGCGTGCGGCACGGCTCGGTGTCGCTCTCCGCCCTCCAGCTCGCGCCGGTGGCGGCGGTCGCCTGCGTCCCGGTCTCCGCGACCCAGGAGGCCGAAGCGCCGGTGAGCATCCCGTCCATCCGGCGCGTCCTCGTCTCGACGGACTTCTCTCGGCTGGCGAACCTGGCCATCCCCCACGCGCTGTCGCTGCTGCCTCGGGGCGGGGAGCTCATCCTGGCGCACGTCATCGAGTCGCCCATCCCCATCGTCTACGCGGACTTCTGGCCCGCGGTGGCCCTCGGCGGGGACGACGACGCGACCGAGGCCGAGCTGCGGCGCCAGTTGGAGGCGCTGGTCCCCAGCGACGTGGCCGGCCGGGGCATCACCGTCCGGATGGAGCTGCTGACCGGGGTCCAGGCCGCGCAGGCGCTCTGCCAGGCGGCGGAGCGGCACGGGGTGGACATCTTCTGCGTGAGCTCGCATGGGCGGACGGGCGTGCGCCGCGCGGTGCTCGGCTCCGTGGCCCAGGAGGTGGTGGCCCGCAGCCGCCGGCCCGTGCTGGTGGTCAAGCACCCCACGCTGCCGTGACGGTGTCCCCATGCTGAAGCCCTTCGAGGTCCATGTGTCGGCCAGCGCGCTGGCCTCCTTCCAGCCGCAGCTCACGGAGGCGGAGTGGGAGGGGCTCCTGGCGAACGCGGAGCAGGCCCGGGACCGGATGGCGGGCCGCACCTTCTGGAACGTGAACTCCACGGCCCGGGGGGGCGGCGTGGCGGAGCTCCTGCCCCGGATGCTCGCCTACGCGCGCGGGGCGGGCGTGGACACGCGCTGGATGGTGGTGCAGGGCACGCCCGCCTTCTTCCACGTCACCAAGCGGCTGCACCACGCGCTGCATGGCTCGCGGGGCGACGGCTCCCCCCTGGGGGCCGCCGAGCGCGCCTGCTACGAGGAGGTGCTGCGCGACAACGCGGAGGAGCTGCTGGTCCTGGTGCGGCCGGGGGACGTGGTGCTGCTGCACGACCCGCAGACCGCGGGGCTGGCCCCGACGCTCGCCGCGGCGGGCGCGCGCGTGGTCTGGCGCTGCCACATCGGCAGCGACACGCCCGACGCGGAGGCGGCGCGGGCGTGGGCGTTCCTCGCGCCGGACCTGGCCGCCGCGCGGCTCGCGGTCTTCTCCCGGGCCGCCTACGTGCCGCCCCTGCTCGCGGACCGGTCCGTCGTCATCGCGCCCTCCATCGACATCTTCGCGGTGAAGAACCAGCCCATGGCGCCGGAGGTCGCGCGCGCCATCCTGGGCCACACCGGGCTCGTGGGGCTCTCGCCGGACGCGCCCGAGCCCGTCTTCACCCGGGCGGACGGGGTCCCGGCCCGCGTGTCGCGCGGGGCGGACATCGTGCGGCTGGGCTCGGCGCCCGCCCCCGACGCGCCGCTCGTGGTGCAGGTCTCCCGCTGGGACCCCTTGAAGGACCCGGTGGGGGTGCTGCGGGGCTTCGCGCTGCTCCTGCGGGAGTGCCCTGGCCTGCGCGCGGAGCTGGTCCTGGCGGGGCCCTCGGTGACGTCCGTGGCGGATGACCCGGAGGCGGCGGACACCCTCGAGGCCGTCATCGCCGCCTGGCGCGAGCAGCCGCGCTTCCTGCGCCAGCGGGTCCACCTGGCCTGCCTGCCCATGGGGGACCCGGAGGAGAACGCCGCCATCGTCAACGCGCTCCAGCGCCACGCGGCGGTGGTGGTGCAGAAGAGCCTGCGGGAGGGCTTCGGGCTCACCATCACGGAGGCCATGTGGAAGGCGCGGCCCGTGGTGGCGAGCGCGGTGGGCGGCCTCCAGGACCAGGTGCGCCACGAGGTGGATGGCCTGCTCGTGCGCGACCCCGGGGACCTGCCGGCGTTCGCCGCCGCGGTGCACAGGCTCCTGGAGGATCCCGTCCTCGCGGCCCGCCTGGGGACCCAGGCGCACGAGCACGTGCGCACCCGCTTCACCGCCGCCCGCCACCTCACCGACTTCGTGGCCCTGCTGGTGGAGCTGGACGCGCGCGCGGCGCGGGGCGCCTGAGGCCTGGACCCCGTCAGGTGGCGCTCACGCTCCTGCCTGCTCCTCCGCGCGACCGCGACCGCAGCCACTTCTCCAGGCCCACCGCGGGCAGCACGCAGGCGCCCGCCAGCACCGACCGCGCGATGGCCTCCAGCGACAGCGGCGCGGAGCCGAAGAGGCGCTGGAGGAAGGGCACGTACATGAACGCGGCCTGGAGCAGCACCAGCGCGGCGATGCCCACGAACACGGTGGGGTTGCTCGCGAAGCCCACCTCGCGCGTGGAGCCGGTCAACGTGCGGCACAGCCACAGGTAGAAGATCTGAAAGCTGACCACGGTGTTGACGGCCATGGTGCGCGCCTCGGCCAGGGCCCGGTCGGTGGGGACGCCGTGGGTGCCGCCCTGGCGCGCGAGCTCCCAGAGGAACAGGCCGATGGCGCCCGCCGCCATCAGCAGCGCGACGAGGCCGGTGCGCATCACCACGAAGTGGCTCAGGACGGGCGTGTCCGGCGCGCGGGGCGGGCGGCGCATGACGTGGCGCTCCTTCGCCTCGAAGGCCAGGGGCAGCGCGAGGGTGACGGTGGCCACCAGGTTGATCCACAGCAGCTGCGTGGGGCGCATGGCCAGCAGCGGCTCGCGCACGCCGCCGGCCTCCTGTAGCGGGAAGAAGGTCACGCCCAGCATGAGGATGAGGGCGAGCCCCAGGTTGGTGGGCAGCACGAAGGCGAGCGACTTGATGAGGTTGTCATAGACGCGGCGGCCCTCCTCGACGGCGGCGACGATGGTGGCGAAGTTGTCGTCGGTCAGCACCAGGTCCGCGGCCTCGCGGGACACGGCCGTGCCGGTGATGCCCATGGCCACGCCGATGTCCGCCTGCTTGAGCGCGGGCGCGTCGTTGACGCCGTCGCCCGTCATCGCCACCACGTGGCGCTGGGTCTGGAGCGCGCGCACCAGCCGCAGCTTGTGCTCCGGGGCCAGGCGCGCGAACACGTTCGAGTCCTTCACCGCCGCGGCCAGCTCCGCGTCGCCCATGCCGGACAGGCGCGCGCCGGTGAGGCCCGGCTGCCCCGGGGCGTGGATGCCCAGCTGCATCCCGATGGCCTCGGCCGTGCCCAGGTGGTCGCCGGTCATCATCTTCACGCGGATGCCGGCGGCGTGGCAGGCCTTCACGGAGGCCACGGCCTCCTCGCGGGGCGGGTCGATCATCCCCTGGAGGCCCAGCAGCGTGAAGCCGTCCTCCACGTCCCCGGGGCGCAGCGCCTCCGCCCGGGGCAGGCCCTTGCGCGCGAAGGCGAGCACGCGCAGCCCCTGCCGCGCCATGCGCTCCACCTCCGCGAGCACGGCGTCCCGGTCCGTCTCCATCCCGCAGCGGCGCAGCACCACCTCCGGCGCGCCCTTGAGGAACAGCTCGGTCCCCTCCGGGCCGCCCGCGTGGAGCGTGGCCATGAACTGGTGCTCGGACTCGAAGGGGATGGCGTCCAGGCGGGGATGGCGCTCGCGCAGGTCCGTCACGCCCAGGCCCGCCTTCTTCGCGGCGAGCAGCAGCGCGCCTTCGGTGGGGTCGCCGGTCATGCCCCAGCGGCCCTCCTCGCGGGGCTGGAGGTCGGCCTCGTTGCAGAGCACGCCCGCGAGCAGCAGCGCGTGCACGTCCCCGGGCAGCTCCTCCATGGCGAGGCCCGCGCGCAGGAGCTGTCCCGTGGCGGTGTGGCCCACGCCGGTGAGCGCGTAGCTCCCGCGCCAGGTCCACAGCGCCTGCACGGTCATCTCGTTGCGGGTGAGGGTGCCGGTCTTGTCGGTGCAGATGACGGTGGTGCTGCCCAGGGTCTCCACGGCGGGCAGCTTGCGGATGACGGCGCGGCGGGACGCCATGCGCTGCACGCCGATGGCCAGGGCGATGGTGACGATGGCGGGCAGGCCCTCCGGGATGGCGGCCACCGCCAGGGTGATGGCCACCAGCACCGCGTCGTTGAAGGCGTAGCCCCGGAGCATGCCCACCCCGAGCAGCACGGCGGACAGCACGACGATGCCGGCCGAGATGACGCGGCCCAGCCGGGCCAGCTCGCGCGTGAGCGGCGTGCTCAGGTCCGTGGCCTGCTCCATCAGGTGCGAGATGCGGCCCAGCTCCGTGGCACCTCCCGTGGCGACGACGACCGCGGTGGAGGTGCCGGACGTGACGAGCGTGCCGCCGAAGGCGAGGCTCGCCCGGTCTCCCAGCTCCGCGTCCTCGGAGACGGCCGCGACGTGCTTGCTGGAGGGGACGGACTCCCCGGTGAGGGCGGCCTCCTCCACCTGGAAGTTGCGCGAGCGCAACAGGCGCAGGTCCGCGGGCACGCGGTCTCCGGACGCGAGCTGCACGACGTCGCCGGGCACGAGCTCCGAGGAGGGGCGCGACACGAGGTGTCCGTCGCGCAGCACGTGGGCGGTCTCCGCCACCATGTGGTTGAGGGCCTCGATGGCCCGGCCCGCGCGGTACTCCTGCACGAAGCCGATGAGCGTGTTGAGGACCACCACGGCGGCGACCACGAGCCCGTCGGTCACCTTGCCCAGCAGGATGGCCAGGCCCGCGGAGGCGATGAGCACCCAGATGAGCGGGCTGTCGATCTGCCGCCACAGGAGCTTCCACGCGCTGTCCGGCCGCGAGCGCTCCAGCACGTTGGGGCCCAGGCGCGCGAGCCGCTGCCGGGCCGCCTCCTCCGTCAGCCCCTGGGAGGTGCTGTCGAGCCGCTCCAGCACGGCCTCCGGGGGGAGCGCGTGCCAGCGGACGGAGGGCACGTCGGAGGCGCGAAGCCCTGCCTGCTTCCTCGGCTGTGATGGCTCCTGCATGGCGTGCCTCCCCTGGGGAAGCTGGCCACGGGCAGGGCCGCCCGTCAGCGGGAGGCGGGCAGCCGGGCGGTGGTGTCCGCGCAACCGGAAGGTCACCACTCAGGCGTGCGGATCATCCTGCCCTTCGCTGGCGGACAAGCTGAAGGCTCCGCGCGCGGCCCGGGGTCGGGCCCGGCTCCGGGCGCCTCGTTCGGAGGCGGGGAGGGGCAGGTCCTCCCACCCTGGGTGACGCTCCCTCCGACTGTCCGCCAGGGCACCCCCAGGTGCGACTTCCGGCGGCCCCCCGGGGCGCCAATCTCCCTTTGAAATTCAGGGCGCCTTCCCTTAGTTTCCCCCGCGACTTCGAGGAGCGTTGCGAGGCCTTCCCGGCCCCAGGCTCGAAGCCGACTGACCCAACGGCGCTCACCTGTACGCGTTTCTTGCGAGGGTGAGGCCGCCTGTCCAGGGCCCGGCCTCCCCCTTTCCAGCACGGCGCGCCACATGGATCCGGAGCCACACCATGACCGCGGTTACCAAGCAGCAGAATCAGGACTACGCCATCGCCGACCTCAAGCTCGCCAGCTGGGGCCGCAAGGAGATCCGCATCGCCGAGAGCGAGATGCCCGCGCTCATGGCGATCCGCGAGGAGTACGCCAGGCAGCAGCCGCTCAAGGGCGCTCGCGTCACGGGCTCGCTGCACATGACCATCCAGACGGCGGTGCTGGTGGAGACGCTCCAGGCGCTGGGCGCGCAGGTGCGCTGGGCGTCCTGCAACATCTTCTCCACCCAGGACCACGCGGCCGCCGCGCTGGTGGAGGCCGGCACGCCGGTCTTCGCCCACAAGGGCGAGTCCCTCAAGGAGTACTGGGAGTTCACCCACCGCATCTTCGAGTTCGGCCCCGCCGGCAGCGACCACGAGGGCCCGAACATGATCCTCGACGACGGCGGTGACGCCACGCTGCTCATGCACCTGGGCAAGCGCGCGGAGAAGGACCTGTCCGTCATCTCCAACCCCCAGAGCGAGGAGGAGCGCGAGCTGTACGCCTCCATCAAGGCCAAGCTCGCCGAGGACGCCACCTGGTACACGCGCAAGAGCGCGAAGATCCTCGGCGTCACGGAGGAGACGACCACGGGCGTGCACCGCCTCCAGGAGATGTCCCAGAAGGGCACGCTCCTGTTCCGCGCCATCAACGTCAACGACAGCGTGACGAAGAGCAAGTTCGACAACCTCTACGGCTGCCGTGAGTCGCTGGTGGACGGCATCAAGCGCGCCACGGACGTGATGGTGGCCGGGAAGATCGCCGTCGTCGCGGGCTACGGTGACGTGGGCAAGGGCTCCGCGCAGGCCCTGCGCGCGCTGTCCGCCCAGGTGTGGGTGACGGAGATCGACCCCATCTGCGCGCTCCAGGCCGCGATGGAGGGCTACCGCGTCGTGACCATGGATTACGCCGCGGACAAGGCGGACATCTTCGTCACCGCCACGGGCAACAAGTCCGTCATCACCCACGCGCACATGGCCAAGATGAAGGACCAGGCCATCGTCTGCAACATCGGCCACTTCGACAATGAAATCGAGGTCGCCTCCCTGGAGCAGTACAAGTGGGAGGAGATCAAGCCCCAGGTCGACCACGTCATCTTCCCGGACAACAAGCGCATCATCCTGCTGGCCAAGGGCCGCCTGGTGAACCTGGGCTGCGGCACCGGCCACCCCAGCTACGTGATGTCCAGCTCCTTCGCGAACCAGACCATCGCGCAGATCGAGCTGTACTCGCACAGCGAGAAGTACCAGGTGGGCAAGGTGTACGTGCTGCCCAAGCACCTGGACGAGAAGGTCGCCCGGCTCCAGCTCAAGAAGCTCAACGCCCAGCTCACGGAGCTCACCCCGGAGCAGGCGCAGTACATCGGCGTGGAGCGGCAGGGGCCCTACAAGCAGGACACCTACCGCTACTGAGCGCGTCCTGACGTGACACCCCGGGGCACCGTGGGCCTTCAACGGCCCGCGGTGCCCTTCGTGTTCTCAGAACAGCCGGTTGAGGCCGTTGAGCGCCGCCACGCGGTACGCCTCCGCCATGGTGGGGTAGTTGAAGGTGGTGTTGATGAAGTAGTCGATGCCGTTGCCCGGCCAGTCCTGCGCCATGATGGCCTGACCGATGTGGATGATCTCGGACGCGTTGTCCCCGAAGCAGTGGATGCCGAGGAGTTCTCGCGTCTCCCGGTGGAACAGCAGCTTCAGCATGCCCACGGTGCGGCCGGTGATCTGCGCGCGCGCCAGGCTCTTGAAGAAGGCGTGGCCCACTTCGTAGGGGACGCCCGCCTGGGTGAGCTCGCGCTCGGTGCGGCCCAGGCTGCTGATCTCGGGGCTGGTGTAGATGCCGGTGGGGATGTCCTTCACCAGCTTGTGCTCCAGCCGCCCCTCCACGATGTGCGTGGCGGCGAAGCGGCCCTGGTCATAGGACGCGCTGGCCAGGGACGGGGCGCCCACCACGTCGCCCACCGCGTAGATGTGGGGCACGGACGTCTGGTAGCCGTCGTTGACCTGGATGCAGCCGCGCGCGTCCACCGCGATGCCCAGCGCCTCCAGCCCCAGGTCCTGGCTGTTGCCGGAGCGGCCGTTGGCCCAGAGGAAGACGTCCGCCTTCAGCCGCTTGCCGCTCTTGAGCTGGAGCACCACGCTGTCGTCGTGCGGCTCCACGGAGACCATCTCCTCCTGGTGGCGGATGAGCACGCCCTGCTCCCGCAGGTGGTAGGAGAGGGCGTCGGAGATCTCGTCGTCCAGGAAGGACAGGAGCCGGTCGCGCGTGTTCACCAGGTCCACCTTCACGCCGAGCATCCGGAACATGGAGGCGTACTCGCAGCCGATGACGCCCGCGCCGTAGATGATCATCGACAGCGGGGACTCGCGCAGCTTGAGGATGGTGTCCGAGTCGAAGATGCGCGGGTGGCGGAAGTCCACGCCCGCGGGCCGGTAGGGCCGCGAGCCCGTGGCGATGACGAAGGCGTCCGCGTGGAGCAGCTCCACGGAGCCTCGGGGCTCCGTCACCTCCACGGTGTGCGCGTCCCGGAACTTCGCGTGGCCCACCAGGAGCTCCACGCGGTTGCGCTCGTAGAAGGTGGTGCGCAGCTGCACCTGCTTGGACACGACGGTGGTCGCCACGCGCATCATGTCGCTGAGGGTGGTGTGGCGGGCCAGGTCCGCGCGCAGCTCCGGGTGGTCCTGCTGGATGTCCATCAGCCGCTGGATGGCGTGGCGCAGGGCCTTGGAGGGGATGGTGGCGGTGTGCGTGCAGGCGCCGCCCACCAGGGCTCCCTGCTCCACGGTGCACACCTTGCGGCCGGACTTCACCGCCTTCATCGAAGCCCCTTCACCGCCGGGACCGGAGCCGAGGACCACCACGTCGAACCGCCGAGCGCTCATGGGCCTGGAGTGTTCCCCCAACCCCGGCCCCGAGGGAAGAAATCACCTCGGGGCCGGGCGCCGCCTCACACCTCAGGGCCCGCGGGGCGCCTTCAGTAGGACGCCTTCAGCGTCAGGCCGGAGTAGTCCGTATAGCCCTTGATCATCACGTGATAGACGCCCGCCGTGGGGGCGTTGATGAGGCACGACTCCGTGGCGCCCGTGCTGGTGGAGCGACAGGTGGACATGTACTCCGTGGGCTGCGAGCCCTGGCCGACGTACAGGTCCGCGTCCCCCGCGCCGAAGTACGTCTGCACGAGCAGCGAGGTCCTCCCGGCCGGCACGGTGAGGGTCCAGTAGCGGTACGAGCCCTGCGCGCCCGACAGGCCCGTCACCGCGACGCCGTTCTGCAGCGTGCCGGTGCCCGGGTTGCCCGTGCCGCCGGTGACGTAGGACCCGCGCAGGGCCACGCCCGTGAGCGTCATGTACGAGTCCGCGTTGTAGACGCGCACGTGCCAGGTCCCCGCCGCGGGGCTGGTGAGGGTGCACGTCTGGTTGTTGCCACTGCCCGTGGTGGCCTTGCAGTCATAGGACGACAGGGTGGGCGAGCTGCCTCGCTTCGCGTAGAGGTGGGCCATGCCGCCGGAGCCGAGGTAGGTGTAGAACGTGAGGCTCGTGGCCCCCGAGGGGACCTCCAGCGTGTAGTCGCAGGAGAATGTCCCGGGCGCCGCGCTCAAGCCGTAGGTGGTCGAGCCGTTGGTGAGGGGGCTGGTGCTGGTGCAGCCCGGCTGGCCGGTGGTCAGGGTGTAGGTGCCCGTGATGGTCGCGCCGGAGAACGTGCTGTAGCCATACATCCGGGCGTAGTAGGTGCCGGGCGACGTCACGGTGAGGGCGCAGCTCTCCGTGTTGGTGCTGCCGGCCGACTTGCAGTCCCTCGTCGCTTCCGAGGGAGCGCTGCCCCGGAGCACGTACAGGTCGCCGTCGCCGGTGCCGCCGCTGGTGGTGAACTCCACGCGGGTGGCCCCGGTGGGCACCGCGAGCTTGTAGATGCAGGACCAGGCGCCTGCCTCCGTGCCCACGCCGGACGCGGGCACGCCGTTGCTCAGCGTGGTGGTGCTGGTGCAGTCCACGGCCTCGGCCTGGAGCCGCCGCTCCGGCGGCGGGCCCTTCTCCGCCACCGGCGCCTGCTCGACGGTGTCGCCCGCCGGCGCCTCGATGGCGCCCGCTTCCGGGGCTCCCGCGGGCAGCTCCAGCTCCGCACCGCAGCCCGTCAGGGCACACGTCAGCCACACCGCCGCCAAAGACTTCCATCCAAGAGCGCTCAAGAGGTTCCTCGGTCCGTGAGAATGCGTGTCACCCGAGGCGGCGAGAGCGTATCGCGTCGTCGCCGTCTCCTCGGATGGTGCGCAAGCTATCAGGCGTGTCTGACATTCCCGGTGGAGACTGCCTTTACCGGGTGGACGCGGCGGAGTGGCTTCGCGATGGGGCGGGCGCGTGCCCGCGCACGTCCTTCGCGCTACTCGCAGGTGGCGAGGAACGGCTCGCCGTGCTCCTGGCACCAGCGGCGGTAGGTCTCCAGGCGGTCCGCGGATGACACGCGCTTGAGGACCTGGCCGTCGTCGCCCAGGTACTCGATGGCGCCCCTCACGGTGATGTGCAGGACCACCGGCTCGTCGCCCACGACCTGCCAGCTGTCGACGTTGCCGGCCGGCTCATGGACATACGTTCCCGGGCCAATCACCTCGCCGGTGTCGAGCAGCTGGCGGCGCCCGGAGAGGTTGAAGCCGTGCACCTCGCCGGTGTGGCGGTGCCGGGGGATGCGGGTGCCGGGCTCGAGGCGGAAGAGGTACATCCAGCCGTCGCGGAAGAAGCGCAGCGGCTTGAACGCGAGCCCCGGTGGACCCATGGGGATCCACGGCATGCGTTCGGAGTCGATGGGGTGGGAGGCGGAGGCGGAAGCGGTCATGCCGGCAGGATGCTTCGCGGCTGGCCCGGTGAAGGGGCCAGGATTGGCGAATTCCATCGGGCCAATCCGTGGGAGCATGCGGCATGGACCTTCACGTGGAGCTCCGGGGGCGCCGGGACCTGGCCGGGCAGATCTACCGGGGGCTGCGCGCGGCCATCCTGGACGGGCGCCTGCGGCATGGGGAGCGGCTGCCGCCCACCCGCGAGCTGGCCCTGCGCCTGGACGTGGCGCGCAACACGGTGGGCGTGGCGTATGAGTGGCTCACCGCCGAGGGGCTCATCGCGGGGCGCACGCGGGCGGGGAGCTTCGTCCAGGGGGAGGCGTCCCGGCCGCGCGGCGGGGCAGGGCGGGAGGCCCGGGTGCCGCTGCGCGCGCGGGCCTTCTGGCGCGCGTTGCCGGACCTGCCCTCGCCGCTCGCCCCCGCCGCGTATGACTTTGGCGTGGGCAGTCCGGACGTCTCGGGCTTCCCCTTCGAGTCCTGGCGCCGGCTGGTGGCGCGCCAGCTGCGGGCCGCCGCGGTGTCCGGGGGCTACGTGGACTCGGCCGGGCACCGGGGCCTGCGGGAGGCGGTGGCCCGGCACGTGGGCGTCGCGCGGGGCGTGCGCGCGGAGGCGGACGACGTGCTCATCACCAATGGCGCGCAGCAGGCGCTGGACCTCGTGGGCCGGGTGCTCATCGAGCCGGGGGACTGCGTCGCCGTGGAGGAGCCGGGCTATCCGCCCGCGCGGCAGGTGTTCCAGTCGCTGGGGGCGCGCGTCGCGCCCGTGCCCGTGGACGCGGAGGGGCTGGACGTGGCGGCGCTGCCGGACGCGGCGCGGCTCGTCTATGTCACGCCGTCACACCAGTTCCCGCTGGGCATGCCCATGTCTCCCGCGCGGCGGATGGCGTTGCTGGAGTGGGCGAAGCGCCGGGACGCGGTGGTGATTGAAGACGACTATGACAGTGAGTTCCGCTTCGGCGGCCGGCCCCTGGAGACGTTGCATGGGATGGACCGCTCCGGGCGGGTGCTCTACGTGGGGTCGTTCTCGAAGGTGATGGTCCCCATGCTGCGTCTGGGATTCCTCGTCGCGCCGCCGTCGCTCCAGCGGGAGCTGCGGTGGGCCCGGCGCGTGATGGACTGGCACAGCCCCGTGCCGGAGCAGGCCGCGCTGGCGCGCTTCATCGACAGCGGGTTGCTCGCGAGGCACATCCGCAAGATGCGGCGGGAGTACGCGGCGCGGCATGAGCGCGTGGCGGAAGGGCTGGCGCGCCATGGCGGTGACTGGCTCCAGGCGGTGCCCTCCGTGGCGGGCCTGCACCTGAGCGCGACGTTCCCGCGGGGCGGCCTGACGCTGGAGCGGGAGGCGGTGGCTCGGGCGCGGGCGCTGGGGGTCGGGCTCATCACCCTGTCTCGCTACTTCGCGGGGCCGCGCGCCCGCCCGGGGCTGGTGCTGGGGTATGGCGGCATCCCGGCCGCGCGCATTCCAGAGGGGCTCCGGCGGCTGGGCGCCAGCCTTGCCCATGTGGGATTGACGAAGGATTGAAGACCGGCCCTAATTCCTTTCATGCTCGATGCAGTCGAGGGGGACGTCGCGTCACAGCCCATGTGTCCACAGCATCCCGAACGGGTGGCGGTTCGCACCTGCGCGCGGTGTGGGAGATATGCCTGTTCGTCGTGCGAGCGAGACGGAGGCCGGTGCCGCGAGTGTACGCGGCTCTCCGCCCTGGAGGTGCCGGACTCGCGCGCGCGGGCGCGCCGGGCCACGGTGCTGCAATACGCCTCCGTCGTCATGTCCGTGGTGGGCCTGCTCTTCAACCTGCTGCTGTCCCCCGCGCTGAAGGACGCGGAGCTCCGGTCCCAGCTCGAGGGCTACAGCCTCATCCTGGGCGGCCTGGTCATCATCGCCGCGCAGGTCTGCTTCCTGATGTGGGTCCACCGCGTGGTCCGGCAGCTCAAGGCCCAGGGGGCGGACATCGGGATGAGCCCCGCCCGGGCGGTCTGGATGTGGATCATCCCCCTCCTCAACCTGGTGAAGCCCTACCACGTGATGCGGGACATCGCGGAGCGGGTGGGCGGCGCCCACTTCGTCGCCTCGCTCCCGCTCCAGTGGTGGTGGGCGGCGAGCATCGTGGCGCGGATCCTGGACCGGGTGGAGGCGAAGCTGCTGGCCCGCGAGGCGGCACCGATCGACGACACGGTGAGCACGGTGGTGGGGCTGCTGTCCTCGGTCTGCGCCGTGGCCGTGGCGCTCCTCTGTGTGCAGCTCCTCAAGGAAATCCAGGTGCGGCTCGACCGGCGCCGCGAGGGGCTGGACGAAGTGGAGGGCCCGGTCGCCGAGGACGTGGCCGCGGCGGCTTGACGCAGCGGAGGACGCTCAGCCAGGGGCGGCGACGCGGACCAGCTGCTTGCCCAGGTTCTGGCCCTCGAAGAGCCCGCGCAGGGCGGACGGCGCCTGCTCCAGCCCCTCCGCGAGGGTCTCCGCCTGGAGGAGGTCTCCCCGTGCGGCCCAGGTGGACAGCTCGCGGAAGGCGTCGGGGAAGCGCGCGACGTGGTCCAGGAAGATGAAGCCCTCCATGCGCGCCCGCTTGAAGGCCAGCTGCATGTAGTTGCGCGGCGTGGCGCCGTAGTCACGGTCCTTGTATCCGGAGGAGACGGCGCCGCAGAGCACCACGCGGGCGCGCACCGCCAGGTGCTCCAGCGCCGCCTCCAGCGCGGGGCCGCCCACGTTGTCGAAGAAGACGTCCACGCCCTGGGGCGCCAGGGCCTGGAGTCGCGCTCGGAGGTCCTCGGACTTGTAGTCGATGCAGGCGTCGAACCGGGCGACGCGGGTCACCCAGTCGGCCTTGCGCGGGCCGCCCGCGATGCCGATGACGCGGCAGCCCCGGAGCCGCGCGACCTGCCCGGCGATGGAGCCCACGCTGCCCGCCGCGCCGGAGACGAGGACGGTCTCACCAGGGGCGGCGCGGGCCACGTCCGTCATGCCAATCCACGCGGTCAGCCCGCTGGCGCCGTAGAGGTTCAGCATGGCCCTGGGCTCGATGCCGTCCGGCACCTTGTTGAAGCCGAAGAGGCCCGCGTCACCCGCCAGCGCGTACTCCTGCCAGCCCGTCATGCCCGTCACCCAGTCGCCCACGGCGAGCCGCTCGGAGCGCGACGCGATGACCTGTCCGACGCCTGCGCCCCGCATGACCTCGCCGAGCGCGACGGGCGGGATGTAGGTCGCGCTGGGGTTGAGCCAGGTGCGCTGGGTGGGCTCGATGGCGAGCCAGACGACGCGCACGAGCGCTTCGCCGGGGCCTGGGGTCGGCACCGGCGCCTGTCGCCATTCGAAGCAGGCGTCGGAGACCGCGTCGTGGGGACGCGACTTCAGCACCCACTGGTGGTTCATGGCGTCTCCTTGGAGAAGGCGGGGGCCGCGAGCCGGCGGGCGCAGTCGCGGATGTCGTCCGGCCAGCCCCGGGTCCACCTGTTGAAGCGCGCTCGGTCGCCTGCGTAGAGCGCGCGGGCGGCCTCCTCGTAGCCCGGCGCGTTGCCGGCCAGGGTGGTCATGAAGCGGTCCGCGGCGGCCTGGGCGCGGCGGACGCGGTCGGCGTCTCCGCTGCTCGCGCGAGCGGCCTCCACCAGCTTGCGCAGGGCCACGGAGGCGCCGCCGGGCTGCTCGGCCAGCCACTCCCAGTGGCGGGGGAGCAGCGTCACCTCGCGGGCCACGACGCCCAGCTTCGGGCGGCCGGGGCCTCGGGGCTCGGAGGACCCGGCCGCCGGGTCCGGCGCCGGCTGGAGGCGGGCGAGCACCTCCTCCAGCGTGCCGCGCAGGTGGAAGTCCACCGTCCGGCCCGTGGCGTCGTCGAACAGGAGCAGCGCTTCGGACTCGCCCGCGTCGAGCGCTCGCCGGGCGGCGGTGACGACCTCGGCCGGTGTGCCGGAGGCAAGCAGGCGCTGTCCGGCGAAGGCGGTCCAGGCGGCGGAAGGGGAGGGCATGGTGGAGATATTACCCGGGTATAAATGGGTGTCAATTCTACCCGGGTGATATCCCACGGTCGCCGGAGGGGCGTGCGCCGGGGTCCAGCGCTATCGCGGGGCCGAGCCCGCGGGCGGTGCGGCGTCCCGCGCCGCCACGGGGCTCTCCTGGCCGGTCTCCCAGCCTCCGCCCAGGGCCAGGAAGATGGCGATTTGCTGCGAGGAGAGCGCTCCATCCGAGACGGCCAGCGCCGCGTCCGCGGTGGCCAGGGTGCGCTCCGCGTCCAGCACGTCCAGCGTGCCACTGGCGCCCGCCGCCAGGAGCTGGCGCGCGAGCCGCACCGCCTCCGCGCTCTGGTCCCGGGCGACCACCAGCTCCGCGTTGCGCTCCAGCTCGCGCGCGTAGCCCGTCAGCGCCGTCTCCAGTTCGCGCAGCGCTCCCAGCACCACCCGGTCGAAGTCCGCGGCCGCGGCCTGGGTGGCCGCCTCCGCCTGCCGGATGCGCGCCTGCGGCGCACCGTTGGGCGCGGTCCAGCGGATGAGCGGCCCGAGCCCGAAGCGGAGGGCCCGGTCCGACGCGAAGCCCTCCGCCGTCAGCGAGGTCAGGCCCGCGGACACGCCCAGGCTCACGGCCGGGTACAGGTCCGCCACCGACACGCCGATGCGCGCCGTCGCCGCCGCGAGCCGCCGCTCCGCGCCCCGGATGTCCGGACGGCGGCGGAGGAAGCCCACGCCGTCGCCCGTGGGCAGCACGGACGTCAGCCGGGGCGGGGTGGTGCACGAGGCCACCTGGAGCGGCGCCTCCGACGGCGGGTGGCCCGTCAGGACCGCCAGCCGGAACAGCGCCCCCTTCTGCGCGGCCTGGAGCGGGGGCAGCGCCGCGCGCGTCTGGGACACCTGCGCCCGCGCGCGCACCACGTCCAGGCCGCCCAGGCGCCCGGCCTTCACCTGCCGCTCCGTGAGGAGCAGCGACTCCTCGAACAGCTTCACCGTGCGCTGGGCCACCTCCAGTTGGTGGCCCGCGATGCAGGCGTCCGCGTACGCGCGCGCCGTCTCCGCCACCACGGTGATGCGGCTGGCGTCATAGGTGGCGCGGCTCGCCTCCAGGTCCGCGTTCGACGCCTCGATGCCGCGCCGGATGCGCCCGAACAGGTCCAGCTGGTAGGCCACGCTGAAGCCCGCGTCGAAGCGCCCCACGGGCGACAGCGGCTCGGGCAGCCCGCTCGCGGCGGCCGCGGCCAGGTTGTAGGAGACGCCCGCCTCCACCGTGGCGCTGGGGGAGCGCGCGGCGCGCACCTCGTCGAGCACCGCCCTCGCTCGCGTCAGGTTCGCGGCGGCCACCGCCAGGTCCCGGTTGTGCTCCAGCGCCTGCTGCACGAAGCCGTCCAGCGCGGCGTCGTCGTAGAGCTTCCACCAGGGCCCGTCCGGCGAGGCGCGGGAGAACGCCGCCTCCTTCGCGCTCACCACCTCCACGGGCCTGGGCTCCGCGAGCAGGGCGGGCTTCTGGTAGTCCGGCCCCACGGTGATGCAGCCGGCGGCGCCCAGGGCCGCGGCCAGCAGCGGCAGCCCCCAGCGCGGGCCCGCGCGCCTCACGGCCGCACCGGAGCCTGGCTGGACAGGTTGGGCTCGCACTGCATGGGAATGACGGCGGCCTCCAGCTCCTCGCCCTCCTCGAACGGGAGGATCTCCACGCTCGCCGTGCGGCCCGCGATGAGCCGCACCCGCCGGGGGAGCGTCTCCAGCGCGATGCGCACCGGGACGCGCTGGGCCAGCCGCACCCACGGGAAGGTGGGGTTGACGTTGGGCAGCAGCGTGGCGCTCGTGGTGCGCTCGCGGTCCTCCACCGCGTAGGAGATGCTCTCCACCCGCCCGCGCAGCACCGCCGAGTCGCCCATCAGGCGGACCTCCGCGGGCGCGCCCACGTGGATGCGGTTGAGCTTCGTCTCCTCGAAGTAGCCGGCGACGTAGAGCGAGCGGCTGTCCACCACCGCCATCGCCGGGCTGCCCACGCCCACGTAGGCGCCGGGCCGCAGCTGCAGGTTGGTGATGGTCCCGTCCACCGGCGCCAGCACCGTGGAGCGCTCCAGGTTCAGCTTCGCCAGCTCCAGGTTCGCGGTGGCCTGCGCGAGCGCGGCGCGGGCCTGCTGCGCCTGGGTGGACACCTGCTGCCGGCGCTCGTCGGACACCACGCCGCTCAGGTCGTTGTAGCGCTTCGCGTCCAGCTCCGCCTGCCGCTGCACGGCCTTCGCGTTGGCCAGCGTGGACTCCGCCTGCTGCACGGCGAGCGTGTACCGGGCCGGGTCGACGCGGAAGAGCACGTCGCCCGCCCTCACGGCCTGGTTGTCGCGCACCAGCACCTCCGTCACGCGCCCGGCGACGTCCGCGGCCACCGGCACGATGTCCGCGCGCACGCGGCCATCCCGCGTCCGGGGCTCCTTCTCGTAATAGACATACAGCTCATAGGCGCCGAGGACGGCCAGGGTGACCAGGACGAGCGTCGTGAGCACCCGGCCGCTCAGGGCCAGGACTTGGGACAGGCGGGGTGGGCGGGCCATGGTGTTTCTTCCTAGAGGCGCGGGCTCAGACCGCGGGAGACGAGCACCGTCGCGGCCAGCAGGAGCGTGTAGAGCGCGACGTCGACCAGCGCCGGGTGCCAGACGCGCCGGTAGAAGCCCACCCGCAGCAGCACGGGCCGCAGCAGCGCGAGCAGCAGCCCCGCGATGAGGCCCGCGACGAGCGGGAAGGGCAGATAGACGCCGTAGAGGTCGACTTCGGAGGTCATGCGCTCACCTGGGGCAGGGGTCGCGAGGGCGGCGGAAGGGCGGGCGCGGCGGCCGGCTGCGCGCGGGCGTAGGGCGGGGCCAGGGGGAAGAGGCCCCGGCGCAGGCCGGTCAGCGCCAGCGCGGCCCGGCGGCCGTGGGAGGCCGCGGCGCCGAGCGCGGCGTCGATGGCGGCGAGGAGCGCCTCGGGCGGCGCCTGGAGCCGCTGGCGCAGGCCCTGGAAGTGCCGGGCCACCTGGGCGAGCACCGCGTCGGTGGCCACCACGGCCGGGGGCGGCAGCGCCCGGCGGGCCTCCTCCAGCTCCAGCACGTGCTGGCCCACCCGCAGGTCCGTGAGCACGTCCGCCGTCGCCACCTCGTGCGCCGGGTCCACCTGGGCCAGCTTCGGCACCAGCAGGCCCAGCCGGTCCAGCATCCGGCCGTTGAAGGCGCGGCGGTGGACGCGGTCCGGCGTCTCCGCCAGCTCGGCCACGTCCCGCCACCCGGCGCGCAGCAGGCGCCGGATGCTGTCCTCCACGCGCAGCACGCGCATCAGCGCGACCACGGTCAGCGCCAGCACCAGGCCCACCACGGTGGCGAGCTGCCCGTTCACGAAGCTGGTGAAGTCGGACGTGACGTTGTTCTCCACGGTGATCTGGAACGCGGGGAAGACCATGAACAGCGAGGTGGCGGGGTTGGTCCCCAGCAGGCCCAGCGGCAGCAGCAGCACGGCCAGCGCCAGCAGCACCAGGGGCATGCTGTCCAGGTTGGGGAAGACGCCGAACAGGTAGACGCCGGCCGCGACGCTCGCGGGGATGAGCACCAGCGTGGTGAGCTTGATGACCGGGCGGGGATCGTCCGAGGTGCCGGAGAACATCAGCACCAGGAGCGAGGCCATGAGGAAGGCGCCCACGCCATGGGGCCACTCGAGCAGGTACCAGAGCCCGCCCACCACGCCCGCGCACACCCAGGCGGTGGCCACGGTCCACAGCACCAGCCCCGCGTCCTGGTGGGCGTCGGGCGCGCTGTGCTCGGCGGCCACGCGCATGCGCCGGGGGAGGTCCACGGGCTCGTCCGCGAGCCGGCGCTGGATGCGCTTGCAGTCCGCCCAGATGCCCACCAGCCGCCGCAGCTGCCGCAGCAGGTCCGCGAGCAGCAGGTCGCCCCAGCCGGTGGCGTCCGGTGGCGGCATGGCCTCATGCAGGGACCGCCGCAGGTCCACGGCCCCTCGCGCCGGGGCGCCCGCGTCCATCCAGGCGCGCAGCTCCTCGCGGAACACCGCGACGCGGCCCGGCAGGGCGTGACCGTGGCGCACCAGCTCCTCCGCGCGGTCCTGGATGGAGGCGAGCACGGGGAGCAGTTGCAGCGCCTCCTCGCGCAGCAGGTCGATGAGCTTCACCTCCCGGCGCAGCTCGTGGTCCAGGTCCAGCCGGGCGTTCACGGCCAGGGCGTTGAGGGCCTGGGCCTGCGCGGCGAGCGCCTTGCGGTCCTTCGCCGAGGCGGCGCGCGCGGCGGCGTCATCGGAGAGGGCATCCAGCATCCACCGCTCCGCGCTCGCGAGCCACGTGCCCACCTGGGCGCCCAGCACCGGGCGCGCGCTCTGGGGCAGGAAGAGGCTGTCCACGAACACCAGGCACAGGCACCCCAGGCCCAGCTCCGTCACGCGCCACATCACGGTCTGGAAGACCTGGCTCAGGTCGCCGCCGCCGGGCAGCGCGGCGATCATCGGCGTCACGCCGAGCATGACGAACAGGTAGTTGGTGGGGCGGCGGTCGAGCATGGAGAGGCCCGTGCACAGCGACGCCCACGCGATGATGGCCACCGTCAGGATGAAGGGGGTGTTGACGAACAGGGCGGCCAGCAGGAGCGCCGCGATTCCGCCCAGCGCCGTGCCGCCCACGCGGTAGAGGCTCTTGAGCCGCGTGGCGCCCGAGAGCGGCTGGGACACCACGTACACGGCGCCAAACGCCCAGCTCGGGCGCTCCAGCCCCAGGTGGAACGCGATGGCGAGCGCCAGGGCCGCGGCGCAGAACGTCTTCACCGAGAACAGCACCCGGCCCTTCCAGGCGGGGCTCATGGGTCGTTCGAGAGCCGGGTGAGCGACTGCTGGCACGCGGACAGCACCTTCAGGCAGCCCTGGAGGTCCGCGTCCGTCACGTCCGCCAGGGCCTCCTCCTGGACGGCGGTCCGGATGGGGAGCAGCTTGCGGGTCAACTCATGGCCCTTCTTCGTGAGGACCAGCCGCTTCACCCGCCGGTCCGTGGGGGCGGTCTGCCGGACGATGAACCCCAGCTCACAGAGCTGATCCACCAGCCGCACCACGGTGGGGGCCTCCACGCCCAGCTCCCGCGCCAGCTCGCCTTGCGCCAGGCCGTCGCGCTGCTCGATGGTCAGCATCGCCGTGCCCACCGCGGAGGACAGCCCCAGCTTCGCGAAGCGCAGGTCCGCCATCCGCCGCCAGCCCCGCACCGTCAGGGTCAGCTCCTGGAGGAACGCCGCCTCCAGCTCCGCGCGGGAAGGTGCCTTCGGTGGTGCAGGTTTGATGGTTGTCATGTAAATAGGTAGCAAGCTAACTGATTGGGGTGGATTGCTATCGAATCTGGCGGGGGGCCGCAAGGGATTGTTGGAGGTGGGTGGGGCGAGGCGGCCTGTCTCCCACCAGGCGGGCTTGCAGGGTCCAGGAAGGGCCGGGGGCGCATTGACCGGGCTGGCGGGCCGTGGGAGCAGGGCGGTCAGGAGGCGAGGCATGAAGGACGCGAACAGGATCCCCGTCATCGTGGGCGTGGGGCAGCTCAACGACCGGCCGGAGGATCCGCTGCGGGGGCTGGACTCGCTGGGCTTGATGGAGGCCGCGCTGCGGGCGGCGGACTCGGACGCGGGAGGCGGTTGGCTCGCGCGGCTGGACTCGCTGGCGGTGGTGGAGCAGCTCTCGTTCCAGCAGGTGGGGCCGTTGCCGCTCGCGCTGGCGGAGCGGCTGGGGGCCCGGCCGCGCCTCCGCGAGCAGACGGCGGAGGCCCGTGGCGACAGCCCGGTGCGGCTGCTCCACGAGGCCGCCAACCGCGTGGCCTCCGGCGCGGTGGAGGTCGCGGCGGTGGTGGGCGGTGAGGCGCTGCGCACGGCGGCCCGGCGCGCGGCGCTGGCGGCGGGGGATGCGCCTTCCGCGCACAACGCCGCGACCCGCATCGGCGTCCAGGCGCACGCGGCGTACCGGAGGCGCTATGGCCTCAGCTCGCCGGTCGACGTCTATCCGCTCTATGAGAACGCCGGCCGCGCCGCGTATGGCCAGACGCTGGCGGAGGCGCAGCGGGAGAGTGGGGAGCTCTGGTCGCGGTTCTCGCAGGTCGCGGCGGGCAACCCGGGCGCGTGGATCCGCGAGCCCGCGTCCGTGGAGGACATCCTCACGCCGTCGCCGTCCAACCGGCCCATCGCGTTTCCGTACTGCAAGCGGATGGTGGCGAACAGCGCCGTCAACCAGGGCGCGGGGTTCCTGGTCACCAGCCTGGCGAACGCGCTCGCTCGGGGCGTGCCCGAGGACCGCCTCGTGTACGTGGGGCGGGGCGCGGCGGCGCATGAGCCGGAGGACTTCCTCGCGCGCGATGGCTATTCGAGCTCCCCGAGCATGGCGGTGTCGCTGCGCCGCGCGCTGGAGCTGAGCGGGTTGACCGTCGACGGGCTCGACTTCGTGGAACTCTACAGCTGCTTCCCCTGCGTGCCGAAGATGGCGCGCAGGGTGCTGGGCTGGCCGCTGGAGAAGCCGGCCACGGTGTTTGGCGGCCTCACGTTTGGTGGCGGGCCCATCGCCAACTACATGGGCCACGCGGTGGTCAGCATGGTGCAGCGGCTGCGCGAGCAGGGCCGTCACGGGCTGCTCTTCGGCAACGGTGGCTTCGCGACGTACAACCACAGCCTCGTGCTCACGCGTGAGCCGCCGCCCGCGGGAGCGCTGCCCCAGCCCTTCGAGTATCAGGCGGAAGCGGACGCCGCGCGCGGCCCTGTCCCTCCGTTCGTGGAGGACGCCACGGGCCCCGGCCGTATCGAGACGTACACCGTGCTGTATGAACGGGACGGCAGCCCGAGGTTCGGCGTCATCGTCGGGCGAGGCGCATCCGGTGAGCGCTTCCTCGCGAAGGTCCCGGCGCACGACACCGCGGGCATCGCCTTCCTGTGCGATGGGAAGGAGGAGCCCGTCGGCAGTGAAGGGCGCGCCGTCGCCGGGCCCGGCGGGGACATCCTCTGGCACCGGGCATGACCTTCACTCAGGAGGGAGGCGGTCCGCTGACGCGAGAGCCTTGAAGCGCGGATATGAGCGGAAGGCCCAGAAGCTCCCTCCATGGTGTCCCGCGGGGAACAAGGGCTGCTCAAACCCCTGTGCCCCGTCTTCCTGCGACTGTTGAGCTGTAACTCCACCTCCCGCTCCCCGCCGGCGACGCTGAAGTGAGCCGTCGCCGGCCCAGGGCGGCGAGCACCCATTCCTTTCAATCCTGAGTCATGACGCGCGGCCGGACCCAAACCGAGCCGAACGTCAGACGTGTGTCCTTTGCTCCCCTTCCAGGGGCATTGCTGGGAGGTGTGTATGCGAATGACGCGAAGTCGGGCGGTATGGCTGGGGTTGCTGTTGCCGGTGGCCGCATGGGCCGAGGACGTCCCGGAAGTGCAGCCCGTGGAGGAGGAGCGGCGCGCGCGGGCCACTGCGTGGCGCTCGCTGATGCGGCTGGACGCGACGACGTGGGCCCTGCTGCCGAGCGCGGGTATCGGCTCGAACGAGGGCTTCCTCCAAGTAGAGCCGACGCTCATTCTCGACGGAGGCGCGGAGTTCGGCCTCAACCTGGGCGCCCCGGTGCGGCTGCGGTTGTGGGGTGGAGGGGAGGACACGGGCCTCGTGCGGCGGGAGGACTGGGACAGCCTCTCGGACTTCGGGCAGGTGGTGCGCGGCCTCAAGCTGGGCTCAGACAACGCGCCCGTGGGCGTCTGGTTCGGCGGGCTGGAGTCCTACAGCCTGCTGTCGGGGCACCTCGTGCGGCGCTACTCCAACCGAAGCAATCCCGACTACCACCCGGCCGGAGGCTTCCTCACCGGCACCCTGGGGCCTCTCTACACACAGGCCTTCGCGTGGGACGTGCTGGGCGCGCGACTCATGGGCGCGGAAGTCGCGCTGGACGTGCAGCACGTCCTCTTCGGCCCGCCCCGCGAGCCGGGCCGCTACACGCTGGCGCTCTCCGCCGTGCATGACTGGGGGCGGGCCGGAGGGCGCGCGCCCTCGTTGACGCTGGCGCATGTGGACGGCACCGCCGTGGTGGTGGTGCGGCCGGGCTTCGAGGCGCACCTGATTGCCGGTTGGGGCGGGCGGCCAGGTGCGGGCGGCGCATGGGGAGCCGTGGTGGGCGCGGGCGCGGATGCGTTGACGCCCACGCTGGACATGCGGCTGCGCTTGGAGGTGCGCCGGCAGCACGGCGGCTTCCGACAGGGCTTCTTCGGCCCGGACTACGAGCTGGCCCGCTTCCAGGCCGCAGGGCCGGAGAGAGTGCCGCTGGCGGAGGCTCCCTTCCCGGACGGGTACTCGGCTCATGGCGAGGCGGAGGTGGGGTGGGACGCGGTCCGCTACGGCGGCCTCTCCAAGCACCTGAAGCTGTCGCTGGGAGTGGAGGCCTTCTCGTGGGGGCGCTTCGACGTGGATGGGCGCGTGGCGGTGCAGCTCTTCGCGCGCAGCCTGGAAGTGGTGTTGAAGGGGCTCGGAGTGGGCATGGGACAGCCCGGAGCGCGCTACCTGGGGGCCGCCGAGGTCCGCTGGCGATTCCTGGGCGGGAAGCTCTCCGCGCTGGGGACGGGCGGCACGCTGCTGTTCCCCACGTCGGAAGGGACGCTGCGGCCGGGGGCTTTCGCCTCGGTGGGCCTGGGGGTGGACAATGCGCGCTGACGCCCTGGTACTGGCCGTGGCGTTGCTGGCCACGGGATGCGCCTCCGTGCCGCTCGCTTTGGGGAGTGGCCGGAGCTTGAGCTACGCGCCGCGGGCGGCTCCTGCGCCCGCGTGGGTGGAGGCTCCGCGCGATGAGTCCCCGCGCGCCCGGAACTCTCCACCGTCCGCCATCTCGGGCCCCGAGACGTCTCAACGGATGTTGCGTCGCCAGGGGCCCCGTGACGACGTGACCGCTGTGGGTGACAGCGCGGTTGGGGGTGGGGCCCGGAGCACTGCATCGACGCGGCAAGCGGTCCTCACTGCCACGGACGAGGTGAAGGGCTCCCTGCGCGGCGTCGAGGCCACATTCACCCAACTGGCGGGCCGTCCTTCGGACCTTTGGGGCTTCAGCCTCACTGGCGTCTTCACGCGCTACCTCGACCATGGTTCCGGCCAGGTGAAGTGGATGAAGGGTGCGCTCGGGAGCGCCACTGCGTTCACGGATGCGGCCTCGGAAGTTGGCGACACGGACATGGAACTGGGCCTCCTCCGCATGGCGGGGCCCAGGCTCCAGGCGGCCCAATTCGGGACCCTCCTCCTGGCCACCTGGGTGGACTTCCTCCGCCTCGCGGACGCCATTCTCCGGAACTGTCCGATGTGCAGCGTCGAGAAGCTCTTCACGGACCTGCACCGCGTGCAGGGACTCATGGAGCCCACGTTGACGGACCTCGCTTCCCTGGACCCGGAGCGGGTCGAGGCCGCGGCCCTCGCGATGCCCGCGCTGATGGGGAAGCTGACGCGTGAGTTCGACACGCTCCAGCGGGAAACCCGCTCGACCCTGAAGCTTGGCGGGCAGGTCATCGCGGCAATGAAGGCGTTGGAGATGGTCACCATGATTTCCACCATGAAGATGGCCCTACCGCGCGTGCCACCCTCGGCCCCTGCGACGCTCGGCGTCGGCCTCGTGATGAGCTCGGGTGGGGTGATGGCAGGCTCGCGGCTGGTGGTCTCCGCCGAGTGGGTGGAGCTGATGCGAAGGCTCGTGCAGGCGGGGGTCATCTCCGTACCTGCCGCCAGCGCGGCCGTCCTCATTCAGGGCGGACAGGTCACGATGGCCCAGGCGCATCAGGACCTGCCCAAGGGTGTGCGCGACGCGCTGGGGGACAGCCCCGAGGTGCGCGGCATGCAGGTGACGGGCAGGGCCGGGGCGGGCATGTCCGACGCGCCCAAGCACCACGTCCTGCCGCAAGAGCACCGCGAGTGGTTCGAGCGGCGCGGCTTCAAGGGCGACATGGACATTGACCAGTTCTGCGTCCGGCTGGAACAGGCCCACCACGAGGCCATTCACGGCGGGGGGAACTGGAAGCTGGGACGCATCTGGCCCGGCGAGTGGAATCGGATGATCATGGATGCGCTACTTCAGGCTGAGACGAGAGCCGGCCGGATGTTGACGCGGGATGGGATCTTGAAGGAGGTCGCGAGGCATATGCGGGACTACCGAATCCCCATGAACTTCACTTCTGGGGGAGGACGATGAGTGGTGGAGAGGCCTGGCGGGGCGACATCAAGGCACGCCTGTACGACAGGGTTCGTGAACGGGGCTTCGGCTCACTCAGCGCCTTTGCCGAAGCGCGCCCTGCTGTTCCGCTGTACGTCCTGGCCGACGAGCTGGGCAACGACGTTGCTGCCGTGCAGCTTCTAAGCGGCTTGATGTACGAGGCGGAGCAGCACAAGCAGATCACGCGCTTGGTTCGTGATGTCCTCGTGCGCGAGTTGGCCGAGAGGTTTCCGAATGGCTGGCCGGACGTGCTGGACGATGCAACTCGCGGAGAGGTTGCGATGGGGCTCGGGTCGTGGTTCGCCTATACCCCTGTAACCCACAGGGCGCGGGTTGACCGGGCAGGGAATGCGCTTCTCGCCAACCCTCCCCCCGCTGGCTGGCGTCCGCTCGGTCCCGACGACGAGTTTCTCCGGACACTCCTGCCGGACGATGAAGCCTGACCGTCACCCACGGCTGGTGAGTCAGAGCCACGGTCGCCGTGTACCCCTCCTACCCTATTGGTGGCTTCGGCGCCCGCCTCCTCCACGTCTCTCTTGCGCGAGCTGTAGCGCCAGGCCGAGGGCGAGGCCAATCCCAATGCCGAAGCCGATGTTTCCCAGGGCGACTCCCAGGGGAATCCCAAGCGCGACGCCGATTGCGAGCCATTTGCCCATGCGGGCCTCCTGTGCCTCTTGGGGTTCTTGGGTCTCGCCTCGTGCGCGTTGCCGAGGGCCTTGGCCCAGGGTTCCGTCAGATAGAGCGTCATCAGCGCGCTCCAGTAGGCGTGCTTGAACGCGTCTCCCTTGCCGTTGTGCATCTTTCCGTAGTGCTTCGCCTTGCGCTCAGCGACCTTGGCGAGCGCGAACGACGTGGCGCAGAAGCTCTTGAAGGACAGACAGAGCCTGAGCTCAGCGGGCCCGAGCGCGAGGGGCTCGACGTCGGCCGCAGCGGCCTGCTTCGGCGCCGCGGGCAGCCCCTCCAGCTTCTTGTCCAGCCGCTCCTCGAAGTCCGGAGTGGAGTCCATCTTCACGCCCTCCTTCCGGAGGTCTTCGAGCGCTTGAAGGACCTGGTCGGGATCCGCTGCGTTGATGCGCTTCTCCAGCGCATCCGAGGCCGAGGCATCCTGACCCTTGGGGCGGGGGTGGTCCTTGATGAACTGCTCGGCCTCCCGGGCCAGCGCCTCATCGCTGACGTCGAGCGCCTGGACTTCGGCGGCGACCTCGGGGGCTGCTTCGACTTGCTCATCCCTCGCTCGCGCGTGAGGTCGGTTGAACGTGCCGTCCCATGGCCGGTCCGCCATCGCGTCCCCTCCAGGACGAGGCCACCCGCCGCGCTCCTGGAGCGCTACTTCCTCCGGCGCGAGAGCCGCAGCGCGGCCAGGAGCCCCAGCACCGTCAGGCCCCCTCCCGCCTGGGTGCAGCCGTCACTGGACGGCTCGGGGAGGGGGAGGGGGGCCGGGTCGATGGGGCCGCCGTCGGCGCAGCCTCCGCTCAGGCACCTCCGGCAGCCGAGCTCGAAGTCCACGCTCAGCAGCGGCAGCGCCAGGTCCGCTTGCTCCAGCGTTCCCCGAAGCGTGGCCTGGTGGCGTCCAGGAGAGAGTCCCTCGCCGGGCGGCGGCGGGTCGCTCCATGTGCAGGCCGAGTAGAGGAACAGCAGCTGCCGGTTGTACTCGTACAGGTGGCTGTCCGGGTTGTCCTCGCCCTTCGACGTCAGCCCATGATGGTTGCTGGACGACCAGGGCTGGCCGTCCACCTCCACCGTCCAGTGCACCCAGGGCAGGAACGGCACCAGCTCCGGTGACGGGGTGAAGCGCAGCGTGGTGGCTTCGCCCGACCCCGGGCTTCCGCAGTTCGAGTCCCCGAACACGGGGAACGTGTCCCAGCCCGGCGGGTCCACGCTCAGCGTGCCCAGGGTCTTGGGCAGGGGCAGCTCCGGGCCCGCGGTGAAGGTCGCGGACTGCGTCTGCGTCTCCTGGTACTGGCAGAGGCCCTTCGCCTCGATGCGGTACGCCGTGCCCGGCACGAGCGGCGACTTCGGGATCACGACGTGCGTCTTGCGGGCGCCCTCCGCCAGCGTGAAGGGCACCTCCACGCCATCCGCCTGGGTCAGCCGGAGGGTGGAGACGTCCGTGCTCTCCAGGAGCGGTGGCACCACCACCAGCCCCGGGACGTTCGCGGGGACCGGCCCTCCGTCCTCGGGCAGCGGGAAGCGGACGTCCACCAGGCAGTTGGGCGCGACGCATGCGTCCGCCGATGCGGGGAGGGCCAGGGCTCCTCCCACCATGAGCGTTCCCACCACCGCCAGGGCCTTCCAGTCGCGTGTCGTCATGGCCTTGAGACACGCGGGCCCGGGAGGATGGGACACGGTCACGCCGCCCGGCGTCGCCAGAGGCGCAGGGCCGCGAGGGCGCCCAGCACCGACAGCCCGCCTCCGGCCTGCGAACACCCCTCGTCCTTCCGGGGGAGCCCGTCGTCCGGGTTCGCGCCGATGCCGGCGTCAGGGTCGGTGGGAGCTGATGCAGTAGAAGCAGGCGGCCTGATTACAACCAACCTGGTGTCCCAACAATCCGGTGCGGTACAAGTGGAAAAAGGCTCGCGCAGGGAAGGCGAGCGAGAGCGCAAAAAAGAAACGACGTAACCGTTCACCAACTGGTGCTTGCTTGAAGGGACTGCCGGGCATCGGACGGTGGGCGGGACGGCGCTCGACGGTGGCGGCTATGGCGTGACACACCACCACTCGTGGCGGAACTCGACCCCAAGGATGCGCGCATCGCGGAATTGGAGGCGCAGGTGGCCGGGGTCTGGCTCCCATCCTGAGCACGCAGTCCGGTGGACCTGAGCACGCAGGGGGGCGAGCGTGAGAGCCATGGCGGCGTCCCAGCGCGCGGAGAGCACCAGGGCACGGAGGTCGAGCACCTCCTGACCGGACTGCTCTTTCCAGCGGC
>NZ_JAYESI010000129.1:0-424 GCF_041903675.1 Corallococcus sp. RDP092CA | reverse complement strand
CGTCAGCACTCCAGCTTCTCCAATAGCTGCGCGGCGCTCTCCACGCTCAGCCCTTCGACGCGCCAGCCTCCTGGCGACACCAGCACCACCTGCCGTACTCCCGTACTCGAGGCCGCGGCGGGACGCGCGCTGACGCGTACTGGCACCAGCACCGCGCTCTTCTCGACGGGCTTCGGACGGGAGCGGCCCTTGCGCCATTCGTAGAGCGTCGGCCCAGAAACGCCCAGCTTCTTTCCCGCGTCCGTCACCGTCCCACCAGACGCCACCGTGTGCTCGGCGTAGCGCACCGCGAAGGCGCGCAGCGCCTCGGGGAACGGCAATGAGCCGCTGCGCCTCCCGGCCTTCAACCGCTGCGCTTCCTGGCGGAACTGCTCCAACTCCTTCTCCAACTCCACGGACCACCTCCTGGCGTGTGGCACACGGA
>NZ_JAYESI010000128.1:0-429 GCF_041903675.1 Corallococcus sp. RDP092CA | reverse complement strand
TGGACATGGTGGTGGGCCTGCTGGGCATCCTCGAAGCAGGCGCCGGCTACGTCCCGCTCGACCCCGGCTTCCCACCCGAGCGGCTGGCCTTCATGGTCGAGGACGCGAAGCTCTCCACCATCCTCACGCAGCAGGCGCTGGTGGCGTCCCTGCCGTCCACGAGCGTGAAGCCGCTGCTCATCGAGGACACGGCCTCGCAGCCGGAGTCCGCGCTCCCGGCGCAGGACGCGTCTCCGGAGACCGTGGCGTACGTCATCTACACGTCGGGCTCGACGGGCAAGCCCAAGGGCGTGCGCGTGCCGCACCGCGCGGTGGTGAACTTCCTCGGCTCCATGCAGGAGGCCCCGGGCCTGGGCGCCCAGGACGTCCTGCTCGCCGTCACCACGCTCTCCTTCGACATCGCCGTCCTGGAGTTGCTGCTGCCTCTCT
>NZ_JAYESI010000127.1:0-432 GCF_041903675.1 Corallococcus sp. RDP092CA | reverse complement strand
TGCGCGGCATTGACATGGCGGCTGAGGCGCTGTCGCTCGAAGGCAAGCGGAGGTTGCTTCAAAGCTACGACGCCGACGCCCCCCGCCTCCTCATCGACAGCGCTCCCTGCGTGCGCGTCGGCCGGTACACGGCGAGGTACAAGACGAGGCAAGGGGAAGTCGAAGTAGAGCGCAGCCTCTACCGCCGGAGGGGACAGCGCAACGGCCCCACGGTGGACACCGTCAGCTTGCGCGCCGGATGCGTGGCGGACGGCTGGCTGCCCGAGGCAGCGTGCGGCATGGCCCACCTGCTGGCCCATGGGACTTCGCGCGAGGCGCAGGGGACTGCCCGCGCGCTGGGCGTGCTGCCCTACAGCCGCAGCAGCTTCGAGCGGGTGGGGCATGCGGTTGGCGCGCTGTACGGGGAGGGGCGTGTGCGCGTGGAGGCCGCTC
>NZ_JAYESI010000126.1:0-445 GCF_041903675.1 Corallococcus sp. RDP092CA | reverse complement strand
TTCAAGTCCTCCGGGGAGAAGGTCTCCAGGGCCCAGTGGAGGAAGGAGACGGCGTTGCCATGGGAGATGGCGACGCCCTTGGGGCGGCCGGTGCTGCCGGAGGTGTAGATGAGGTAGGCGAGGTGGCCGGGGTGGATGGCCACGCCAGGGGAGGTGGTGGGCTGCTTAACCAGCTCGGAGTCCGAGTCGAGGCACACGGGCGTGGCGGAGGTTTCTGGCAGGGCGGCAAGCAGGTGGGAGTGGGCGACGAGGGCAGGGCCCTGGGCGTCCTCCAGCAGCCAGCCGAGACGCTCACGCGGGTAGCTGGGGTCGAGAGGCACGTAGGCACCACCGGCCTTGAGGATGCCGAGGGCGCCGATGAGAAGGTCCTCGGAGCGCTCGACACAGAGGCCGACGCGGACTTCGGGCCCGACGCCGAGGCCGCGCAGACGGTGGGCCAGTTGGT
>NZ_JAYESI010000125.1:0-465 GCF_041903675.1 Corallococcus sp. RDP092CA | reverse complement strand
TGAAACACCGCAGCACTCATCCAGCAGCAGGAGGCAGCGTCGCTCCGCTCTTCGGAGCGGAGCGTGGGTTGAAACTGCTTCGAGGCGCGAAGGTCCTCGAAGGTGGAGTCGCTCCGCTCTTCGGAGCGGAGCGTGGGTTGAAACACGGAAGACGCCGGCCGCGCGACGAGGACGTTTAGCGTGTCGCTCCGCTCTTCGGAGCGGAGCGTGGGTTGAAACTGAGTCCAGGGCGACTCGGTAGCAAGAGGGGGTGTCGCTCCGCTCTTCGGAGCGGAGCGTGGGTTGAAACTTCGCAAGGTCCTTCGCGAACTCGTCCACCTTGGTGTCGCTCCGCTCTTCGGAGCGGAGCGTGGGTTGAAACAACGACTTCGAGGTTACTTGGTTCACGGGCTCGGTCGCTCCGCTCTTCGGAGCGGAGCGTGGGTTGAAACTCGGTGAGGAGCCCGCCGTAGACGGGCACCACCG
>NZ_JAYESI010000124.1:0-486 GCF_041903675.1 Corallococcus sp. RDP092CA | reverse complement strand
AGGCTGTAGGGCGCCGAGTAGAAGTGGCCATGGACGTCGACGTGGTAGTCGATGTTCACCTTCACCCGCTTCCACTCCGACACCGCGTACCGCGTCGGCGGCAATGGCTTGAGGGCAGGCCTGTCCAACTCCTCGAAGAGCTGCGCTCTCGACTTGCCGTACAGTCGCATGGGCCTGTCGTTGAGCACCGCCACCGGCTCGGCAATCGCCTCATTCAACTCCCGCAGCGAGGTGAAGACGCGGTGACGCAGCCGGGCCAGCACCCAGCGCTGCACCAGTTGCACCGCCCGCTCCACCTTCGCCTTGTCCTTGGGCTTGCGCGGGCGCGCCGGCAGCACCGCCAGTCCGTAGTGCCGTCCCAACTCCTCGAAGGTGCGGTTCACCTCCGGCTCGTACCGGTCCGCCCTCGTCACCGCCGACTTCAACTGGTCCGGCACGATGAGCGCTGGCGCCCCACCGAAGGCCTCCAGCGCGCGCACGGTGCTG
>NZ_JAYESI010000123.1:0-488 GCF_041903675.1 Corallococcus sp. RDP092CA | reverse complement strand
CGCCTCTGCAGGAGGGCCAACTGCTGCTTGAGTCCCTCGAGCTCCAACTGCAGCCGCGCCTGCGCGTCCTCGCCCTTGAGACGGGCATTCTCGAGGGCGAGGGCCTCGAGGCGCTGGTGCAGCCGGGCATTCTCCGCCTCCAGCAGGCTGGCCACCTGCTTGGCTGTCTCCAAGTCTCTGAGTTGCTCCACGCGCGTCATGACTCCCTTCTGGGTGCTACATCGCACCGCCTATCGCAAGGACTTTGTCGTCCACGGCCGGAGGCGACAGCTTCCACCGCCCCGCCAGCTCGCAGCCCTCCAGGAACAGAGACAGCTCGCTCACCGTCAACTCCACCGCCTGCGCGCCCTCCTCGCTCCAAGGCCTGGCGAAGCGTCCCCGGAAGAGCCTCTTGGTGAGGAGCACCAGGCCCGTGCCGTCGAAGTGCAGCACCTTGGCCCGTCGCCTACACCGGCCGACGAAGAGGAAGACGTCGCCCTTGAGCAACT
>NZ_JAYESI010000122.1:0-501 GCF_041903675.1 Corallococcus sp. RDP092CA | reverse complement strand
CTCCGCCAGACGGCGAACGGTGACGTCTCCCTTTGGGCAGAAGCTCGCGCCCCACGCCGCTGATTCCCGCGCAGCCCCTTTCACGAATTTCCTCGCCGCACCAGACGGGGCGCGGCGAGGAGTTACGAGCAAAAGCGCGCGATGCCCTTCCTGCAAGGTGCGTAGCGAAACGCCGCACAGCACCTACGTTCGGCGCCCGGCTGACCTGCCTTCTGCTGGGCACGCTGTTCAGCTTCATCTGCGTGTGCGCCGTTTCTCCTGTCGAAACAAGACGTGCACGCGCCGCACCTTCGCGGAGCACCTGCCTCGTCTGCTCGCCCCCCGTGCCCGGCGCACGCATCGGCTCGCCACGGCGCAGCGCGCGGTGGGCATGGCGGCGGGAGCAGAAGCCGGGGCGAGGCTTCTCACGCCACTCGCCATGTCGACGAGTCCCGACACGCTGCTCCGGTTGATGCACAGCGCTCCCCTCCCTCCGAGGACACAGCCTCGGGTCCTCGGAGT
>NZ_JAYESI010000121.1:0-517 GCF_041903675.1 Corallococcus sp. RDP092CA | reverse complement strand
GAGAGTCGTGGGCCCTCCTCCTGCTTGAGGTTCCCCGGGTAGTAGAGGTGCCGGCCCGTGGCGAACTCCAGCAGCACCAGCCCCAGGGAGAAGAGGTCCGCGCGCGCGTCCGTCGCCTCTCCCAGCAACGCCTCCGGTGAAGCGTAGATGACATCCCCCGGGGGACGCGGCAGCGTCGTGGCGAGGCGCCCTTGCAGCTTGGAGCAGGCGACGCCGAAGTCCGTCAGCGCTACGCCCCCGCTGGGCCGCAAGCGGATGCACCCGGGGTTGATGTCGCGGTTGACGATGCCCAGCGAGTTGCCGGCGTCGTCGGTGCCGGTATGCGCGTGCGCGAGGGCCGCCGCTACCTCCGCCCCGACGTAGAGGACGAAGGCCTCGGAGAAATAGCGACCGCGTGTCTGGGCGATGGTGAGGAGCGTATTCAGGCTGAAGCCCTCCACGCACTCCATGACGGCCCCCAGGCCCAGCACCTCTCCAAACTTCATCTCGAAGAGGCCATGGACGCGGGCGATGTTGG
>NZ_JAYESI010000120.1:0-523 GCF_041903675.1 Corallococcus sp. RDP092CA | reverse complement strand
CTGCACGCCGCCGATGAACAGCTCGCCCGGGATTCCCACGGGCACCGGCTGGCCGTGGGCATCCAGGACGTACATCGCCGTGTTCGCCACGGGGCGCCCGATGGGGACGGCTCGCAGCGCGGCGTCGTGCGGGCACTCCCAGGACGTCACGTCCACGGCGGCCTCGGTGGGGCCGTAGAGGTTGTGCAGCGTGGCGTGCGGCATGCGCGCCTGGGCGCGGAGCACCAGGTCCGCGGGCAGGGCCTCGCCGCTGCACATCACCTGGCGCAGGCGCGTCAGGGACCCCAGGCCCGGCTCCTCCACGAAGGCGCGCAGCATGGACGGCACGAAGTGCACCGTCGTCACGTCCTCGCGCGCCATGAGCGCCACGAGGTAGTCCGGCTCCTGGTGTCCGCCGGGCCGCGCGAGCACCAGCCGCGCGCCCGTCATCAGGGGCCAGAAGAACTCCCAGACGGACACGTCGAAGCTGAACGGCGTCTTCTGCAACACCGTGTCCGCCGGCGTCAGGCCGTAGCGCGCCTGC
>NZ_JAYESI010000011.1:0-223930 GCF_041903675.1 Corallococcus sp. RDP092CA | reverse complement strand
GTGGAGGGCGTGGGCGGCGTCGGCGGGCGCGCCGTGGGGGACATGGGCGCGGCCGGAGGTGGAGTGGGGGCCGGCGTGGGCCTGGGGGGGGCTGGCGTGGCCCTGGCGGGCGCCGGTGCGGGCCTGGGGGGGGCCGGCGTGGGAGGCGCCGCCGGAGCCTGGGGCTCGGCCGCGGGGGCCGGCGTGGGCTCGGCCGTCGCCGGAGCCTGGGGGGCGGGCGCTTGCGCCTGGGGCGTGGCCGCCGCGGGAGCGGGCGTCGGCTCCGGAGTGGCGGCCGCCGGGGCCGGAGTGGGCTCGGCGGGGGCGGGCGTGGCGGCGGGAGCCGTGTCCTGGGCGAGGGCGGGCGCGGAGAGGAGAACGAGCAGGGCCAGGGGCCAGCGACGCATGGAACCTCCGGAGGGAAGCGCGGCAGCGTAGCAGAGGACGCCGAGCGGGAGTCCTCCGAGCGGGCGGGCACTGACGGTCCCTCGGCCTCTCACAACGCACCGCGTGCATGTGGGGGCGGACGTTGGTATGGGGGGCGCCCGATGCCCAAGCGTACCGATATCCGGAAGGTTCTCGTGATTGGCTCGGGCCCGATTGTCATCGGGCAGGCCGTCGAGTTCGACTACTCAGGCACCCAGGCGATCAAGGCGCTTCGGGACGAGGGCGTGGAGGTGGTGTTGCTCAACAGCAACCCCGCCACGGTGATGACGGACCCCGAGTTCGCCCACCGCACCTACATCGAGCCCATCACCGTGGAGGCGGCGGAGAAGATCCTGGCCGCCGAGCGCCCGGACTCGCTCCTGCCCACGATGGGCGGGCAGACGGCGCTGAACCTGGCGAAGGCGCTCGCGGAGCGGGGCATCCTGGAGAAGTACGGGGTGCGGCTCATCGGCGCGTCGCTGGAGGCCATCAACAAGGCAGAGGACCGCCAGCTCTTCAAGGCGGCCATGCAGAAGATTGGCGTGGCGCTGCCCAAGAGCGGCTACGCGACGACGCTCACGGAGGCCATGGCGCTGGTGGAGGACATCGGCTTCCCGGCCATCATCCGTCCGTCCTTCACGCTGGGCGGCACCGGCGGCGGCATCGCGTACAACCGCGAGGAGTTCGAGACCATCTGCCGCTCGGGCCTCAAGGCGAGCCCCACCTCCACCATCCTGGTGGAGGAGAGCGTGCTTGGCTGGAAGGAGTACGAGCTGGAGGTGGTCCGCGACTCCGCGGACAACGTCATCATCATCTGCTCCATCGAGAACCTGGACCCGATGGGCGTGCACACCGGCGACTCCATCACCGTGGCGCCGGCGCAGACGCTGACGGACCGCGAGTACCAGCGCATGCGGCAGGCCTCGCTGGCCATCATCCGTGAGATCGGCGTGGACACGGGCGGGTCCAACATCCAGTTCGGCATCCACCCGCGCGACGGCCGCATGGTCGTCATTGAGATGAACCCGCGCGTGTCGCGCTCCAGCGCGCTGGCGTCCAAGGCGACGGGCTACCCCATCGCGAAGGTCGCCGCGAAGCTGGCGCTGGGCTACACGCTGGACGAGCTGCGCAACGACATCACCCGCGACACGCCGGCCTCCTTCGAGCCGACGCTGGACTACGTGGTGGTGAAGGTGCCGCGCTTCAACTTCGAGAAGTTCCCCAAGGCGGACCGGACGCTGACCACGAGCATGCGCTCGGTGGGCGAGGTGATGGCCATTGGCCGCACCTTCCCCGAGGCGTACATGAAGGCGCTGCGCTCCATGGAGCTGGGGCGGGTGGGCCTGGAGTCGCCGGAGCTGCCCGCGGAGAAGGAGGAGCGGGAGAAGGTGCTGCACGAGGCGCTGCGCGTGCCGCGCCCCGAGCGCCCGTGGTTCGTGGCGCAGGCGTTCCGCGAGGGCATGACGGTGGAGCAGGTGTACCAGCTCTCCGCCATCGACCCGTGGTTCCTGCGGCACATCGAGGCGCTGGTGCGCGAGGCGCAGGCGCTGTCGGACCTCGGCCGGCTGGAGAGGCTGTCGGACGGCGTGCTCCGGCAGGCGAAGTCGCACGGCTTCTCCGACAAGTACCTGGGCGCGCTGATGGGCGCCACGGAGGCGGAGGTGCGGGCGCACCGGCACGCGCGCGGCATCCGGCCGGTGTTCAAGCGGGTGGACACCTGCGCCGCGGAGTTCGAGGCGTACACGCCGTACCTGTACTCCACCTACGAGGAGGAGGACGAGGCGCCCCCCACGGACCGGCAGAAGGTGCTGATCCTGGGCAGCGGCCCCATCCGCATCGGCCAGGGCATCGAGTTCGACTACGCGTGCGTGCACGCGGCCTTCGCGCTGCGCGAGGCCGGGTACGAGACGGTGATGGTCAACTGCAACCCGGAGACGGTGTCCACGGACTACGACACGTCCGACCGCCTCTACTTCGAGCCGCTGACGATCGAGGACGTGCTGGAGGTGTCGCAGCGTGAGAAGCCGGTGGGCGCCATCGTGCAGTTCGGCGGGCAGACGCCGCTGCGCCTGAGCGTGCCGCTGGAGCAGGCGGGGCTGCCCATCCTGGGCACGTCGCCGGACGCCATCGACCGGGCGGAGGACCGCGAGAAGTTCGCGAAGCTGATCGAGAAGCTGGGGCTGCGGCAGCCGGAGAACGGCGTCGCGCGCAGCCACGCGGAGGCCTTCAAGGTGGCCGAGCGGATCGGCTACCCGGTGATGGTGCGTCCGTCGTACGTGCTGGGCGGGCGGGCGATGGAGACGGTCTACGACGCGGCCAGCCTGGAGCGCTACATGCGCGAGGCGGTGAGCGCGTCGCCGGAGCACCCGGTGCTGATTGACCGCTTCCTGAAGGACGCCATCGAGGTGGACCTGGACCTGGTGGCGGACCGCACGGGGCAGGTGCTGATTGGCGGCGTGCTGGAGCACATCCAGGAGGCGGGGGTGCACTCGGGTGACGCGGCGGCGACGCTGCCGCCGCACTCGCTGTCGCCGGACCTGGTGGAGCGGATGAAGGACCAGGCCATCGCGATGGCGCGCGAGCTGGGGGTGGTGGGGCTGATGAACGTGCAGTTCGCCATCCAGGGGAAGAACATCTACATCCTGGAGGTGAACCCGCGCGCCAGCCGCACGGTGCCGTTCATCTCCAAGGCGACGGGCGTGCCGATGGCGAAGATCGCGGCGCTCTGCATGGTGGGCAAGACGCTGAAGGAGCTGGGCCGCACGGAGGAGCCGGAGTTCCGGCACGTGGCGGTGAAGGAGAGCGTCTTCCCGTTCGCGCGCTTCGCCGGGGTGGACGTGATCCTGGGCCCGGAGATGAAGTCCACGGGCGAGGTCATGGGCCTGGCGGAGGACTACGCGTCCGCGTTCGCGAAGAGCCAGCTGGCGGCGGGGGTGAAGCTGCCCAAGGGCGGCCGGGTGTTCATCTCCGTGAAGGACGAGGACAAGCCGGCGGTGGTGGACCTGGCGCGGCGCCTGCGGTCGCTGGGCTTCAGCCTGACGGCGACGTCGGGCACGCACGCCTACCTGGCGACGAAGGGCATCGAGTCGCAGCGGGTGCAGAAGGTGAAGGAGGGGCGGCCGAACATCGTCGACAAGATCGTCGACGGGGAGATCGTGCTGGTCATCAACACCACCTTCGGCAAGCAGGAGATCGCGGACAGCTTCTCCATCCGGCGCGAGTCGCTGATGCACTCGGTGCCGTACTACACGACGGTGCAGGCGGCGCGCATGGCGGTGGGCGCGCTGGAGTCGCTGAAGCGCTCGGAGCTCGCGGTGAAGCCGTTGCAGGGCTACCTGTACGGCGAGGACGGCGTGCCCCAGGCGCGCCGGTAGCACCCGGCTTCATCCCCGTCCCCTGGAGGCGCTCGTGAAGCCTTCAGGGGACGAGGAAGGTCGGGATGGAGGTCCGCTTCAATCCTGGTGCGACGCGGGAAGCCCTCGACGCGTGTGCGCGGCACCTGCGGGTGACATTCCCCTCGAACGTTCGAAGGTTCTACGCGGCCCATGACGGGGTCCAGGCGCACCTTCACGATGGCGAGCTTCTGGTCCAACAAGGTCTTCGCCTGGGGGATGCGCCAGCGGCGAGTCTGGTCGGATTTGTCTTGAGTTTGAGCGCCACGAATCAGCGTCGTTCTCCCGATGGGACCATGAGGGGCCGAGATTTGTGGTGCCTGCGGCGGTACTGAAGCGACTACTCGGAAGCGGTGCAGCTTCTTGAAGGCGCTCATGCGAGAGGAAGCTCCACGATGAACGTCGCACCCTGTCCGGGTTGGCTGTCCACGCGCAGGGTGCCGTGGTGGGCTTCGACAATCTGTCTCGTGATGAAGAGGCCCAAGCCCAAGCCCCCGTAGTGCCGGGTGGACACGGCGCGGGTGAACTTCTCGAAGATGGCCTGGAGGTTTGCTGGCGCGATGCCGATGCCTTCGTCCCTCACGCTCAGCCGGGCCCGGCCCCGGTGACGCCCCACCCGGATCATCACCGGGTGCCCGGCGCCGTACTTCACCGCGTTGGACACCAGGCTGGTCGCCACCTGCTCCAGCCGGTGGCGGTCCCAGCGGCCCACGATGCCCGGTGCCGCTTCGACGATGAGCTCGCAGCCCGCCTTCGCCGCCTGGGGCTGGAAGCGCTCCACCACGGCGCGCACCACGTCCGCCAGGTCCACGTCCTCCAGTTGCAGCGGCGCGGAAGGGCCCGTGAGCTGCGTCACCTCCAGCAGGTCATTGATGAGCGTGGTCATCTTCCGGATCTGCCCGGAGATGGTCTCCGAGGTCCTCACCACCCGCTCCCGCAGCGCCTCCAGCGTCTGCTCCGTCTGCGCGTCCCGTACCAGGGATTGGAGCTTGAGCTGCAACGGTGTCAGCGGCGTCTTCAATTCATGTGACGCCACCGTCAGGAACTCGTCCCGGAGCGACACCGCGTGCTGGAGCTGGGCCTGCGTCTTTCGCAGCTCCGTGACGTCCTGGAGCGCCAGGAGGACCGCCTCCTCATGGCCGTGCTGGGCGGGCAGGGGGGCCGCCTCCACCAGCAGGGAGTAGCGCCCGGTGGGGGTGTGCCAGACGACCGGCTCGCCGTGCACGGGGGCTCCCTTCACGGCGCGGATGCCGGGGATCTCGTCCACCCGCAGCTCGCGGCCCGCTTCATCCGTGAAGCGGTGCTCCCCTTCATTGTAGGCCTCCTCGCTCAGGCCTTCGGGGATCTCGCCCCCGGCCAGCTTCCGGGCCACCTGGTTCGCGAAGAGGATGCGGCCGGTCCCGGGCTCCACCAGGATCATCGCCACCGGTGTCCGGTCCAGCACCGCCTCCAGCCACTGCTGCTGGTTGCGGAGCGACGCGGCCCACTCCTCCAGCTTCTCCCGCGCCTCCACCCGCTCTGTCACGTCGATGGCGAACGACAGCACGGAGTCCACATGACCACTCACGTCGCGCAGCGGCTGGTAGGCCACGTCGAACCGCCGCGTCGCCTTCTCGCCGGCACCGCCGACGTTGATGGTGATGGGGACCTCCTTCTCCACGAACGACTCTCCGCGGGTGTAGGCCTCGTCCAGCAGTCGTGAGTGCTCGATCGCCCGTTCGCTCTCGAAGTCCTTCATGGAGACGCCCATCAGCTCCGCGCCTCCGGACAGCTTCTTGTAGAGGGGATTCACCAGCGTGAAGACCTGGCGCTCGCCAGAGAGGATGGCGATGGAGGCAGGGGCGCTCGTCAGCACGGAGCGCAGCCTCGCGCGCTCGTTCTCCGCCAGGGCCTCCGCCTGCTTGCGCTCGGTGATGTCCTCCGCCGTGGAGACCCACTCGCGGATGGTGCCCTCGTCACTGAACACGGGCACCGCCCGGCCCACCACGTCCCTCCAGCCCCCCGCGTGGAAGCGCAGGCGGAACTCGCCCCGATAGGACGTCTTCGTGCGCAGCGACTCCACCCAGCCGCGCACCACGCGCTTGCGGTCATCCGGGTGAATGGCGGCGAGCCAGCCCAGCCCCAGGTGCTCCGCCTGCGTCTGGCCGGTGAACTCCATCCAGCGCGGCGCGGGCTCCACCACCTCGCCGCGGGCGTTGGTGGTCCACACCGGCTGCGCCATGGCCTCCACCAGCGAGCGGTAGCGCTGCTCGCTGGCCACGAGCGCGTCGTGGGCCTTCCGCTGCTCGGTGACCTCCACCACGATGACGCCGATGCCCAGCAGCACCCCCGTGCCCGTGCGCACCGGGTAGTAGCTGACGAGGAAGTGGCGCTCGACGCCCAGCTCCTTGGAGGTGACGCCGCGGACCTCCACCGTCTGCGCGGCCCCGCCCTCCATGATGCGCTGGTACTGGGGACGCAGCGTGGGCCACATCTCCGGGACGATCTCCTGCACCTTGCGGCCCAGGTGGGCGGCGCGGGGGATGCCGTTGATGTCCGCCAGCGCGTCGTTGACCTGGACGAAGCGCGGCTCCAGATCCACCACCGCGAGCCCCACGGGCGTGCTGGACACCAGCGTCTCGAGGAGCAGCCGGGAGTGCGCGTCGTTGAGCGCCTCGGAGGCCTCCCGGTCGAAGCTTGCGCTGGGACTCTCCACGCGCGCCTCCTCTGGCCCCGGCCCTTCCCGGCGAGCTTGGAGGCAGGGCCTCGTGACGCCGCTTTCCACCATGGAAGTGGCCTGACCTGAAGGGTGTGCATTCCTGGCTCACGCGGGCAGCCCGCGCCCGCCCGGAGGCGCGGCCGCTGATTGGCCGGCACCCGATGACAGGAGGAGCGGCGGGGTGGGCCCTCTCCGGCGGCGCTCGCCTTCCACGCCGTCAGCCGCGCGGGGGGCCGGCTCCATCCTCGTCGCGTGGCCGCGGCTGCCAGGGCCACCGCCTGTCGATCTCCATCTCCAGCGTGAAGCTGAGGAAGGTCCGGATGAGGACGATGAGGCCCAGGATGAGCACCTGCCGGAGCGTGGGGGACTCCGCCACCGTGCGGATGATGTCCGCCGCGACGAGCAGCTCCAGCCCCAGCAGGATGGAACGACCCAGGTACTGGCGCAGTTGGCGGTAGGTGTTTCCCTGCCGTGGCCCCCGTGCGTCGCGGAGGACGAGCGCCACGGAGACCACCGCCCCCACCACCATCACGCTCACGCCCGAGTCCTCGAAGAGCTGGGCGGCCAAGCCCACGAAGTCCGCGAATCGCATCCGCTACTCCCTTCCCCAGAAGGTGCGGCGCGATGTCGCGCCTCACCACCCCTTGCCTCTCTCCCCGTAGGGCGATCCTTCCGTCAGCGGCGCAGTGGGCTCGGATCCAGGTTTCATGGAGGTACCTCCTTCGGGGGAGAGGCATCGCCGAGGAGGTGCGCTAATGAATGGGTCCAGGCGCGAACCTGCCATGGCGGCCAGTGTCGGCGGGTGAAGAAGGACGAGGTGGAGCGGCCGGGCTACCTCGCGGTCTGGTCACCCCGCGACCCCGAGTGCCCCAACGGGGTCGTGCTCTTGAACGTGGAGCATCCCGTCCTGCTGAAGCAGATCGCGCACCATCAGGCGCAGTATCCGGATCATTTCGCGAGCGAGGTGGAGACGGAGGTCCTCGGCGTCTACGAGGAGGTCGCCATCGCGAAGATCGCGCACTCGGAGTTCCTTCGCTCCATCCTCCCGTCGCCGGAAGTGGACGGGGAGCTGCGCTCGCCCCACGCGCTGACGCTGGCGCTGTTGGGACTGGTGGCGGAGGACTTCGTCATCAACAACCGGCTCAGCAAGAAGTTCGGTAAGGCGCGTCCGGTCACCTGAGCCCGGGTCCGGGGTGTCGGAGAGTCGACGCACCGTTCACCGGGGCTGGGGCGGCTCGCTGCCACCCCATTGGTATTCCGCCAATGGATTGGAGGAAGTGCTGACCGTGTGGCGGGCCAGGTGGTAGAGACCGCCACATGACTCAGAGCGGCACTGAAGGGGTGTCGGCCCCGGACTTCCGGGAGGCGATGTCCCGGTGGGCGAGCGGGGTGGCGGTGGTCTCCGTCCGTGACGCAGACGGGGTCGCGGCGACGACGGTCAGCTCCTTCAGTTCGCTCTCCCTGACGCCTCCGCTGATTGTCGTGGCGTTGCAGCAGACCTCCCGCACGCTCAAGCGGGTGGAGGCTGCCCGTCGCTTCAGTGTGAGCGTGCTGTCCGCCACCCAACGCGACGTGTCCGTCCGGTGCGCGAAGGGGGAGGCCGAGGGCCTGGTGTTCGACGAAGAGGCCTTCGTGCGGGACAGCCTGATGGGTCTGGCGTGCGCTCTGTTGGATGTGCACCGTTACGGCGATCACCTGTTGCTGGTGGGCCGCGTGGAGCGCATCCAGCGGGGAGTGGACGGAGAACCGCTGCTCTACTGGAACCGGGCGTATCGCGCGCTGTCGGCGCACCCGGAGCCAGGGCCCGCCCCGAAGTAGCGAACGAAGACGAACCTCACTGTACCCAGAAAGGACGCACCCGATGCCCTTCACGCTGCCCGAGCTTCCCTACAAGAAGGACGCGCTGGCCCCTCACATGAGCGCGGAGACGCTGGAGTACCACCACGACAAGCACCACGCGACGTACGTGAACAAGCTGAATGAGCTCACGGCGGGCAAGCCCGAGGCCAGCAAGTCGCTGGAGGACGTCATCCTCAGCAGCGACGGTCCCGTGTTCAACAACGCGGCCCAGGTGTGGAACCACACGTTCTTCTGGAACTGCATGAAGCCGAAGGGTGGCGGCGAGCCGACGGGTGAGCTGGCGGACGCCATCAAGCGCGACTTCGGCTCCTTCGACGAGTTCAAGAAGCAGTTCTCCGACGCGGCCGCCACGCAGTTCGGCTCCGGCTGGGCCTGGCTGGTGAAGGACGGCAGCAAGCTGGCCGTCATGAAGACGGCCAACGCGGACCTGCCGCTGAAGCACGGCAAGAAGGCCCTGCTCACCATCGACGTGTGGGAGCACGCCTACTACATCGACTACCGCAACGCGCGTCCCAAGTTCATCGAGACCTTCCTCAACAGCCTCGTGAACTGGGACTTCGTGGCGCAGAACTTCAAGAACCCTTGATGTGACGAAGTGAAGTGACGGGAACCGCGCGGCCCGGCTCGGCACGGTCCGGAGCGGCGCGGTTCTCGGAAGCGCCGGGCCCTGCTGTCCCGCCCTGCCGTGGACACGCCTGGAGCGCGACCCGCCGTTCATGCTCAGGGGCGGAGCCCAAGTTGCTGATGACCCTCGGAGTCCCGCGAGCGAGAATGCCGGCGCGGTTCACCTTCCAGAGGACACGGCCATGCGCGTCATCAACTTCAACCCCGGCCCCGCGGGCCTCCCCACGGCGGCGCTGGAGCGGGCCCGGGACGAACTGCTCGACTTCCAGGGCACGGGCATGTCGATCATCGAGCACAGCCACCGGGGCAAGGCCTTCGAGGCCGTCCACAACGAGGCCCTCGCGCTGGTGAAGGAGCTGCTGGCCGTCCCGGACACCCACGAGGTGCTCTTCCTCCAGGGAGGCGCCTCGCAGCAGTTCGCGCAGGTGCCCATGAACTTCCTCACCCAGGGCGCCTCCGCGGACTACGTGGTGACGGGGGGGTGGAGTGAGAAGGCGGTGGAGGAGGCGCGCTACTACGGCACGCCGCGCATCGCCGCGAACACGGTGGGCCCGGACAAGCGCTTCACGCGCATCCCCACCCAGGCCGAGCTCCAACTGGACCCGAAGGCCACCTACGTCCACATGACGAGCAACAACACGCTCTTCGGGACGCAGTGGCACACGTTCCCGGAAGTGGGGCAGGTGCCGCTGGTGGCGGACATGAGCTCCGACATCCTGTGGAAGCCCATCGACGTGAGCCGCTTCGCGCTCATCTACGCGGGTGCGCAGAAGAACATCGGGCCCTCGGGCATCGTCCTGGTGTTGGTGCACAAGGAGTTCATGGCGAAGGGCCGCAAGGACATCCCGAAGATCTTCCGCTACGCGACCTACGCGGAGAACAACTCGCTCTACAACACGCCCCCGACCTTCTCCATCTACCTCTGCCGCAACGTGCTCGCGTGGATCAAGGGCGTGGGAGGCCTGAAGCAGGTGGAGGCCTGGAACCGCGAGAAGGGAGACCTGCTGTACGCGGCCATCGACCGCAACGCGGGCTTCTACCGGGCGCCGGTGGAGAATGCCTCGCGCTCGTACATGAACGTCGTCTTCCGCCTGCGGGACGAAAAGCTGGAAGAGGCGTTCGTGGCCGAAGGCGCCAAGGCTGGCATGGTGGGAATGAAGGGCCACCGCATCACGGGCGGCATCCGTGTGTCTCTGTACAACGCGGTGACCGTGGACCACGTGAAGACGCTGGTGTCCTTCATGGACGACTTCGCGAAGCGCAACGGCTAGCACCCAGCGTTGTTCAAGACGGGCCCGGGGGCGCCAACCAGCGCCTCGCCTTCGAGTGGCTTGCGAATGTTCTCGCTCGAATCGAGAACTGTCCGAGTCCTGGCGGGGCGGGACCTGGGGGAGCTCCGGCGGCCTGGCGCCGTTGGGTCGAGCAGACGCGCGCGGCGAACAGCGTCCAGTCCTGACGTCCGACCCCAGGCGCGTTCAGGTGACACCCACGGAGAATGGCGGTAGGGCACGAGAATCGAACTCGCCAGAGACGCCTCTCAGCGCCTCACATTGGTTTTGAAGACCAAGCCGGCCACCAGGTCCGGAGGCCCTACCGCAGGCGATTACCGCCGCTCCGCGCCAGCACGTCAACCACGGCCACAGCTTGCGCGCGGAGACCCGGGCTTACGTCGCAGTGGAACAGCGCGAGCCACTCGAACTGCTCCCGTGTCATCCGCATTGCCTTGTGCATGTCCGCGCTCACCTGATGCACCAACCAACTCCCCTGGGCGGAAAGGAACAGCTCCTGCCCGCGCTTCACGTTCGGGTCGTCCACCTGCTCCACGTGCTCTCATGCAGCCCAGGTCGCTCCAGACGGGCTCCCGGTCCATCGTCATCTGGCCGTTCCGCAGCGCTGGCATCCCCGCCCCCCAGGTCACGGTGTCATGGTGATTCCAGACCTGGCCTGCAAGCCGGCTTTCGCTGGTAAGAGAATGGATAGGGACGCCGCCCTCCGTCCCAGGGGGTGCCTTGCCCGGCGCGTCATCCGGGCTCCATGATGAGCGCCCTCTCCGCCATGCGCCGAACCTTCCGTCCCGTCCTCCTGGCACCGGGCTTCCTGCCGGCGTCCCTCCTGCTGCTGTGTCTGTGTCTGTCCTTGAGCGCTGGGACCGCGCGGGCGGCGACGAACGCCATGCCGTTTCGCGTCGGGCCTCCCGCCGCGTGGGTGAAGCCGCTCCCCATTCCTTCGGACCCAGGCCCGACGCCCGAGGGCGGGGAGGAGACCAGCGTCTCCCAGTTGCTGATCGAGGAGCAGGTGCGCGTGTCGGGCCCTTCGCGCGAGCATTACCTGCACTCGGCCCAGAAGGTCCTCTCGCCGCAGGGCATCGACCGCGTCACGGACATCCAGCTCCGCTTCGATCCGAGCTACCAGAAGCTCACCGTCCACGGCATCTGGCGCATCCGCGACGGCCGCCGCGAGGACGTCTTCCGGCCCTCCGAAGCCCGCGTCATCCAGCAGGAATCCGAGCTCCAGAACCGGCTCTACAACGGCGCCCTCTCCGTGGTGCCCTTCCTCCGCGACGTGCGCGTGGGCGACACCGTGGAGCTCGCCTACTCCTTCGAGGGCGCCAACCCCGTCTTCAAGGGCCGCTTCTCCGACAGCGTCGGCGTGGGCCGCCCCTATCCCGTGGTCCACTTCGCCTACCGGCTGCTCTGGCCGGAGGGGCGGGGGCGCACGCTCTTCGTCCGGGACTTCGCCGCGCCGGGCCTGTCGCGCTCGGAGTCGATGCTGAACGGCGAGCGCGAAATCCTCCTGGAGCGCCGCCACGTGCCCGCCGTCCGCCACGAGGACAACGTCCCCGGCTGGCAGCCCGTCTACCCGTGGATCCAGTTCAGCGAGTACAAGGACTGGAACGATGTCGCGCGCTGGGCCTCCACGCTGTTCCAGGTGCCCCAGCGCTCGAAGGCGCTGGAGCAGGAGGTCCTCCGGCTCTCGAAGGAGCCCACCCCGGAGGCGCGCTTCCTCGCCGCGCTCCGCTTCGTCCAGGACGAGGTGCGCTACCTGGGCATCGAGATGGGCCCCAACTCCCACCAGCCCCATCCTCCCGATGAGGTCCTCCAGCGCCGCTTCGGCGACTGCAAGGACAAGTCGCTCCTGCTGGTGTCGCTCCTCAAGGGCCTGGGCATCGACGCGCAGCCGGCGCTCGTGAACACGGAGCTCACGCAGCTGCTGGATGGCATGCGCCCCACCGCCACCGCGTTCAACCACGCCATCGTCCACGCCACCGTGGCCGGCCGCGAGCTGTGGGTGGATCCCACGGCGACGCTGGAGCGCGGCGGGCTCGACAGCTACGCGCCGCCCTCCTACGGCCGGGCCCTCCTCGTCACCCCCGGCACCACGGCGCTCTCCGTCATCCCCGCGCCCACGCTGGCGGAGCCCTCCGTCTTCGTGGACGAGACCTACGTCGCGATGGACCGCGACGGGGCCGCGACCCTCGACGTCGTCACCACGCGCACGGGGGAGTCCGCCAACTCCATGCGCCGCGCGCTCGCGCGCACGTCCCTGTCCGAGGTGTCCCGCTACTACTTCAACTTCTACGCGAAGACGGACGCGAAGCTCTCCATCGCGAAGCCCATGACGGTGGACGACGACGCCGTGAAGAACGTGCTCGTCCTGCGCGAGCACTACCGCATCGAGGACTTCTGGTCCTCGGACGGTCGCCGGGAGTTCCGCGCGCACGCCCTGCGCCAGCACCTCGCCGAGCCGAGCTACTCCCACCGCGCCTTCCCGCTGGAGGTGGAGCACCCCGTCTTCGCCCGCCACCGCATCACGCTGAAGGGCCGCGACCTGCCCCTGGTCAAGACAGAGGACGAGGTCGTGGAGGGCCCGGCCTTCCGCTTCGAGGCCGACACCCGCTCCGAAGGCAAGACGCTGCTGCTCGACTACACCTACCGCAGCACCGCGGACTCGGTCCCGCCCGAGCGCATCGCCGAGTTCGTCAAGGCCGTGCGCGCCACCGAGGACCAGCGCGGCTACTACATCCAGCTCCGGAGCCGTGCCGACCGCCGCCACGCCTCGTCCGGCCCGTCCGGCGAGGCGGGCGCCATCCTCCTAGGCGTCCTCGCGACGTGCCTCGTGCTGTGGTTCGTCATCGCGCAGGGCGGCCCGGTGGAGCTCTGGCGCAAGGGGCGCGCGTGGGGCCGGCGCCGCGCCTTCGCGCGCAAGTTCGACGCGGACCACCAGGGCGACAGCGCCGGGTCCGCCATCCCCATCTCCAGCCCCCAGGAGCTGCTCTCCACGCTGGGCCGGCTGCGCTGCGCCTGCGGGGGCAGCAGCGCAGCCCCGCGCGACTCGCTCCGCCACGAGGCCGTCGTCCTGGGCGAGCGCCACCTCACGCTGGTGCAGTGGCAGTGCCCCACCTGCGCCCGCCGCGCCTACTTCGAGGACAAGGGCTCGCGCGCCGCCTGAGCCGCGGCGCCTACTGGCAGATGCCCGGGCAGTCCGCGCTGCGCCCGGGGTCGCACGTGTCGCTCGGATCATCCACGCAGCTCGTCCCGGACACGCCCGCCGTGCAGCCGCCGAAGAGCCCGCCACAGCACTCGACGTACCCCTGCGGCACGTCGCACGGCGTCGGGTAGGACTGACACGTCCCGCTGTCCGAGCGCGCGAACACCACTACCTGCGGACACACGCGCGGGTCCTCGTCCTCGTCGCCCGAGCAGCCCGTCAGGCCCAGCACCGCCATCAGCCCCAGCCTCGTCCATGCTTGCATGGCGCGCATCAGGGCAGGGGAGGGCGGCGCTAGTCCAGCCCCCGCTCCCACAGGTCGTCTTCATCCAGACCCATCAGGTGACCGACCTCGTGCATCACCGTGATGCCAATCTGCTCGATGAGCTCCTCGCGCGTGCGCGCGAAGCGCTCCAGGTTCTTCTGGTACAGCACGATGGAGGGCGGGAAGTGATCCGCCGCGTCCATCACGCTGCGCTCGCCCACCGGCGTGCCCCGGAACACCCCCAGGATGCACGGCGACAGCGGCGGCTGCTGACCCAGGAGGTCCTCGTCCGACGGCAGGTCCTCCACCGCCAGCGTCACGTTGTCCATGTACTGCTTCACCTGCGAGGGCAGGGCGCCCATCGCGTCCTCCACCGCGCGGTCGAACGCCGCCTCCTCCAGCGCCACCGGCGGCGGCAGCTCCTCCGGCGCCAGCGCCTGCGCCCGCGCGAAGCGCTTCTTCGACTCCCTCGCGTCCCCGCGCCGCTCCGCGATGAGCCCCAGGTAGTGGTGCGCCCACGCCTCGTCCGGCGCGTCCTTCAGCACCCGCTCGAAGGCCTCCTGCGCGGGCGCGAAGCGGCACAGCTCGAACAGGGCGATGCCCCGCTCCAGCTGGGCGTCCGGCGAGCGCGGCATGTGCGCCAGCGCCTGGTCGAGCACCTTGAGCGCGGACTCGCATTCCCCCAACTGGTTGAGCCCCATGCCCTCCAGCAGGAGGAACTCGTAGACCAGCTCCACGTCGTCCGCCTTCTGCGCCAGCTTCCGACCGCGGCCGCACCACTCCAGCCCTTCCTCCACCGCCTCGCGGTCCTCGCCCGTGCGACAGACGAGGAACTCCGCCGCGCTGAAGAGGATCTCCAGGTCTTCCGGGGCGACCTTCAGGGCGGCGCCGTAGGCCCTGCCCGCGTCCTCCAGGCGGCCCACCTCCACCAGCGCGGCGGCCCGGTAGTGCAGGGCTTCTGGTGAATCCGGGACGTCCCGCAACAGGGCGTCCACGCGGGCGAGCGCGGCCTCGAAGTCCCGCGCCTCGAAGGCGTCCGCCACCCCCTCCAGCCGTGCGTCCACGCCCCGTGGCTCCCCTTGCTTGGCCATGCGCTTCGCCATACGGGCAGGCAGCTAAGAAGCCGCCCTTCGCGTTGTCAACGACCGGCGTCGCTGTTACCTTCCAGCGCCCCGTTTCGGCCCGAACCTCCGTGAACATCCTGGTCGTCGACGACGATTACGAGCTGTGCACCATGCTCTCTCGCTACCTGGAGATGCATGGCTACACCGTGTTCTCGGCGTCGGACGCGCTCCAGGCCCTGGACATCATGGAGCGTCACCCCGTGGGGCTGGTCATCACCGACTACCTGATGCCCCACCTGGATGGCATCCACTTCACGGAGATGCTGAAGGCGGACCCCCGCTTCCAGAACATCTCCGTCCTGATGATGACCGCCAGCACGGACGCCAACATCTCCGACAGGGGCCTGCGCAAGGGCGTCGCCATCACCCTGCAGAAGCCGTTGGACATGGGGCAGCTGCTCAACCTCGTGCGCTTCGCGGAGTAGGGCCCCTCCCAGGTCGCCCGGCCCCCCACCCGGGCGGGCCGGGAGGCGTCCTCAGGCCCACACGCCTGCCCCTTTCCGTTGACATCGTCGACGCGGCCCTTATGTTGGCGCTCGACATGGCCGAGTGCTAACGGCCATCCCCATTCGTAGAAATTCCCCAAGTATTTTCGGAGGTTACGATGGCAGCCAAGGAAATCTTCTTCCATCAGTCCGCGCGCGACTCCATCCTGCGCGGCGTCCGGGTCCTGGCGGACGCGGTCGCGGTGACGCTCGGCCCCAAGGGCCGCAACGTGGTCATCGAGAAGAGCTTCGGCTCGCCCACCATCACCAAGGACGGCGTCACCGTCGCCAAGGAGATCGATCTCGAGAACCGCTTCGAGAACATGGGCGCGCAGATGGTGAAGGAGGTCGCGTCGAAGACCTCCGACAAGGCCGGCGACGGCACCACCACGGCGACCGTGCTCGCGCGCGCCATCTATGAGGAGGGCCTGAAGCTGGTGGCCGCCGGCCACAGCCCCATGGACCTCAAGCGCGGCATCGACAAGGCGGTGGAGGTGGTGGTGGCGGAGCTGAAGAAGCTCTCCAAGCCCACGTCCGACAAGCAGTCCATCGCGCAGGTGGGCACCATCTCCGCCAACGGCGACGAGACCATCGGCAAGATCATCGCGGACGCGATGGAGAAGGTGGGCAAGGAGGGCGTCATCACCGTCGAGGAGGCCAAGGGCCTGGAGACGACGCTCGACGTGGTGGAGGGCATGCAGTTCGACCGCGGCTACGTGTCGCCGTACTTCGTCACGAACCGCGACCGCATGGAGGTCGTCCTGGACGACCCCTACCTGCTCATCAGCGAGAAGAAGGTCTCGTCGATGCAGGACATGATCCCCCTGCTGGAGCAGGTGGCGCGCGCGGGCAAGCCGCTGCTCATCATCGCGGACGACATCGAGGGCGAGGCCCTGGCCACCCTGGTGGTGAACAAGATCCGCGGCGTGCTGAACGTGGCCGCGGTGAAGGCGCCGGGCTTCGGCGACCGCCGCAAGGAGATGCTCAAGGACATCGCCACGCTGACGGGCGGCATGGTGGTGAGCGAGGAGCTGGGTCACAAGTACGAGAACCTGACCCTCAACGACCTGGGCCGCGCCAAGCGCGTCACGGTGGACAAGGACAACACCACCATCGTGGACGGTGCCGGCCAGAAGGCGGACATCGAGGGCCGCATCAAGCTCATCCGCACGCAGATCGAGACGGTCACCAGCGACTACGACCGCGAGAAGCTCCAGGAGCGCATGGCGAAGCTCGTGGGCGGCGTGGCGGTCATCAACGTCGGCGCGGCGACCGAAGTGGAGATGAAGGAGAAGAAGGCCCGCGTGGAGGACGCGCTGCACGCGACCCGCGCGGCCGTCGAGGAGGGCATCGTCCCCGGCGGCGGCGTGGCCTACATCCGCAGCCTCAAGGCCCTGGAGACGCTGAAGCTGGGCGGCGAGCAGGACTTCGGCGTGGAGATCATCCGCAAGGCGCTGCAGGAGCCGCTGCGCAAGATCTCCAGCAACGCCGGCATCGAGGGCGCCGTCGTCATCAACAAGGTGAGGGAAGGCACGGGCGCGTTCGGCTTCAACGCGCGCACGGAGGTCTACGAGGACCTGGAGAAGGCCGGCGTCATCGACCCGACGAAGGTCGAGCGCACCGCGCTGCAGAACGCCGCCTCCGTGGCGTCCCTGCTGCTCACCACCGAGGCGATGATCGCCGAGCGCCCGAAGAAGAAGGCCAAGGGCGCGGCCGGCGGCGCCATGCCGGAGTACGGCGGCGACGACATGGACTACTGAGCCGCGCTGAAGGCTCCGTAGCGCCGTAGGGTTTCCGGCCCCGGTGGGCTCCGCGCGACGCGGGGCGCCCGGGGCCGGAGTCTTTTCAGGGCGCGGTCTTCTTGAAGGCCAGGGCCAGCTCGCGGCTGAGCGCCGCGGTGTCGGAGAGCAGCTTGGGCAGGCACGCGGCGGCCCCGGCGCGCAGCGACGCCAGCGCGGTCTCCATGGTGAGGTGCTCGGCCAGGACGACGAAGGGCGCGCCCTGGCTCATGCCCCGCGCCAGCTCCAGCGCCTTCTTGCCGTAGGCCGGCGCGAAGTCCCACGACACCACCACGCCCACGGGCGGCTCCAGCGTGGGCGCCTCCGGGCCGGAGACGATGCGCGCCTCCAGGCCCAGCTGGCCCAGCGCCTCCGAGATGAGCCGCGCTGTGGCCGGGTTGTCCTCCAGCACGTCCACCCGGCGCCCGGCGGCGGCCGTGACCGGGGCGGGCGGCGCGGCCGGCGTGTAGAGCGCCTGACGCAGGAGCGCGCGCACCTGGCGGATGTCGTCGAAGGGCTTGAGCAGGTAGTCCACCACGCCCAGTTGCAGGGCCTGCTGCGTCGTCACCAGCGAGGGGTAGCCCGTCATCAGGATGACGCGCGAGGTGGGGTCCAGCTTGCGCGCGTGCTGGGCCAGCTCCAGGCCGGACAGCCCGGGCAGGTTCTTGTCCGTGATGATGAGGTCCACGCGCGACGCGCGGAGGAGCTCCAGCGCGGCCTCGCCCGTGGCCGCTTCGATGACCTCGCACTCCTTGTCCATCAGGTCCTTGAAGACCATCCGGATGATGGCCTCGTCGTCCACCACCAGCAGGCGCTTGCGCGGCGGGCGCGGCGCGTCCGTGGGCGGGAAGAGCACGCGGAACACCGTGGCCGGGGGCGGCACCTCGCGCAGTGTCGTGGGCGGCACCAGGGCGATCTGCGCCTGGTGCTCCTGCGCGATGCGCCGGCAGACGGCGAGCCCCAGGCCCGTGCCGCGCTTGCTGGCGGAGACGTAGGGCTCGAAGATGCGCGTGCGCAGGTCGTCCGGGATGCCCGGTCCCCAGTCGGACACGTAGAGGGCCGCGGACGCGCCCTCGCGCGCGAGCGTCACCTTCACGCGCCCCCGGCCGGACATGGCGTCGCGCGCGTTGTTGAGCAGGTTGAGCGTGAGCTGCTCGATGAGCCGCGCGTTGCCCTGGACGGTGAGGTCCTCGGGGGCCTCCACCTCCAGTGAGATGCGCGCCGAGTCCGGGTTGACGCTGAACACCTTCGCCGCCGCCCAGATGGGCGCGGCCAGGGACAGCCGCTGCTGCGGGGCCGGCCGCTCGCTGGCCAGGCGGATGAAGTCGGAGACGATCTGCTCCATCCGCTCCACCTGCGCGAGCAGCAGCTTCAGCGGGCCGCTGGCGCCGCCCTCCTCGGCGAGGAGCTGCGCGTAGGCCTTGGCGCCCAGCAGCGGCTGGCGCAGCTCGTGGAGGACCTCCGCGGCCACCTGGTGGGTGTGGGCGTTCGCGCGTTGCAGCGCCACGGCCGCGAGCCGTGCCTTCTCCAAGTCCCCCGCGTCCAGGGCCTGGAGCAGCTGCGTGAGCGGCGAGGGGGTCTCCATGCGAGGGAGCATGGCGGAGGCGGGTGTTCACGCGCAACGCACCCCCGGCGGGATTCGGTTGACCGCGCTCGCGGCCGCACGGATGCTCGCGAGCGCCCTCCAGCCGGGCCCGACGGGACGCGCCGTGCCCGCCCGCCTGCTGGGGACCCTCCCTGTCGCAGAGGCCCCTCATGCCGCAGACGAACCCGTTCCACTCGCTGGTGCCCCGGAAGCTGACGGACTCCGAACTGGCCCGCTCCATCCGGCTCAACATCGAGGCGGAGCTGGACGCCATCAACCTCTACGCCGCGCACCTGGACGCGACGGACAACGAGGAGGCGAAGGCCATCCTCCGGCACGTCATGGACGAGGAGCGCGAGCACGCCGCCCTGTTCTGGCAGCTCATCGCGCGGTTGGATCCGGCCCAGGCCCAGCACGACCGCGAGGCGTCGCAGAAGTACCGCCTCATCACCACCGGCGCCTCTCACGAAGAGGTGGAGGCGGTGGGCGAGGGCGCCGAGCCCGTGGAGGTGGACCTGCCCAAGCACCTCACCGTGGGCAGCCTGCGCAAGTAGCGCGGGGCCCGCGCTTCAGCCCTGGCCCTGAGGAGGCGGGTTCTGCCGCCGCTCGGCCGGGGTGGCCTCCAGGTCCTGCGCCGCCATGTAGACGACGTTCCGGGTGCCGCGCTTGCCCCGGTACATGGCCCGGTCGGACAGGTCCAGCAGGTGGTCCTTGTCCTGGGCGTGCTCCGGGAAGCTGGCCACGCCGATGCAGGTGGTGAGCTTGAGCGCCAGCCCCTCGCGCCCCAGGAACTGGTGGGTCTCCATGGTGCGGCGGATGCGCTCGGCGACCTTGAGGGCTCCGCCCGAGTCCGTGCCGCGCAGGAGCACCACGTACTCGTCGCCGCCGAAGCGCGCCACCACGTCCGGGTCGCGCACGCAGCCCTTGAGCACGCGCGCGGCCTCCACCAGCACGCGCGAGCCCACCAGGTGGCCGTGCGTGTCGTTGATGGCCTTGAAGCGGTCCAGGTCCAGGAACAGCAGGGAGAAGGGCCGCTCCGTCTGGAGGGCCTCGTTCACCTCGCGGTCCAGCACCAGGTGCAGGTAGCGCGTGTTGAACAGGCGGGTGAGGTCGTCGACGTAGGCCAGGTCCTCCACGGCGGCGAAGCGGCCCAGGTTGCGCAGGGCCAGCGCCCAGTTGCGCACGAGGAAGCCCACCGTCTCCGCGTGGTGCTCGGCGGGCGCGCTGTCGTGGAAGAGCACCGCGTGGCCCAGCACCAGCTCGCCGTCCACGGCGGGGAAGGAGAGGGTGCGCGGCCACGGCACCTGCAGGCCGTCGAGCGCCAGCGGCGCGCGCGTGCCCGAGAGCCGCTCGATGAGCTGCGGGACGAGCGCTTCGTGCAGGTCCACCGGCAGCCCGCGCATGCCGTGCGAGCGGAAGCCCGCGCCGTTGGGGTCGCGCTCCAGGAGCATCACCGCGGAGGCGTTGGCCATGGACTCCAGCGCGTCGGAGGTGGCGTTGGCCAGCCGCTCGCGGTCGAGCGTGGTGGCGATGCGCTGGCCCGCCTCCAGGAGCGCGACGTGCTGGCGCAGGGAGGCGTTCTCGCGCATCAGGTCGCGCGTGGTGAGCGCGCGGCGCAGCGCGTGCTCCAGGGCCTCGGGCGCCACGGGCTTGACGAGGTACTCCGCCGCGCCGCTCTTGATGGCGCGCACCGCGGGGGCCACCTTGTCCAGGCCGGTGATGACCACCACCTCCACGCCGGGGTAGCGCTCGCGCACGTGGCGCAAGACCTCCATGCCGTCGCCGCCGGGGAGGATGAGGTCGGTCACCACCGCGTCGAACCGCTCCGCGGAGAGGGCGGCCTTCGCGTCCGCCACGCCAGGGACGGCCGTGACCAAGTGTCCCGCGGCCGTGAGGTAGTCGCCGTAGAGGTTGCGGGCGATCTTTTCGTCGTCGACGAGGAGCAGTCGCGCCATGACTGTTCACGGCTTAGCACCCAACGCCGGAACGCTGCTAGGGTCCCGCTCCGTGCCCTTTGAAAGCGGACGGCGACTCTGCCTGCTGGTGGAGGCCGGTGAGACTCGCTACGCGGTGGAGGCCACCTCCGTCATCGAGGTCGCGATGCCGGGCGCTCGCGGCGCCAGCCTGCGCGGCGTACTGGAGGTGAAGGACCTCTCCGCGCTGCTCGGCGGCCCGCCTGAGGACGTGCCGGGCATGGTCGTGGTCCTCGACGTGAGCCCCACGCTCGCGGTGCGGGTGCGCTCCGTGGTGGAGGTCGGGGATGTCGCGAGGGATCCGTTCTTCCTGCTGCCCCCGGGCCTGGCGGACTCGCTGGCGCCCCTGAGCCGGGGCGCGGTGCTGCACAAGGACCGGCTGTACCTGGAGCTCATCGTGGAGGCGCTGCCGCACCGGGCGGGCCCCCGGGCGACCCCGCCGGAGCCCCGGCCCGTGCACTGGGTGGACGCGCCCCCGGAGCGGGCGCTGGTGCTGGAGTCGCAGGGGGTGCTCTTCGGGGTGCCGCTGGGTTGCGTCTCCCAGGTGGTGCCCCGGGGGGAGGCCTTCAGCGTGCTGCCGGTGCAGAGCGGGCCGGTGGCGGGCGTCTATCCGCACGCGCAGGCGCTGTGGCCCATCTGTTCGGTTCCAGCGCTCCTGGGGGCCCCGGCCCGGGCGGAGGAGCTGTTCGTCCTCACGGAGCTGTCAGGCCGGAACGTGGGGCTGGCGGCCACCCGGGTGCTTGGCGTGCTGCAGAAATTCAAGCCGGCCGAGCTGCCCGGAACATTCCGGGCGCCAGGGCTGCCGGATCCGGTGATGTTACTGGACCTGCAGCGCATGTTTTCTTGATCGGCCCAAAGCGCGAATCCTAAGCTTCTCCGATTGACACAGGGCGTGCAGGCAGGCTTGCTCGCCCGAAATCTCAAACGAATTCAGGGGGGTATGCGCCCCCCGAGGCCGGAGCCGATGCCCAAGAATCTGCTGATCGCCGACGACTCGCTCACCATCCGCAAGGTGATCGGGATGATCTTCGCGACGGAAGACTTCCAGGTGACCGCGGTGGACAACGGGCTGGACGCCATCTCCCGCACGCGCGAGCTGCGTCCGGACGTGGTGCTCGCCGACGTGATGATGCCGGGCAAGAGCGGCTACGAGGTCTGCGAGGCCCTCAAGAGCGACCCCGCCACGCAGGGCATCCCGGTGCTGCTGCTGGCCGGCACCTTCGAGGCGTTCGACGAGAACCGCGCGAAGGCCGCCCGGGCGGATGACCACATCACCAAGCCCTTCGAGAGCCAGATCCTCCTGGACAAGGTGAAGGCCCTGGTGGGCCAGAAGTCCAACACGATGCCCGCGTCCGCCGCGACGCGCGTGCTGCCCCAGACCGCCGCTCCGAGCGCTCCGGTTGGTGCTCCGCCCGCCGCCGCGCCGCCGGGCGCGCGTCCGCCGGGTGCGCCGCCTCCGGGTGCCATGCCGCCGGGCGCGCGTCCTCCGCCGGGCGCCGTGCCGCCGGGCGTGCGTCCTCCGGGCGCCGGTGTGCCCCCGCCGCCGGGCGCGGCGCGTCCGCTGCCGGGCGCGATGCCGCCGGGCGCGCGTCCTCCGGGTGCGCCGGGCGCGATGCCGCCGGGCGCGCGTCCTCCGCCGGGCGCGATGCCGCCGGGTGCGCGTCCTCCGGGTGCGCCGGGCGCGATGCCGCCGGGTGCGCGTCCTCCGCCGGGTGCCGTGCCGCCGGGCGCGCGTCCGCCGGGTGCGCCGCCGCCGGGCATGGCCGCGCGTCCTCCGGGTCCTGGCGCCCCGAACATTCCGGGCGGCTTCCCGCGTCCTCCGGGCGCCGCTCCGCTGCCGTCCGCGCCGCCTCCGGCCGCGGTGCCGCCGGCTGCCCGGGCCCGGGACCCGTTCGGGCTGGGCGCTCCGACCGCCCCGCCTGCGGCGCAGGCCCGGCCGGAGAGCATCCGCATCGAGGACTCGCTGCCCGAACCCAGCGGCGCGGAGGAGATCTCCCTGGACATCGGCGGGCCCCCGGCGCCGGCCGCCCCGCCCGCGGCGCGGGCCCGTCCGGCCGCGGATGGCGGCGAGGCGCTGCTTCGCGAGGCCCTCTCGAAGGCGTCGCGCGAGGTCATCGAGAAGATCGCCTGGGAGGTCGTCCCGCAGCTGGCGGAGACCATCATCCGGGAGGAGCTGGAGCGGCTCATCAAGGACCGCGAGACCCAGCATTGATTCGCAGTCCCCTCTGATTCCCCGCCGGCCCCGTCGGGGGCCGGCCGCTTGCAATGACTGACACGACTGAACTGTCCAAGGCCTACGAGCCCTCCGAGGTGGAGGCGCGGTGGTACAACCACTGGCTGGAGCGTGATTACTTCCGCGCCGAGGCCCCTTCCGCCAAGCCGCCGTTCAGCATCGTGCTGCCGCCGCCGAACGTGACGGGCAGCCTGCACATCGGCCACGCGCTCACCGCGACCATCCAGGACATCCTCACGCGCTGGAAGCGGATGAGCGGCTTCAACGCGCTCTGGCTGCCCGGCACGGATCACGCGGGCATCGCCACGCAGATGGTCGTGGAGAAGGAGCTCAAGAAGGCGGAGGGCAAGAGCCGCCACGACCTGGGCCGCGAGGCGTTCCTCGAGCGCGTCTGGACGTGGAAGGGCAAGTTCGGCGCACGCATCGGCGAGCAGCACCGCTACCTGGGCGCGTCCCTGGACTGGAGCCGCGAGCGCTTCACCATGGACGAGCAGTCCTCGGCCGCGGTGCGCGAGGTGTTCGTCCGGCTGTACGAAGAGGGCCTGATGTACCGGGCCCAGAAGCTCATCAACTGGTGCCCGTCCTGCCGCACGGCCCTCTCCGACCTGGAGGTGGAGCACGAGGAGAAGAACGGCTCGCTCTGGCACATCCGCTACCCGGTGAAGGGCACGGAGCGCTTCCTCACCGTGGCGACGACGCGCCCGGAGACGCTGCTGGGCGACACGGCCGTCGCCGTGCACCCGGAGGATCCGCGCTACCAGGACCTCATCGGCAAGAGCGTGGCGCTGCCGCTCACCGACCGGGAGATCCCGGTCATCGCGGACGGCGAGCTGGTGAACATGGAGTTCGGCACCGGCGTGGTGAAGGTCACGCCCGCGCACGACTTCAACGACTACCAGACGGGCCTGCGCCACAAGCTGCCGATGCTGTCCATCCTGGACGAAGCGGCGCGGATGACGAAGGACACCGGCAAGTACGCGGGCCTGGATCGCGCGGAGGCGCGCAAGCAAGTGCTGGCGGACCTGACGGAGCAGGGGCTGTTGGAGAAGGAGGAGCCGCACAAGCTGAACGTGGGCACCTGCCAGCGCTGCGCCACGGTGGTGGAGCCGCGCCTGTCGCCGCAGTGGTTCATCAAGATCGAGCCGCTGGCGAAGCCGGCCATCGAGGCGGTGGAGCAGGGCCGCACGAAGTTCGTCCCCGAGTCGTGGACGAACACGTACTTCCACTGGATGCGCAACATCCACGACTGGTGCGTGAGCCGCCAGCTGTGGTGGGGCCACCAGATCCCCGCGTGGTACTGCACGGCGTGCACGCCGGCGGAGGAGCGCTCGAAGGACACGGCGGACGTCATCGTGTCGCGCACGGCGCCGGAGTCCTGCCCGAAGTGCGGCGGCAAGGAGCTGACGCAGGACCCGGACGTGCTGGACACCTGGTTCTCGTCCGCGCTGTGGCCGTTCTCCACGCTGGGCTGGCCGAAGCAGACGGCGGACCTCCAGACCTTCTACCCGACGTCCGTGATGGAGACGGGCCACGACATCATCTTCTTCTGGGTCGCCCGGATGATGATGATGGGCCTGCACTTCATGAACGACGTGCCCTTCCGCACCGTGTACCTGCACGCGATGGTGCGCGACGAGAAGGGCGAGAAGATGTCCAAGACGAAGGGGAACGTGATCGATCCCCTGGACGTCATCCTCGGCGCGAAGGCGGAGTCGCTCCAGCCGTCGTTGCGCAACCGCTTCCCGCAGGGCATGCCCGCGTTCGGCGCGGACGCGCTGCGCTTCACGCTCGCGTCGCTCACGCAGCAGGGCCGGGACATCAAGCTGTCCATGGACCGGCTGGGTGGCTACAAGGCGTTCTGCAACAAGCTGTGGAACGCCAGCCGCTTCGCCCTGATGAACATGGGCGACTTCAGCCTGGACACGACGCCGCTGGAGGGCCGCGCGCTGACGCTGGCGGACCGGTGGATCCTCTCGCGGCTGCAGAAGGCCACGACGGAGACGCGCGCCTCGCTGGAGGCGTTCGGCTTCGCGGAGGCGGCGTCCACGCTGTACCAGTTCCTGTGGGCGGAGTTCTGCGACTGGTACATCGAGCTGGCCAAGGGCTCGCTGTACGGCGACGACGCGGAGGCCAAGGACACCACGCGCGCGGTGCTGGTGACGTGCCTGGACCGCATCCTGCGGCTGATGCACCCGTTCATGCCGTTCATCACCGAGGAGATCTGGCAGAAGCTGCCGATGTCCCGGCCCACGGAGAGCATCTGCATCGCGGCGTACCCGGAGCCGGAGGCGGCGCGGGTGGACGCGTCCGCGGAGGCGGAGATGGCGCCGGTCATCGCGGCCATCGAGGGCGTGCGCACGCTGCGCGGCGAGAGCAACCTGCCGCCGTCCGCGAAGGTGAAGGCGGTGGTTCAGAGCCCGGACGCGACGACGCGCGAGCTGTTGGAGCGCTGGCGCGCGTACCTGATGCCGCTCGCGGGGCTGTCCGAGGTGGTGGTGGGCCCCCCGGGCGCCAAGCCTCCGCAGGCGGCGGCGTTCGTGAGCGGCAACCTGGAGATCTACGTGCCCCTGGCGGGCCTGGTGGACCTGGACGCGGAGCGCGACCGCCTGAAGAAGGAGATCGCCCGCGCCGAGCAGGAGCTCGCCGGTTTGCAGCGCAAGCTGGACAACCCGAACTTCGTGGCCCGCGCTCCGCCCGACGTGGTGGAGAAGGACAAGGCCCGGGTGGCGGAGCTCCAGGAGCGCACGGTCAAGCTGCAGGATCACCTCCAGCGCATCGCCCCGGAGCCCCCCATGTCCGAGACGCCGTCGCCGTTGCCGGGCAGCACCGAGTCCGAAGCCCCTGAAGCTCTTGAAGCGTCCGAAGCCCCCGCGCCCGGGAGCGCGCAGGTGAAGGTGTCCACCGAGCCGCGGGCGCCGAAGGACGAAGAGGTGAACCTGGGCCAGGAGCTGAAGGGTGAGATCGAGGCGGAAGAGGCCTCGCAGGCGCCCCAGGCGGCGGATCCGGTGGTGGAGGAGGCCCTCAACAAGCTGCGCGAGGGCACCAAGGAAGGGCTGTCCGCGGCGGACCACCACGACCTGGGCGTCGCGTACATGAGCATGGGGCTCGTGGACGACGCGATGCGCGAGTTCGACCGGGCCAAGGAGGGGGGCGACGCCCGCGAGGCGCCCGAGGGCGCGGCGGAGTCGGTGAAGGCCCCCGCGAAGAAGGCTCCGGCGAAGAAGGCTGCGGGTAAGAAGCCAGCCGCGAAGAAGGCTCCGGCGAAGAATGCTGCGGGCAAGAAGACCGCCGCGAAGAAGGCTGCGGGCAAGAAGCCCCCTGCGAAGAAGGCCTCCGCGAAGAAGGCGGCGACGAAGAAGGCCGCGGGTAAGAAGCCCCCTGCGAAGAAGGCCTCCGCGAAGAAGGCGGCGACGAAGAAGGCCGCGGGTAAGAAGGCCCCTGCGAAGAAGGCCTCCGCGAAGAAGTTGGCGGGGAAGAAGGCTTCCGCGAAGAAGGCTGCGGCGAAGAAGTCCACTCGGGGCAAGCCGGCTCGCAAGGCGCGCCGGTAGGAGGCGGAAGGTGCAGCAGGATTATCTCGATCGGCTCATCGCGCTGTCCCTCGACGAGGACCTGGGCGCGGCGGGGGATGTCACCTCGCTGGCGGTGGTCCCCGCCGATGCGGAGGGCAGCGGTGAGCTGGTCGCGAAGGAGCAGATGATCATCGCCGGCCTGGACGCCTTCGTCCGCGTCTTCCACATGGTGGACGTGGAGGTGGACGTGCAGGTCCTCAAGAGCGATGGCGAGGAGATCAAGCCGAAGGTCGTCGCCGCGAAGGTCCATGGCAAGCTGCGCTCGCTGCTGGCCGCGGAGCGCACCGCGCTCAACCTGGTGCAGCGCGCCGCGGGCATCGCGACGCTGGCCCAGCAGGCGATGACGGCCGTGCGCGGATCGAAGCTGCGGGTGCTGGACACGCGCAAGACGCCGCCGGGCATGCGTGGCCTGGCGAAGCACGCGGTGCGCATGGGCGGCGCGTCCAACCACCGCTTCGGCCTCTTCGACGGCATCCTCATCAAGGACAACCACATCGCGGCGGTGGGTGGCGACATCACCGAAGCGGTGCGCCGCGCGAAGCTGAACGGTCCCCGGCTGGTGAAGATCGAGGTGGAGGTCACCAACTTCAAGCAACTGGAGGAGGCGCTCGCGGCGGGCGCGGACGTCATCATGTTGGACAACATGGACGACGCGCAGATCCGCGAGGCCGTGAAGCTGACGGCGAACCGAGTCCCCATCGAGGTGTCGGGCGGCGTCACGCTGGACCGCCTGCCGCGGCTGGCGAAGCTGGGCGTGGACTTCGTGTCGATGGGCGCGCTGACGCACTCGGCGCGGGCCATGGACCTGTCGCTGGAGATCCAGACGACGAAGAAGGCCGCGCGCAAGCCCCGAACTGCGCAGGGCTGAGGCACGGCTTTCAGTCCGTGTCGCTCGAAGGGCAGGGCGGGTCGGTGGAGGCCGACTCGACCTGCCCTCTGCTTTCATCCGTGAAGAGGGCTCACCGCGCCCCGGTGAGCGCCTCCGCGCGCGGCTTGCCCTCCGCCGACGCGGGCATCCCCATCTCCAACAGCGCGGACAGCGTGGGGGCCACGTCCACGGGGTCGATCTCCTCCAGGTACAGCCCCGGCTTCACGCCCTTGCCGGCGAACACCACCGGCACCTGCGTGTCATACGAGTACGGCGTGCCGTGGTTCGTGCCGCGCGGGTAGTCGCTGACGACCTGGAACGGCTTCGCCATGAACACCACGTCACCGCTGCGCACCGGGTAGTAGCCACGGCGCATCGCCGCCATCAGTCCTCCCGCGTTGGACGCCGTGTCCAGGTCGTCCTTCGCCACCGCCCACTCCGTGTAGGGCTGCTTCGCCAGCCACGCCGCCGCTGCGCGCCGCACCGCCACCGCGTCCACCTGGCCGGACTCCAGCGCCTTTCCGCCCAGGTACACGTCCAGCTCCAGCAGCTTCACGGTCACGTCCACGCCGAACCTCGCCTTCAGCTCCTGCGCCAGGCCCTTCGCCGCCTCCACCGGGTTGAGCCGCGCCGCGGGCACGCCCGCCTGCGCCCACGCCTCCGGAATCTCCGCGCCGCCATGGTCCGCCGACAGCGCGATGACCAGGTTCGCCTTGCCCCCCGCCGCGCGCTCGGCGGCGGCGATGAGCGCTCCCATCGCCTGGTCCAGCCGCAGCATCGTGTCCTGCATCTCCCACGAGTACGGCCCGAACGCGTGGAACACCGCGTCCGTCCCGCTGAAGCTCACCGCGAGGATGTCCGGCACGTCGTCCTTGCCCAGGCCCTCGCCCTCCAGCGCCGCCTTCGCCGCCTGCACCAGCAGGTCATGCGAGTATCCCGACACCGTGAACGCCCGGTACGACGCCGGCCCGGGGGCCTGGAGCCCGCCCTTCAGCGCATGCGGGAACACGCGCCCCATGCCGTAGGCCTCCGGCTCCATGGGGCGATCGTCGTTGCCCACGTACTCGGCGCGCGGACGCAACAGCTCCCACGTCTTGCTGAACCCCGCGTCCGCCAGCTTGCGCGCGTTGAACGCCTTGATCCACGCGGGCTCCTCCTTCGCGTACCAGGTGCTCGTCACCATCCGCCCCGTCGCCTCGTCGAACCACCAGGCCTGCCCCTGCCTCCCAGCCAGCGGGATGGCCGCGCGCGACTTGTACGACAGCGCCACCACCTTGCCCCGGCCCTGCGTCGCCACGCGCAGCCGGTCCGCCAGCGTCTCCGCCATCAGGTTCACCGGACTGGTGTCCGACCCCGGAGGCGTCTCCGCGTTCAACACCGGATGCGTCGGGTCCGTGTAGACCTGCACCGCCTGTCCGGCCGCGCGGTCGTAGATGTCGTTGTCCACGATGCCGTGGCGCCAGGGGTTCGCGCCCGTGGCCAGCGTCGCGTGGCCCTGGGCCGTCCGGGCCTCCGCGTAGGCGTACCGGGCGTAGGGGTAGTAGGCGCCCGTGGAGAGCAGCCTCCCCAGCCCCCCCGTGAGGCGGGGACGGCTTCGGAGCAGCAGGTCGCTGCCCATGGCGTCCACGCTGATGAACAGCGTGAGCCTCGGGGCCTTGGCTGCGGCGGGCAGGGCGAACAGGACGAGGAGGGCGGCGAGCAGACGCGACATGGTGCGGCAGCCTCTCCGGCCGGATGAACAGAAGCAACCAACATGCGCGCCCGCCGCTTGGACACGTCACCCCGCCCTGATATGGGCGCCTCAATGGTCGAGGCACGGCTGCGCGTCATCTACGGCGACACGGATCAGATGGGGGTCGTCTACTACGCGAACTACTTCCGCTACTTCGAGTTCGCTCGCAGTGAGTTCTTCCGGGCCCATGGCGGCAGCTACCGGGAGCTGGAGAGCACCGGGCTCCTGCTGCCCGTGGTGGAGGCCAGCGCCCAGTACAAGGCCTCCGCGCGCTATGACGACCTGCTCCTCATCCGCACCACCCTGAGCGAGTTGCGCCGCGCGTCACTCGTGTTCACCTACGAGCTGCTGCGCGACGGGGACTCGCCCGCGCTGCTGTGCACCGGCCGCACGATGCACGCCTGCGTGGGGCGTGACGGCAGACCCCAGCGGCTCCCCGAAGCCATCGCCCGCCTGAAGGCCGCGGACGACACCGACACCTGACCTGTTTCCCTTCCCGTATTCCCGAACGAGGAGCACCCGACAATGGATCGCAACCTGGCAATGGAGGTCGTGCGCGTCACCGAGATGGCGGCCATCGCCTCCGCCCGGCTCATGGGCCGCGGCAACAAGGACGAGTCCGACCAGGCCGCCGTGGACGCGATGCGCCGCGCCTTCGACGCGCTGCACATCGACGGCACGGTCGTCATCGGCGAGGGCGAGCGCGACGAGGCGCCCATGCTCTACATCGGTGAGAAGGTGGGCCGCCGCGAGGACGGCGCCCCCCCGGTGGACATCGCCCTGGACCCGCTGGAGGGCACCAACCTGTGCGCCTACGGCCGCCCGGGCTCCATCTCCGTCGTGGCCATGTCCAGCCAGGGCGGCCTGCTCAACGCGCCCGACACGTACATGGAGAAGCTCGCCGTGGGCCCGCGCGCCAGGGGCGCCATCGACCTGCGCAAGTCCCCCACGGAGAACCTGCGCTCCATCGCGGAGCAGATGAAGCTCTACGTGGAGGACCTCACGGTCATGATCCTCGACCGCGAGCGCCACGCCGACCTCATCAAGGAGGTCCGCGCCGCGGGCGCCCGCGTGCGCCTCATCGAGGACGGTGACGTGGCGGGCGCCATCGCCACCTGCTTCGAGGGCTCCGGCGTGGACGTGCTCATGGGCATCGGCGGCGCGCCGGAAGGCGTCATCGCCGCGGCCGCCATCCGCGCCACCGGCGGCGACCTGCAGGGCCGGCTCGTGCCCCGCAACCAGGGCGAGATCGAGCGCGCCAAGAAGATGGGCATCACCGACATCCACAAGATCTACACCGCGGAGGAGCTCGCCCGGGGCGAGGTGATGTTCGCGGCCACCGGCGTCACCAGCGGAGACTTCCTCAAGGGCGTGCGCTTCTTCGGCGGCGGCTGCGAGACGCACTCCGTCGTCATGCGCAGCAAGACGGGCACCGTCCGCTTCATCCAGTCCATCCACAAGTTCGACAAGAAGCCGGGCTACGCGCCGTAAGCTGTCCCGCAGCCTTCGTTCCCCACGCCTCCCGGAGACACCGCCATGGCCGGCGCCACGCGCACCATCACCATCAACGCCCCCGTCGAAAAGGTCTTCGACGTCATCACCAACTACGATCGCTACCCGGACTTCCTCCCGGAGGTGAAGAAGATCTCCACCTCCCAGCGCCAGGGGAACACCGTCCAGGTGCACTACGAGGTCGATGTGGTGAAGCGCATCCGCTACACCATCCGCGTCACCGAGGAGCGCCCCAAGCGCATGTCCTGGTCCTTCGTCGAGGGCGAGGTGATGAAGGACAACAAGGGCAGCTGGACCCTCGAACCCGAGGGCGAGGGCAAGACGCGCGCGACCTACAACGTGGAGATGGCCCTGGGCGCCCTCATCCCCAAGGCCATCATCAACACCCTGACGGAGACCCAGCTCCCCAAGATGCTGGACGCCTTCAAGCGCCGCGCGGAAGCGCCCTGACGGCGCCCCTCACCCCTGACGTGCCGCGTTGAAACGCCGCCCGCCTGCCTGTCCTCCCCACCGGCCCACGCCGTGCAAGGGAGCAGGAGGGCGGGCGGGCCCTTTTCGGCCGGAGCCGTGCCGTGCGAGGGCAGGGGGGCCACCTGAAATGAGTCGTGTTGCGGCGCGCGGTGGGCGCATTAGGATCAGGCGAATTTTGAACGTCCACGGGCCCCGCCCTGACATCCGTGGCACGGTGGCCCTGTCCCGGATGTCGGGCGCTGGACGAGCAGCCATGCAGAATCCGGGTGCCATCCCCAGAAAGAAACCGGGGTTCTTAATTTGCATCAAAGAGATGTGGAAGTGGTAAGGGGGCGGGACGGCGGGCGTACATTGGGGTACGTAGGCTGAGGGAGAAACCGAACCCATGCTCGACGCGTTCATCATTGAAGAAATCAAGCGCCGCGAGCGGCTCCGCCGCGAGGATTACGAGCGGCCGGTGGTGGAGCTCCCACTGCCAGCACCCGATGACCGTCCCCACCGGCGGACGGACACCGAGGACGAGAAGCCGTCGCGAGGCGTTGTCGTCATCGACCTTCGCGCCTGATGACCCATCCCACCCGTGGCCCCGAAGCCACGGCGTGTCTTCGAGCCCGCGGACGGGCCGTCCCTCGCCGGACGGCTCCCGCGGGCTTCGTCGTTGCGGGCTCCCCTACGCCGGCGCCAGGAGCAGGAGGTGCCGGGGGTGGTACACCTCCCACAGCACCGGCCCCTTCTGGAGGGGGTTGTAGGGCTGGAGGGCCAGGAGGACCTTCTGGCGCCACTCCTCTGGCAGGGCCCCCTCGCCGTGGAAGGCGCCCACCAGGGCCCCGGTGACGGCGGCGTGGACCTCCGTGTCGCCGCCCCGGTGGACGACGTCCAGGAGCGCGGCCTCGGCCGTGGGGACGTGGAGCAGCTCCCAGAAGGCCAGCCGGAACGCGGCGCGCACCGCGTTGTTGCCGGGCCGGTGCATGTGCAGCTCCGGCCCGTAGAGCTGCGGGTCGTCCTTGGCCGCCAGGGCCAGGTCCTCGCGCAGCAGCTCCGCGGCCCTGGCCACCTCCTGGACGTAGTCCTTCTCCTGCTTCCCCAGGGCTGCGCCCGCCAGGGAGATGCCCACCTCCGCGGCGGGGACGAGGTCCGCGGCCTTCAGGTTCGGGCCGCCCGTCACCGCCTTGGCGATGGCGGCGCACAGCCCCGCGCTGGCCAGCTGGCTGCGCGGGTCGAAGTGGGTGAGGGCGGTGTCCTCCAGCGCCGCCTTCGCCAGGGCGAAGGCGTCCTTCGCCAGGTGGATGCCGAGGGGGACGACGCGCGGCAGGGCGCCCGCGGGAGCGAGGCGCCGGAAGTTCTTCAACCAGACGCGCTTGCCGGAGTCCTTCACCAGGGGCGGGGGGCTGGCGTCACACTCCTGGAACAGCTCCTTCATGGGCTCGCTGACGGCGATGGCGTGCGACTGCCAGGCCCGGTAGCGCTTGAGGGCGTCCGTCGCGTCGTAGCGCTTCATGTCGCGCAGGCTCAGCGCCAGCGCCACCGCCAGCTGCGTGGGCTCCGTCACCTGGCCCTTGCGCAGCGCGTGCGGGCCGCCTCCGTGCATGCCCTGGTACGGCCCCTCGGCGAGCTGGGGGAAGGCCGGCGCGTAGAAGGGCCTCCCTGCGGTGGGAACGGCGAGCGCGTTGCCGATGGCGAGGCCCAGGAGGGCCCCTCGGGCGCGCTGGCCGGGCAACGGGTCGGGGCCCGGGGTGCGTCGCTTGGGAGGAGGAGGCATTCGGCGGCTGGACACTGTAGCAGGCGGCCCTTGCGAGCGTGCTTGCCCGTTCTGGCCGTGCCTCGTAGAAACGGCGGCCTATGACCGAGATCGCTCAAATCCTGGCGCGTGAAGTGCTCGATTCCCGTGGCAACCCGACCGTGGAGGCCGAAGTGCTGCTCGTGGGTGGCTCGCGTGGCCGCGCGACGGTGCCCTCCGGCGCCTCCACCGGCGAGCACGAGGCGCACGAGCTGCGCGACGGCGACAAGGGCCGCTACCTGGGCAAGGGCGTGCAGAAGGCCGTGGACCACGTGCGCGACACCATCGGGCCGGCGCTCATCGGCATGGACGCCGTGGAGCAGGTCGCCGTGGACCAGCGGATGATCGAGCTGGACGGCACGTCCACCAAGTCCAAGCTGGGCGCCAACGCCATCCTCGCCGTCTCCATGGCCACCGCGCGCGCCGCGGCGGACGCGCACGGCCTGCCGCTGTACCGCTACGTGGGCGGCCTGCAGGCGCGCACGCTGCCCGTGCCGCTGATGAACATCCTCAACGGCGGCGCGCACGCGGACACCCGCGTGGACGTGCAGGAGTTCATGGTGGTGCCCGCCGGCGCGAAGACGTTCGCGGAGGGCCTGCGCTGGGGCGCGGAGGTGTTCCACGCGCTCAAGAAGATCCTCAAGGGCCGCAAGCTGGCCACGGGCGTGGGCGACGAGGGCGGCTACGCCCCGGACCTGCCGGCCAACGAGGAGGCGCTCAAGCTCATCATGGAGGCCATCGACGCCGCGGGCTTCAAGGCGGGCGAGCAGCTGTTCCTCGCGCTGGACGTGGCCGCGAGCGAGTTCTTCGACAAGGGCTCCAAGAAGTACAAGCTCAAGGGCGAGGGCAAGGAGTACGACTCGCAGGGCCTGCTGGAGTACTACCGGGGCCTCACCCAGAAGTACCCCATCATCTCCATCGAGGACGGCATGGCGGAGGATGACTGGGAGGGTTGGAAGAAGCTGACCGACGCGCTGGGTGACAAGGTGCAGCTCGTGGGCGACGACCTCTTCGTCACCAACGTGGAGCGCCTGTCCAGGGGCATCGAGACGGGCACGGCGAACTCCATCCTGGTGAAGGTGAACCAGATTGGCTCGCTCACGGAGACGTTCGACGCGGTGCGCATGGCGCACAAGGCGGGCATGACGTCCATCATGAGCCACCGCTCCGGCGAGTCCGAGGACACCACCATCGCGGACCTGGCGGTGGCGCTGGACTGCGGGCAGATCAAGACGGGCTCGGCGTCGCGCTCGGACCGCGTGGCCAAGTACAACCAGCTCCTGCGCATCGAGGAGGAGCTGGGGGCCGGGGCGCGGTACGCGGGCCGGACCGCCTTCCGCTCGCTCGCGAAGAAGCAGTGACCGTGAGCACTTCGCGTCCCCGCATCCTCGTCTCCAACGACGACGGCTACTTCTCCGAAGGGCTGCAGACGCTGGTGGAGGCGGTCAGCCCCCTGGGCGAGGTGTGGGTGGTGGCGCCTGACCGCGAGCAGAGCGCCGCCTCCCATGCCATCAGCCTGCACCGGCCGCTGCGCATCAAGGAGGTGCGCGAGCGGTGGTTCGCCGTGGACGGCACCCCGACGGATTGCTCGTATCTGGCGGTGAACCACCTGCTGAAGGACAATCGTCCCCAGCTCATGGTCTCCGGCATCAATCACGGCGCGAACCTGGCGGACGACGTCACGTACTCCGGGACGGTGGCGGCGGCCATGGAGGCGGCGTTCCTGGGCATCCCGGCCATCGCGTTCAGCCTGGTGACGCGGGGGCCGTTCGACTTCGGGCCGGCGGGCCGCTTCGCGCGGGCGCTGGTCACCGAAGCGCTGTCGCGGCCCCTGCCGCCGAAGATGCTCCTCAACGTGAACATCCCGGGGGGCGTGGAGCCGGACGGCTACGTCATCACCCGGCAGGGGCGGCACTCCTACGGCTACAACGTCGTGGAGAAGGAGGACCCCCGCGGCCGCAAGTACTACTGGATTGGCGGCACGGAGTACGCGCACGAGAACATCCCGGGCAGCGACTGCAACGCCGTCTTCGACGAGAGGCGCGTGTCGGTGACGCCGCTGCACTTCGAGATGACCGACCACGGTCGCATCGCGGAGCTCTCGGGGTGGAACGTGCAGGGCTTCAAGCAGCATGGTCCGGGCGGCGGTGCCTGAGGTTGGGGCGGGGCGGCTCCAGCCGAGCGGGCAGGGCGCTCTGGGGGTTGCTCGCGGCCGCGCTGTGCGGCGGCTGCGCGAGCACCCAGGCCGCCTCCTCCTCGAACCTGGAGACCTCCGCCCTGTCCGAGAGTGAGGGGAGCGGCAAGCCGCTGTCCTTCGCGCTGCGGCCCACGCACGAGGAGCCGGAGCTGGTGGCGGTGCGCCACCGCGTGGCCCCGGGCGAGACGATGTACCGCATCGCCAAGACGTACGGCATCACGGTGGAGGAGCTGGCCCAGGTCAACGGCATCAAGGACCCGCGCGAGCTGGCGGTGGGCCAGGAGCTGCTGATCCCGGGCAGTGAGCCGCCGAAGTACGGCGACCCGGGGCCGCTGTCCGACGAGGAGCCGGAGCTGGTGCTCTCGAAGCCGGGGCAGCCGCCGGTGTCCACGCCGCGCCGCTCGGTGCCCGCGGTGTCGCGCCGGGAGGAGCCGCCGCGAGCGCGCGTGGTGTCGGGGCGTCCGGGCGCGCCGTCGCGCCCGAAGCTCGCGACGCAGGGGATGCTCGACTGGCCGCTGCGAGGGGTGCTGTATGGCCGCTTCGGCAAGAAGGGGCGGGAGCCGCACGACGGCATCGACCTGGCGGCGCCCGCGGGCACGCCCATCAAGACGGCGCAGGAGGGCACCGTCCTCTACGCGGGCGAGCAGAAGGGCTACGGCCTCATCGTCATCGTGGAGCACGCGTCGCCGCTCATCACGCTCTACGCGCACAACCGCGACCTGCGCGTGAAGACGGGGCAGAAGGTCCGGCGCGGGCAGGTCATCGCCACGGTGGGCGAGTCCGGCCGCACGTCCGGCCCGCACGTGCACTTCGAGGTGCGCGTGGACGGCAAGCCGGTGGATCCGCTGGAGTACCTGGGCGTGATGCCGTCCGCGTCCGACTAGGTGGCTTCGGGGGCGGGCGGGGTTTCGCGGGGTGGATAGCCTCCGGTGTGACGGGCGCGCTCGCGCACCAGGGCGAGGAGGCTCTCGCAGGTGGGCATGGGCTTGCCGGTGAGCTGGCCCAGCTCCACGACGGCGCCCAGCAGCGCGTCGATCTCCATGGGGCGCCCGCGCTCCAGGTCCTGGAGCATGGACGTCTTGTGCGCGCCGACCTGGGCCGCGCCCTGGATGCGCTGGTCCACGTCGATGAGGAAGCGCGTGCCCAGGGCCTCCGCCACGGCCTGGGCCTCCCGCATCATCGTGCGCGCCACGGCGCGCAGGTCCGGCTGGCGGGTGAGCACGTCGAGCGTCGCGCCCGTGAGCACCGACAGCGGGTTGAAGGCGAGGTTGCCCCAGAGCTTCACCCAGAGTTCATCGCGGATGCGGGGGCGCACGGGGGACTTGAGGCCGGCCTTCATCATCATCCGCGAGAGGGCCTGCACGCGCGGGCTCTTGCTGCCGTCGGGCTCGCCCAGCGTCACGCGGTCGTTGTACGTGTGCACGATGACGCCGGGCGAGACGACCTCCGCGGCCGGGTACACCACGGTGGCGATGACGCGCTCGGGTGGCAGGGTGCGCAGGAGCACGCCGCCGGGGTCCACGCTCTCGATGTGGCGGCCCGCGTAGGGGCCTTCGAGTCCATGGAAGTACCAGTAGGGCACGCCGTTGACGCCGGTGACGAGCGCCGTCTCCGGGCCCAGCAGCCGGGCGATTTGAGGCGCGGCGGCGGGCAGGGCATGGGCCTTGAGCGTGAGGAAGACGTAGTCCTGCGGGCCCGCGTCGTCGGGCGAGTCCGTGCAGCGCGGCCGCACGGTGACCGTCTCGCCGCCGCTGGTGAGCGTGACGCCGTGGGCGCGCATGGCGTCCAGGTGGGCGCCTCGCGCGATGAAGGTGACGTCCGCGCCGGCCTGGAGCAGCTTGACGCCGAGGAACCCGCCGATGGCGCCCGCGCCGAAGATGGCGACCCTCATGACGTGAGCCCCAGCCGCGCCGCGAGCCCGATGCGCTGCACCTTGCCGGTGGGGCCCTTGGGCAGCTCCGTGAGGAAGACGATGCGGCGGGGCACCTTGAAGTCCGCCACGCGCGCCGCCACGAAGTCGCGCAGCTCGCGCTCGGTGGGCTGGTGGCCTTCTCGCGGGATGACGGCGGCGGCGACCTCCTCCCCGAGCCTGGGGTGGGGCAGGGCGAACGTCACGGCCTGCCGCACGGCGGGGTGATCCAGCAACACGGTGTCCACCTCCAGCGGGCTCACCTTCTCCCCGCCGCGATTGATCAGCTCCTTCAGCCGGCCCGTGAGCCGCAGGTAGCCCTGCGCGTCGAGCGTGCCCTGGTCGCCCGTGCGGAACCATCCGTGCGTGAAGGCGCGCGCGTTGGCCTCGGGGTTGTTCACGTAGCCGGACATGACGTTGGGGCCGCGGATGACCACCTCGCCAGTCGCCCCCGGAGGCAGCAGCGTGCCCGCGTCGTCCATGATGGCGACCTCGGGCCCGGCGGCGAGCCCCACCGAGCCCGCGCAGCGGGGACGCGGCGGCAGCGGGTTGGAGGCCATCTGGTGCGCGGCCTCCGTCATGCCGTAGCTCTCGATGACGGGCACGCGGAAGACGCGCTCCAGCTCCTCCATCACCTGCGGCGGCAGCGACGCGGAGGAGGACCGGATGAAGCGCAGGCGGTGGTCCTTCAGGCCGTCCTCGTTGCGGTGGGCGCGCTCCAGCAGCGCCTGGTGCATGGTGGGGACGGCCGTGTACCAGGTGGGGCGGGCCTCCTCGAACCAGGCGAAGAACCGCAGGGCGTTGAAGCCGGGGGGGCAGACCACGCGGCCTCCCGCGCCCAGGCTGGACAACACCGCCGCCACGAGCCCGTGGATGTGGAACAGCGGCATGATGTTGAGGCACGTGTCCGTGGGCCCGAGGTCCAGCTGCGTGGCGATGTGATTCGCGGAGGCGCTGAGGTTCGCGTGCGTCAGCGGCACCTGCTTGGGCCGCGCGGTCGTGCCCGACGTGTGCAGCACCAGCGCGACGTCGTCACCTTGGGCAGGACCGGGACGGTGCGCCTGGCTCGATGGGGGCTGTCGGGCCTTGAGCGTGAAGTGCCCCGCGGGCCCGTCCACCGTCGGGCTCAACTCGATGAGGGGGATGCCGCGTGCGCGCGCGACCTCGCGGGCCGGCTCCTCCGTTCCTTCGAGCACGACGAGCGCCCGGGCCTGGAGGTCGTCCAGGTAGAACGTGAGCTCGTCCGCGCGGTAGGCGGGGTTGAGCGGCGCGGTCGTCGCGGCGCTCGCCACGGCGAGGAACGCCGCCGCCAGCTCCGGGCCGTTGGGGAGCACCAGCGCGACGCGGTCTCCCTGGCCCAGCCCCCACGCGTTCAACCGTCCGCGGATGCGCGCGGTGTGCTCCCGCAGCGCGCCGTAGGTCATGCCCTGCCTGCCGGGCGCACCGAGCGCTCCGTCCTCCGTCCGTCCGCGTGCGAGCAGCGCTTCGAGGGTGTCCACCCGCTCCATGTCGGCCTCCACGTCCCCGGGGGTCCCCTTCCGAATAGGGCCGCGGATCCTCCCGGGCAACCGCTTTGTGCGCGGGCTCGGGGCCTGCTGCTTCCAGGAGGCACCTCCTCCATCGAAGGGGGCCCGGCACGCGGCTCCCCGGCGCTCTGCTATACCGGCCAGCCGGGAGGCATCACCATGTCGCGGAGCGTGGCGCTCATCACCGGTGCATCGGCGGGGCTCGGGGTGCAGTTCGCGGAGCGGTTCGCGAAGGACGGGCACGACGTCATCCTCGTGGCGCGCGGCGCGGCGAAGCTGGAGGAGCTGGCCCGCAGGCTGGAGCAGGCGCACGGGGTGAAGGCGCACGTGCTGCCGGCGGACCTGGGACAGCCCTCCGCGCCGGAGCAGCTCTTCGCGCGTGTCCAGGAGCTGGGGCTCGCGGTGGACTTCCTCGTCAACAACGCGGGGTTCGGCTCCTCCGGGGCGTTCCTGGATCAGGACCTCGCGCGCGAGGCGGAGATGGTGGAGGTCAACTGCACCGCGCTCCTGAAGCTCACGCACCTGTTCGCGCGGCCCATGCGCGAGCGCAAGCAGGGGCGCATCCTCAACATCGCGTCCACCGCGGGCTTCCAGCCGGGGCCGTACATGGCCACGTACTACGCGACGAAGGCGTTCGTGCTGTCGTTCACGGAGGCGCTCGCGGTCGAGCTGAAGGGCACGGGCGTGACGGCGACCTGCCACTGCCCGGGCGCCACCCGCACGGAGTTCGCCGAGCGCGCCGGCAACGCGGAGTCGCGCCTCTTCCAGCGGCCGGGCGTGGCGGAAGCCCCCGAGGTCGCGGGCCATGCCTACGCGGCGATGATGCAGGGGCGGGTGGTCGCCATCCACGGGATGCTCAACTGGCTGGCGGCCTTCTCGTTGCGGCTCAGCCCCCGGGCCGTGGTGCGCTCCATCGCTGCGAAGCTCAACCAGCGGGGCTGAGCGGGCGGGGAGGCGACCATGGAAGGCCTGGGCGCGGGCGGGGAGGAGGGTAGAGTGTCGGGCGTGTCTCGCCTCCCCCGGCTCCTCATCGCGTGCCTCGTGTCGCTGGCGTCGCCTGTCCTCGCGCAGGAGCGGACGGCTGTCGCCCCGGAGACCTCGACGCTGTCCATGGACCCGGCGCCGCTCACGGTGGCGGTGCTGCCCCTCCAGGCCAACGCGGCGGCGGAGGAGGCCGCGCCCGGCATCACGTCGCTCATCGCGAGCCGGCTCGCGGAGTCGCCCAGGCTGCGCGTGCTGTCCCAGCGTGAGGTGCAGTCCAAGATCGACCCTGAGCGCCAGCGGGAGCTCGTGGGCAGCACGTCCTGCGACGAGGCGGACTGCCTCCAGGTGCTGACGTCGCTGACCGGCGCCCGCTACATCCTCACGGGCCGCCTGGACCGGTTCGGGAGCCAGTACCTGCTCTCCGCGACCCTGATGGACACGAAGGACGGCCACAGCATCGGCCGTCCGCGCGCCGAGGCCTCCAACGACGGTGAGCTGGTGCGCACGGTCGTCGCCGTGTCCGACGAGCTGGGGGTCGCGCTGGAGTCGCCCGGTCCGTCCATCAAACCCCGGCCGCTCCTGGGCGGTGCGGCCGTGTCGTCGCCGGGAGGCGGGCTCACGTTGGGGCTGCGCTTCAACAACAGCTTCATCGACAAGCTGTCGTCCTTGAACCCGGGCCTGGACCTGGAGGTGGGCTATTGGTTCCACCCGGAGTGGCAGGGCTTCGTCCAGGTCGGCTTCACGTGGGTGCACGCCGGGGGCGACGACGAGGGCGAGCTCAGCGTGCTGCCCAGCATCGTGGGCGCGAGGCACTACCACCGCCTGGAGAAGTCCCTGCGGCCGTACTGGGGCTTTGGCCTGGGCGTGCAGCTGTCGTTCGGTGACTACGGCATCTTCCAGAGCACGGGCCCGCTGCCGTCGGTGGTGGGCTTCGTGGGGCTGGAGTACCTGCTGGTGGGCCACGTGGCCTTCCAACTGGAGCTGGGGACGAACATCGCGCAGGCGGTGCTGGGGCTCGCGGACGGCGGCGCGGGCAGCGGCCTCAACCTGGATGTCAACGCCGGCATTGCGTACCACTTCTGAGTCGTCTGGAGCCCCTCATGTCCTCGCGTCTGCGTGCCCTTCCGCTCATCGCCCTGCTGGCCTCCGGGGCCTGCACTGAAACGCCGAAGCTCGATCCGAAGGACCAGGCGGAGGGGCTCTATCTCCAGGGCAACTCCGAGTACCTCAAGGGCAACTTCGACGCGGCGCTCAAGTCCTTCGATGAGATGAAGGCCCTGACGCCGAGCGACCCGCGCCTGCCCGCCGCGAGGGGCGAGGTGCTGCTGTCGATGAGCCGGCTGGAGGAGTCGGAGAAGGAGTTCGAGGTCGCGCTGCGGTTGGATCCGAAGCGCTCCACGAACTGGAGCCGGCTGGGGTTCATCCAGGCGCAGCTGGGCAAGAAGGACGAAGCCCGGCAGTCGCTGCAGAAGGCGCTGGCGCTGCATCCGAAGGACTTCAACGCGCTGGAGCAGTTGGGCGAGCTGGCCGAGGAGCGCGGCGACCACGACGAGGCGGTGCGCGACTTCACGCAGGCGGCCGAGGCCGCGCCGGACGCGTCGAAGTCCGACCTGCTGGTGCGGGCGGTGGACGTGCTGACGACGCAGGGGCGGCAGGACGAGGTGCTCGGGCTGTTGCGGAAGGTGACGGGGCAGGGCGTGCGGACGCCCGAGGTGCTGACGTCCCTGGGCGACGCGGAGGTGCGCGCGGGCCGGTTGCCGGAGGCGGCGGCGGCCTACGAAGAGGCCGCGAAGAAGTCGCCCAGGGACCCCACGCTGTGGGAGCTGGTGGCGGAGATCCAGCTCAAGCTGGGCAAGCGCGAGGAGGCGCTGAAGGCCTATGGAGAGTCATTGAAGGTGAAGGACCGCGCCATCGTGCACGTGGCGCTCGCGAGGGCGCACCTGTCGGTGAACGACCGCGTGGCGGCGGAGGGGGAGCTGCAGAAGGCTTTGGACTCGGTGTCAGGCGCGGACGTGGGAGAGATGCAGGAGGTGGCGGAGCTGCTCACGGCGATGGGGCGCAAGCAGGACGCCCTGCGCATCCTGACGAGCCTGGGCGCGGAGCCGGGGCACGCGAAGAACGTGGACCTGCAGCTGTCCACCGCGAGGCTTGCGCGTGATTTGAAGGACACGGCCACCGTGCAGGCCGCGTGTGCCCGCGTGGCCGCGGCCGCGGCGGATGGTGGCGTGGTGAAGTGCCCCTAGGTATGCGCCGTGGGGGGATGGCCTGCTTCTCCCTGGCGGGATGCAGTACGCCCGTGATCAGGGCGGGTCCATCGCCCTCATCGTCTCCGAGGACATCAAGCTCGCCCTGGAGCGCATCCGCGCCACCGGCGTTCGCTTCATCCCCGTCTGACCTCTCCGCCCGGGCTCATCGCGCCCGGGCGGAACCGCGCCACCGGCTGCCTACGTCCGGCCGCCCTGCAGCTTGCGGTACACGCCCACCACCTGCCCCAGGATCATCGTGGAGCGGAAGTCGGAGCGGTTCACGTAGATGGGCTGCATCGTCGCGTTCGCCGGCTGGAAGCGGATCCGGTCGGGTTCCGGGTAGTAGCGCTTCACCGTCGCCTCGTCCTCGATGAGCGCCACCACGATCTCTCCCGGCTGCGCCGACGGCGTCTTCTTCACGAAGAGGTAGTCCCCGTCGTGGATGCCGTCGTCGATCATCGACTGGCCCTTGACCCGGAGCGCGAACACCTCCCGGCCGTTCACCCCGCCCAGCAGGAAGCTGTCGATCTTGACCGAGTCCTCCATGTGCTCCTGCGCCAGCGCCGGCGCGCCCGCCGCCACCTTGCCCAGCAGGGGGATCTCCACCATGCCGGACTCCCGGCTCTTCATCCCCAGGCCCAACAGCAGCCTCGCCCGCTTGGTGGGCACCAGCGAGCGGCTCTGCTGCTCGCCGCGCGTCAGGTAGCCCTTTCGCTCCAGGGCCTTCAGGTGGTCGTTCACCCCGTTGGTCGAGCGGATGTCCATGTGCTCCCCAATCTCCCGGATGGTCGGGGGGAAGCCTCGGACCTCCGTCTCCTTCACGATGAAGGTCAGGATCTCCCGCTGGCGCTCCGTGAGCTCTTCCATGGCCGCAACTCCTTCGCTCGGTCGCCCGCCTGCCCTGGCGGGGTGGGCAACAGAATTTCAGTGGCCCATGCTCCCTGAACATACGTGTAGAGTCAATCTGTTCAGTACCCCCACCCGTACCCGCCGTGCGGCCCCGGACCTGTCTTTCTCGCGGCTTGAGGCCGCGCGATGATCTCGGCGTACACTTGGCGCCGCCGTGTCCGACCTCCGCCACACGCTGCTCTTCGTCGATGACGAGGCCGACGTCCTGGACATCCTCAGCCGGATGTTCCAGCGGCGCTATCGCGTCCTCACCGCCCCCCACGGCAAGGCAGCCCTGGAAATCCTGCGAACCGAGTCCGTGGACGTGCTCGTCACGGACCAGCGCATGCCGGAGATGACCGGCATCGACCTGGTCAACGCGGCGCGCGCGGAGGGCATCGACGTCACCACGCTCCTGCTCACGGCGTACACGGATCCGCAGGACATCATCGCGGCCATCAACCAGGGGCAGGTGTACCGCTACGTCACCAAGCCCTGGGACGTGAACGACCTGCTCATCACCGTGAAGAACGCGGTGGAGTTCGCCCAGCTCAAGAAGGACAAGGAGAAGCTCATCCGCCAGCTGCACCAGCGGGTGGAGGCCCTCTTCGTCCTCTACGAGGTCAGCCGCGCCAGCGCGAACGACCCGGCCAGCTACGACGCCATCATCGACCGCGTGCTCACCGCCGTGGCCCGCGTGCTGCCATACGACTGCGGCGCGGCCCTCATCGCGCCGGACGGGCAGCGCGGGGCCACCCTGCGCCTGCGCTGCGTGGGCAACGTGGGCGAGGAGGCGCTGCTGGGCGTCAAGGAGTCCATGCTCGGCGCGTACCGCAAGAGCAGCGGCCTGACGCTCCCGGAGGACCGGGTCATCACCCGCGTCACCGGCACCACCACCAAGGACTCCGCGTCCCCCGTCGTCTACCCCAACCAGCTCACGGTGAACCTCACCGCCGCCGGCAAGCCCGTGGGCATGCTGTCGCTGTTCTCCCACCGCGCGGACGCGTTCACGGAGGACGACGGGCTCTTGCTGGACGTGCTCGCCAACCAGACGGCGGACGCCATCCAGTCGCTGCGCTCGGCGGAGGAGGAGGCCCGCCACCGCATGGAGCGCATGGTCGCGTCCATGGCGGACGGCGTGGTGCTCACCGACGAGAAGAACGACATCGTGGTGATGAACCCCGCGGCCCGCCGCATCCTGCGCGCGGGGGACGAGGGGCAGGGGCCCTCGAACCGGCTCCTGGAGGAGCGCCTGGGCTTCCAGCCGTTCCAGCTGGTCCGCAACCTGGAGTACAGCGGCCACCAGGTCCTGCGCGAGGACGTGAAGCTCTTCGACCGCACCGTGCAGACCACCGTGACGCCCGTCAACGACGCGCGCGGCACCCTGCGCGGCGTGTGCGTGGTGCTGCGCGACATCACCGACCAGAAGCGGCTGGAGGAGCGCAAGGACACCTTCGTCTCCATGGTGAGCCACGAGCTGCGCACGCCGCTCACCTCCATCACCGGCGCGCTGGACCTGGTGCTCAACCGGATGGCGGGGGACATCAACGAGCGGCAGCACCGCTACCTGACCCTGGCCAAGGACTCCGCGGAGAAGCTCAACAGCATCGTGGACGACCTGCTGGACCTGTCGAAGTTCGCGCAGGGCCGGCTGAAGATGAGCTTCGAGCGCATCTACCTGGAGGAGCTCGTCCAGCGCGTGGTGGAGAAGTACGGCCCCGCCTTCGCGGAGAAGCGCGTCCGCGTGGTGCCGCTGCTGCCGCAGCACCCGCTGCGCGCCACGGTGGACCCCAACCGCGTGAACCAGGTGCTCAACAACCTGCTCAACAACGCGGTGAAGTTCACGCCGGACGGCGGCGAGGTGCGCGTGGAGCTGCGCGCCACGTCCAGCCTGCCCGGCTACGTGGTGCTGTCCTGCTGGAACAGCGGCGACCCCATCCCGGAAGAGAGCCTGGAGCGCATCTTCGACCGCTTCGAGCAGGCCCGCACCCAGGCCAACCGCACCGTGCGCGGCACCGGCCTGGGCCTGCCCATCTGCCGCAACATCGTGGAGGCCCACGGCGGCCGCATCTGGTCCGAGCCCTCCCACGACGGCGTGCGCTTCATCGCCGTGCTCCCCACCGAGCCGCCCCAGGACATGCTGTCCCAGGCGGCGGTGGACACGCTGCTGCCGGCGCCGCAGCCCATCCGCGCGGACTCGCGCGGCAAGGTGCTCATCATCGAGGGCGAGCCCGAGGTGGGCCACATCATGAAGGCCCTGCTGAGCGCCCGGGGCTACAGGGTGCGCCTGGCGGCCTCCGCGGAGGAGGGGCTCTCCGCCGCGCGCAACATGCACCCGGACGTGGTGCTGGTGTCCGTGCGGCTGCCGGACGTCGGCGTGGACGGCCTGCGGCTGGCGGAGATCTTCCGGCATGATCCGGAGACGCGCCGCGCGCCGCTGCTGCTCACCTCCGCGTTCGACGAGCGCCAGCGCGCCTTCCGGGCCGGCGCGGACGCGTTCCTCGTGCGCCCCCTGGCGGGCGACAAGCTGCTGGCCACGGTGGACTCGCTGGCGCGCGGCCGCGGCGGGGGACGTCACGGGCGCGTGCTGGTGGTGGACGACGACGTGAAGATCGCCTTCATCTGCCGCGAGGTGCTGGAGGGGCTGGGCTTCGAGGTCGGCGTCGCGCACGGCGTGGAGGAGGGCCGGCGCTCCCTGCGCGAGCGCAGGCCAGACGCGGTGCTCCTGGACGTCACGCTGCCGGACGGCGACGGGTTCGCGTTCCTGGAGGAGATCAAGGCCGAGCGCGCCAGCGGCCACATCTCCGTCATCTTCATCTCCGCGCGCACGGAGACGTCGTCCAAGGTCCGCGCGCTGAAGCTGGGCGGGGACGACTACATCACCAAGCCCTTCGACGCGCTGGAGCTGGGCGCGCGGGTGGAGAGCATGCTGCGGCGCAAGGAGCAGGAGCTGTCCTCGTCGCCCACCACGCAGCTGCCGGGCTCCACCGCCATCGAGCGCGAGGTGCAGCGCCGGCTGTCCGCGCGCCAGCCGTTCGCGTTCTGCTACCTGGACCTGGACAACCTCAAGGCCTACAACGACTACTACGGCTTCGCGAAGGCGGACGGCGTGGTGCGCCAGACGGGCGACCTGATGCGGGAGATCTTCCAGCAGGAGGGCGCCGCGGGGGACTTCCTGGGCCACGTGGCCGGCGACGACTTCGTCTTCATCACCTCCGTCGAGTCCGTGGACCGGGTGTGCCAGCGGGCCATCGAGGCGTTCGACCGGCTCATCCCGCTCTACTACGACCGGCGGGACCGGGAGCGCGGCCACATCGAGGCGGAGGACCGCTTCGGGGAGAAGCGCCACTTCCCCATCATGAGCGTGTCCGTGGTGGCGGTGATGACGGACGGCGTGGCGCATGACCACGCGGAGCTGGCCCGCCGCGCCGCGGACATGAAGAAGCGCGCGAAGGCGATCCCCGGCTCCGTCTACCTGCGCAGCGACCCGGAGCGCGTGGTCCGGCCCGTCACTGGATGAGGCTCTACCAGCAGCTCATCCTCTTCATGCTCGCCGCGACGGTGCTGCCCCTGGCCATCGTCGGCTTCCTGCTGCTGTCGCGCTCGGAGCACGCGCTGGCCCAGCGCATCGACGAGCAGCAGCGCGCGCTCGCCACCGCCACCGCCGAGGCCGTGGAGGCGAACCTGATGGAGGTCGTCAACGGCCTGGCCCGCTCCGCGGAGCTGCTGCCCTGGGAGCACGCGACGGCGGACGAGGTGCGCGGCATGCTGCTGCTCCTCTACGGTCAGTCCACCACGGTGAGCGCGGTCATCCAGGCGGACGCGAACGGGCGGCCCCTGGGGCCCGCGGTGTTCCGGAGCGCGGAGCCGCTCGAGCGCCACCCCGCCTTCGACGCCGCGAACCTCCCCCAGCTGGCGCACGCGGTGCCGGTGGAGCAGTTCCGGGACGGCGGCAAGGGCCAGGCGGCGCTGGGCAGCGCGTATGCGCACCCGGGCTCGGGCGTGGCCGCCGTGGCGGTGGCGGTGAAGCTGGGGGCCGCGGAGGACGCGCCCTACGCCGTCGCGGAGCTGGTCTTCACCCAGCTGGAGGCGCTGCTCGCGCGGCGCGCGAGCGACGGGCAGCGGCTGGACGTGGTGGACGCCGAGGGGCGCGTGGTGGCCAGCTCGCAGCCCGCGCGGCGCATGGCGGAGCTGGAGCCGGAGCTGCGCGAGGCGCTGGAGTCCTCCCTGGGCGCGGACGGCGGGCGCAGCTTCCAGCTGAGGGACCCCGCGCGCCGGGTGAGCGTGGCGTGGGTGAACACGCTGGAGATGGGCGTCGTCGTCACGGAGGACGAGGCCCTGGCGCTGACGCCCGTGCGGGAGCTGCGCACCACGGTGCTCGCGTCCGTGGCGGGCGCGCTGGTGGTGCTGCTGGCCCTGGGCGCGCTCTTCACGCGGCGGCTGGACCGGCGGCTCTCGGAGGTGGTGCAGGGCGCGGAGGCCTATGGCCGCGGAGAGCTGGAGCGCCGCCTGCGCGTGGAGGGCCAGGACGAGCTGAGCGAGCTGGCGACCACCTTCAACCGCATGGGCGAGGAGCTGGAGTCGGCCCGCGCGCGGCTGATGAGCTGGAACGACGACCTGCGCGTCCGGGTGGAGGAGGCCACCGCGGAGCTGCGGGCGGCGCAGCTTCAACTGGTGGAGGCGCAGAAGCTGGCGGCGGTGGGCCAGCTGGGCGCGGGCGTGGCGCACGAGATCAACAACCCGCTGGCCGGCATCCTGGGCAACGTGCAGCTCCTGCTGCTGGACCGGGCGCCGGACGACATGGACTTCGAGACGCTGCGCAAGATCGAGCAGAGCGCCAAGCGCTGCAAGGACATCACCCAGAACCTGCTGCGCTTCTCCCAGCAGCGCGAGCACCCGGACCTGCGGCCCGTGGACCTGAACGCGGTGGTGCGTGACGCGCTGAGCCTCACGGAGAACCAGACGCGCGGGGAGGGCATCGAGCTGGTGACGGAGCTGAGCGGGGAGCTCCCTCGGGTGAAGGCGGACCCCGGGCACCTGTCGCAGGTGGTGCTGGCGCTGCTGTCCAACGCGCGCACCGCGATGCTGAAGACGCCGGTGAAGAAGCTCACCCTGCGCACGGGGGAGCGCGAAGGGATGTGCACCCTGGAGGTGGAGGACACCGGCAAGGGCATCGCGGAGAGCCTGCGGCCGCGCATCTTCGAGCCGTTCTTCACCACCAAGGACGTCTGGTCCAATGTGGGCCTGGGGCTGAGCGTCGCGTGGCGGATCGTCACGGAGGCTGGAGGGACCCTGGAGGTCCGCTCGGAGGAAGGGCAGGGGGCCCGGTTCACGGTGGTGCTGCCCCGGGCATGAAGCCCGGCGCGTGTGGTAGCTAGGTCCTTCGCATGGCTGCTCCCCCCTCCCGCAGGCGACAGGCGCCGTTCCTCATCGGGCTCGTGCTCATCCTGGCCGCGCTGCCGGTGGGCTGGTTCGTCTTCCTGCGGGAGCCGCCCGCGCCGCTGCCGCCGCCCGAGCCTCCGCGCCCGGCCGTCCAGGCGGAGGAGGCGAAGAAGGTCGTGGAGCTGGTGCTGAGCACCTTTGATGGCACCGTGGACGTGAAGCATGGCGAGGGGCCGTGGGAGCCCGCCAGCAAGGGCATGCCGCTGCGGCCGACGGACATGGTGCGCACCGGGCGCGGGTCCTGGGCCGTGGTGCTGAACGGCGAGGCCGTGGAGCTGCGGATGGAGGCCGACACGGAGATCTCCGTGGAGGAGCTGTCCGACGAGCTGTCGAAGGTGCTCCTGGGCAGCGGCCTCGCCACCGCCACCGTGCGGGGGCGCCCCAACGTGCGCCACACCTTCGTCCTGAAGGCGAAGAACATCGAGAGCCAGGAGACGGAGGCGGAGGCCAGCACGTCCCAGGGTACCTTCACCATGAGCAACAACGGGAAGGGCACCGTGAGCGTGGGCACGCGCGAGGGCGACGTGAAGCTGACCGACAAGCGGGGCCGGTACGTCATCGTCCGCGCCGGCCAGCGGTCCATCGTCCGTCCCGGCCAGGAGCCCTCCGCGCCCGAGCCGATCCCCAGCACCGTGTTCGTGAAGATGGCGTGGCCCACGGGCAAGCAGCGCAAGCCCGAGGTCACCGTCGTCGGCCGCACGGAGCCGGGCAGCCGGGTCATGGTGGATGGCGTCAGCGTGCCCACGGATGACAAGGGGGCGTTCACGCTCAACCTCTCGCTCAAGGAGGGCACCAACACCGTCCGGGTGACCTCCCAGGGGGTGGGCGGTGCGAGCCAGAGCGAACAGCGGGACCTGACCTACGAGAAGATCATCTTCAAGCCTGAGACCGGGGGCCTCTGGTAGGACGTCGCGGCCCTCCCGTTGATCCGCCGGACCGGCTCCCGGGTCGTGCGTGATGGGGCTCACCTGGCGGGTGTGGTGGCGGGTCGGACGTGTCCGCGGGTCCGTCGAGGGGCCTCCTGCCGCGGCGCGTGGCAGCAAAGAGGTGCAGTCCCGGCGGAGGGCCTTGTAGAGTCGGGAAGCCCTGAACCGTCTCCTGCTCTCCGCGATCGTCTTGATTTGTGCCCCGGTCTGGGCGGCTTCGCTGGAGCTGCTCGGCCCGGACGCGCCCGTGCCACCCGAGGGCTTCACGGTCGCGGTGGTGCGCCGGGACGCCAGGGGCCAGCCGGTCGCGTTCACTCCGGCGTCGGCGACGGCGGAGGGCGCGGAGCTCCGGCCTGGACCGGAGTCCCCGCCGCTGCGCACCTACGTCGTGGTCCCCCAGGCCCGGGCGCGTGAGGTGGTGGTGCGCGTGAAGGGCGACGGCGAGGAGGCGCAGGCCCGCTATGCGGTGGGGCCGCCCGCGAGCCGCATGGAGCTGTCGCTGGACCCGGCGCTGCCCGTGAAGGGGCGCGACAGAGAGGCGACGCTCACGGTGCGGCGGCTGCGGCCGGATGGCGCCCCGGATGACAGCGGCGCGCCGCCGGTGCTGCGCGCGAGCACCGGTCAGGTGGAGGGGCTCCAGCGCGCGGGACCGGGCACGTACACCGCGCGCTACGTGCTGCCCCCGACGCGCCTGCCCGAGGCCGCCATCCTCGTCGCGCTGTCCCCGTGGCCGCATCCCCAGTCCGTGCATGGCGCATACGGGCGGCTCCTGGTGCCGCTGGCGACGTCGGTGAACCTGCCCGGCCGGAGCGAGCCTGGAGGCCAGGTGTCGCTGGAGGTGGCGGGGACGCGCTTCGGGCCCGTGCCGGTGGACGCGGCGGGGCGCTTCGTGCTGCCGCTGGTGGTGCCGCCCGGCTACCCGCTGGCGCGGGGCGAGGTGAAGGACGAAGCGGGCCACGTGGAGCGGATCGCCATCGACCTCCAGCTGCCGCCCACGGATGGCCTGGCGTGCGTGCTCAACCCGCAGCGGCTGCCCGCGGACGGCGTGTCCCAGGCGCGGCTGCTGTGCGCGACGAGTGATCCGAAGGGGCTCCCCGTGGCGGATGCGCGCGTCACGGTGAAGGCGAAGTACGGCCGGCTGGACGGGCCCGTGCGCGACACGAACGGGATGCTGGAGTGGCGCTACACGGCGCCGCGGACGCTCGCGGCGGATGAGCGCATCGACGCGGCGTGGCCGCAGCGGGGCCCGGGGTCGCGCGAGTCGCTGCCGATGCAGCTGGTGCAGGGCGCGGTGCGCGACGTGGCGGTGTCGCTGTCCGAGCCGATGGTGCACGCGGGCTCGGTGGCGCGCGTGGTGGTGACGGCGCGGGACGCGGCGGGCCAGCCCCGTCCGGAGGCGAAGGTGGAGGTGACCTCGCCCGAGGGGACCGTGGGGCCGGCGGTGGAGGCTCCGCCGGGGACGTTCACCGTCCCCTGGACCGCGCCGGAGAACAGCGCCCAGGTGGACACGGGCGTGACGGTGCGTGCGTATGGTCCGCTCGGGACGGAGCCCGCGCGGCTCGGGGTGTGGCGGGCGGACGCGGGGCTCGTCGCGGGCGTGGTGGACCTGGCGGGCTGGCCGGTGCCCCGTCAGCCGCTGCGGGTGAACGGCGCGGAGCGGGTGACGGGGGACGACGGGACGCTGTCCGTGGGGGAGCTGGTGCCCGGCAAGGTGCGCGTGTCGCACGCCGTATGGCCGGGGCTCGACGTCACGGTGCACGTGCTGGGCCCCCAGGGGCCGGTGTTCCCGGCGTCCGCGCCGCTGGTGCCCGTGCGCATCCGGGAGCAGGTGACGCTGGCGCCGCCGCTGCCGGTCAACGTGCGGGTCCGCGTGGAGGGCGCCCGGGTGACGTGCTGGGTGGAGGACCCGAGCGGACGGGTGCTGAAGGAGCGCCCGGTGCACGTCGCGCTGTCCGAGGGCGAGAAGGGGGACCTGTCCGTGCAGGACGGGCTCACCCGCTTCACCGTGCGCGGCGCGAAGGGCCCCGTGAGCGTGTCCGTGGCGGACGTGCGCACCGGCGTGACGGCCGTGGAAGAGGTGAGCCCTTGAGGCACGTGCGCGCGGGGCATCGCGATGCGCACGCGACCGGGACGGACCGGACAGGACACGCGCGGGGTCGGGTCGCGCGCTCCGGCGTCACCGTGAGCCTCCTGCTCGCGCTGCTCCTGCTGGCGTCCGTGGCGTCCGCGCAGTCGCTGTCGTCGGATCCGGCGACGCAGGCGTCGACCATCGCCGGGCGCGTCTGCGTGGACGCGGACGGAGACGGGCGCTGTGGACCCGACGAGCCCGGGCTCGCGGACGTGCGCCTGGTGCTGGCCACCGGCCGCGAGGTGCGCACCGACGCCTTCGGCCGCTACCACCTCACCGGCGTCGACTCGCGCGTGCCGGACCTCACCGGCGGCCCGCACCTGCGCCCCGGCCGCCATGCGCTGAAGGTGGATCCGCGCAGCCTGCCATCCGCCAGTCAGGTGGTCCCCCGCGTCGCCACCGTGGAGGTGCCCTGGGGCGCCGCCGTCCTCCAGGACTTCGCGGTGCGCCCGCCGCCCACGCTCCCCCACGCGGCCCCCACTCCCGCTGCCAGCCGTCCCCCCGAAGCGCGCGCCGCCGATCCCGGGAAGCTGCGCTTCCTGATCAGCGGCCAGGCCACTCCCGGAGACCGGGTCCGCGCGGGCGACGTGGACGCCACCGTGGAGGACTCCGGCGCGTGGCTCGCGACCGTGCCGCTGTATCCAGGCCAGAACGTCGTCGGCATCACCACCACCTCGCCCGACGGCGCGGTGGAGTTCACCCAGCAGTCCTTCGACGTGGTCCGCCGCGGTGAGCACGGCTGGCTCGTCATCCCTCGCGCGAAGGTGCGCCTGGGCGCCGTGCGCGGGCTGGCCCCGGGCGCGCCCCTGCCCACGGGAGACACCTTCCTGCGCCTGGACGTGGCCCCGGGCACCCAGGTGACGACCCCGGAGGCCCAGCTCGTCGCGGGCCCCGAGGGCGAGGTCCGCGTGCCCGTGCGGCTCGCGCCAGGGCGCAACACCGTCCCCCTCTCGCTGGCCCCGCCACGGCGTCCCGGGAGCAGCGTGTCCGTGACCGTCGAGGCGCGCGCCCAACCCTTCGTCGTGGGCCTGCTCGACGTGGAGGCCAGCCTCGCTCCGGCCGGCGGGGGCCTCCGGCTGCGCGGGCGCGGCGCCGTCCACGGCGAGGCCCAGCTGGGACCCGTGCAGGTGGTGGGTGAGCTGGACCTGACCGACACCGACCTGCGCCAGTTGGACGACGCGCCGCTCGCGGACTGGCTGCGTCCCCGGATGCCCGAGCGCTTCGACCGCTGGGCGGACCCCGACCTCGCCCCGGCGGAGTGGGGCGACACCTCCGTGTCCCTCACGCCCAACCCCGCGGAGGGACGCCTGCGCCTGGAGGCGCGGCACGAGCAGTACGGCCGCGCGGGCTTCGGCACCTACCGCGCGCTCCTTCAGGACCGGGAGGTGGGCCGCTACCACCACCCCCTCTTCGGCCCCTACGCGGAGCTGCGCGAGCAGCTGGGCTCCGTGAGCGTGGGCCTGGACGCGTTCGCCGGGGGGCTGGTGGACCCCACGCGCGGCCTGGCCGCGACGCCCGCGCACGAGGAGCTGCGGGCCACCGGCGGCAGCCTCTACTCCCTGGGCGGCGGCTCCGTGGCGGAGGGCTCCGAGCTGGTGCGCGTGGAGGTGCGCGACGGCATCACCGGCCTGCCGCTGGGCGAACAGCACCTCATCCGGGGGCGCGACTACGACATCGACTACCTCGCGGGCCGCATCCTCCTCGCGCGGCCGCTGTCGTTCCTCACCGGCGCGTCGCTCCTGCGCACGGACGCGCTCACCCAGGCGCCGGAGCCGGTGCTCGTCGTGGACTACGCCGTGCTGCACACGGGCGACCCGCGCGACTCCGTGGGCGGTGAGGCCTGGGCGCGCTGGCGCGACTCCACCCTCGGCGTGTCCGCCGTGCGCGAGCGCCGGTTGGGTGCTCCCTTCCAGCTCCTGTCAGGGCGCGGCCAGACGCGGCTGTGGGGGTACTCGCTCCTCGCCGAGGCCGCGAGCAGCCGGGGGCTCGCGGTGGAGCCGGCCGTGTTCGGTGTGTCGGACGACGGCGGCCTGTCCTTCCTCCGCCCGGTGCGCACGCAGGACGACCATGGCGGCGCGGTGACCCTGCGCCTGAGCGGCCCCGGCGTCCTGGGCCCGGGGGCTGGCGGCTCCGTGGACGCCGCGTGGCGCGAGCGCTCCCGCGGCTTCTCCGACGGCGCGCACCTGGATGCCGCCCGCTTCCGCCAGCTGTCCCTTCGCGTCACGCAGCCCGTGGGCCCGGTGGCGCTCACGCTGATGGGCGACGAGCGGCGCTCCGCGGATCCACGCCTGCCCTTCGAGGACACCCCCTTCGGCGCCCGCACGCTGGGCGCCGCCGTGGCCTATGAGCGCGACGCAGGAAGCGTGCGCCTGGAGCTGCGCGACAGCTGGCTGCGTGCCACGGACGTGCCCGGCGAGGGCGCCGCGCTCGAAGGCGGCCGGACGTCCCTGGGCGTGTCGGTGTCCCGCATGCTGACGTCCCGCCTCACCGTGTCCGCGGGCCACCGCCAGCGGCTGCGCGAGCGCGGCGAAGGCCTGGGTCGGATGGACGACACGTTCACCTCCGCGGGCGTGGACCTGAACCTGGACGACGACACGTCCGTGGGCGTGAAGGGCGGCTGGGGCCCGGAGCTGGGGCCGCAGGCCTGGCTGGACGCGCGCGTGCGGCGCGGCAAGGAGACCTACTACGGCGGCTACTCCGTGGACGTGGACGGGCCGGACTTCGGCCTGGGCCGCGCGGTGACGGGGGCCCGCACGGAGGTGGGGGACGGCACCACCCTGTTCGTGGAGGACGTGAGCGCGCATGACGCCCAGGCCCTCCGCCGGGCCCGCGCCGTGGGCTTCCAGTCCGCGGTGGGCCTGAGCGGCTTCAGCGTGGGGGCCCGCTACGAGCGCGGCGTGCGCCACCCGCTGGACCTCGCCAGCGACCTCACGCGCGACGTGGCCAGCGTGTCCGCGCAGTGGCTGCGCGAGCGCTTCCGCGCGGACGTGCGCGCGGAGCTGCGCCACGAGGAGGGCACCCCCGCGCGCGGCGCCTCCGGGCCGGTGGACCGCACCCAGGTGGTGCTGGCGCTGGCCGCCGAGGGCCAGCTGATGAAGGACGTGACGGCCTCCGGACGGCTGGACTTCGCGCACACCGCGGGGCGGGAAGGACTGGAGGCCCGGTTCGCGGAGGGGTTCGCGGCGCTCGTCTGGCGGCCCGGCCCCTGGCTGGTGGTGGCCCGCTACGGCCTCACCCGCGAGCTGTCCCCGGGCGCCCGCTTCGCCTTCGGCGACCGGGTGCTCCAGACGGTGTCGCTGATGCCGACGGTGCGGCTGGGCGAGCGGCTCTCCGTGGCGTCGGGCCTGCATGTCGGCCGCTCCAGCCTGGGCGCGTCCTCGCGCTGGGTGTGGACGGGCACGCTGCGGCCCTCGGTGCGGGTGCTGGGCGGGCTGGAGGTCGCGGTGGAGGCCGCCCGGCGCACGTCCGCGGCGGACGACCAGGGGCTGACCGCCCTCCGGCCGGAGGTGGCCTGGCGGCTGGACGAACGTCTGCGGGTGGCGCTGGGGTACACCGTCCTGGGCTTCAGCGGCTTGGGTCTGGAGGCCGAATCGGAGGATGCTCCGGATCGCCTCTATCTCCGGGCGGAAGTGGCCTGGTAGGTGCCGGGCCGAGGGACGTCGAACGTGCGACTCTGGCGGATCATCCTGGGGCTGGGATTGTGCGCGGGCGTGGCGCGCGCGGAGTGGACCCACGTCCAGACCCAGACGGGCCTCCCGAAGGACGTCACCGTCTTCCGGCCCGGCTTCTTCGCCGTGGCGACCGACAGCCAGCTGTACGTGTCGCGCGATGGCGTCGTGACGACCGTGAACGTGGGCATGGCGGGCAGCTTCCTGCACGGGCCCGACTGCGTGGTGGGCATCCGCACGGACGGGACGCTCCTGAGCGTGGGCGGCTGCGCGCCGTCGGCTGACGGCAAGCACCTGTTCCCCGACGACGGCGGCGACTACGAGGTGCGCGCCGCGCGCGTCACGGCCGACGGGGGCGTGGGCTACGCCGTCGCCGCCGAGCTGCCCCTTCAGACGCCGCGCTTTCGGACCTCGCTCCTCCCCAAGGAGGGCACGGCCGAGTGGGGCACCCTGAATCCCCCGCTGGCGGGCCTGAACGCCCAGCCGCAGCTCGCGGTGCTGCCCGCGCAGCCGGATGACCTGCCGCAGGCGCTGTTCTCCGTGTCGTCGTCCAAGGCGAACCTCGTGTGGTACCGGGGCACGGCCCCGGTGGCCTATGTGGCCTCGGGCATCACCCCGCCAAACTCGGCGCACGCCGTGGCGCTGCTGCCGGGCGCGGCGCCGGGCAAGCCGGTCGCGTTCTTCGGCAACGACACGGGCCTGTTCCGCGGGACGCTGGGCGGCTCCGCCACCCCGTTCGAGCCCCTCTCCGTGGCGCCCGGCTCCGTCGACGCGCTCGCGTTCGACGCGGCGAGCGGCTTCGGGCTGCTGCTGCTCAAGCAGCCGGACGGCAAGGTGGCGGCGTACAGCGCGGAGCCCGTGCTTCCGCCCGCGCTCCCGGGCTCGCGCTGGCGGCGGAACCCGGAGCTGCCGGAGGGCATCACCCAGTCCGGCGTGCAGATGGCCTGCGCGGACGCGTCCTACTGCGTCGCCATCCTCAACGGCCCCGCGCAGAACGTCCTCATCTACGAGAACGCGGCCCGTCCCGAGGTGAGCGGGCTGCCCTCCGTCATCAACGTGAACGAGGGCGAGACGAAGACCGAGACGCTCACGCTGCGCGACCCGGACGGGGACGCCGTGCGGCTGTCGGCCACGGTGCGCGCGCCGGGCAGCCCCGTCACCGTCGTCCCGTCGCCGCTCGACTCGAGCGAGGACAGCGGGCTCAAGCTGACGCTCACCGCGCCCACGGGCATCTGCGCGTCCCAGACGTCCTACCTGGACGTGGTGGCCTCGGATGGCGTGAGCGCGCACGACACGTCGACGGAGGTGGCGCTGGTGCTGCATCACACCGTCGCCCCCGGCGCGCCCCAGGGCGCGGTCGAGTCGGTGGACGGGGGCGCGTTCGTCATGGGCGGGCCCTCCGGCACCCTCACCCCCATGCGGGGCACCACCGGCTGCGAGCCTGTCTCATACCGATGGGAGCCGCTCTCCGGGGCGCCGAAGCTCCCCGAGGACGGCGGCGTGGCCACGCTCACGCCTCCCGCCACCCGTGGCGACCGCTGCAAGGACGGAGTGACCGTCTACAGCTACGCGCTGCGCGCGAACGACGGGGTGCTGGAGTCCCAGCCGACGACCGTCGCCGTGCGGATCCGCCCGTGGGGTCCCCCCGAGGCGCCGTTCGACGAGGCCGTGCAGGAGGTCTTCTCCGGCGCGACCCTGGCGCCACATGAGACCCACCTGTGCGCGAAGCCCGTGGCGACACCGGGGCTGCCTCCGGTGGCGACGTACTGGTCGCTCCTGGAGGACACCTCGGGGGTGGAGGTGCTGGCGCTGCTGGGGAACGACCGCCGGCGGGTGGGCCCGGAGCCGGTCGAGGGCCACTCGGTGCTGCTGGCCTCGGCGACGTGCGTGGACACGCTGAAGGCGAAGCTGCGGGCCTTCAACCGCATCACCGTGGACGGCATCGCGCTCGACAGCCCCTCGTCGGACGTGGAGGTGTCGGTGAAGCCGCGCTGGGTGCCGCTGGACTCCGTGAAGCCCGTGGTGACGGTGGATCCACCAGAGGAGCGCAAGGTGCGGGGGCGCGTGTCGACGGAGCCCCTGGTCAACTGCGCGAGCTCGCGGCCCCTCACCACGGTGGTGACGCTGGAGGACCCGGTGGATCCGGGCCGGGTGTTCGACACGAAGACGTACCCGTGGGCTGCGGGCACCTTCGAGCTGGACCTGCCCCCCACCTGCGGCAGCGCCACCTACACCGTGCGGGTCCGCTCCTCGGAGTCGTCCGCCGGCGGGACCGTCGAGGCCCCCGAGGCCGTCGAGTCCGTCACGCGGGACGCGCGCGACGTGGTGCTGGGCGAGCTGAGCGGCGAGCTCATCGCCACCTGCGGCGAGGGCGCGCGGGGCACGCTGCGCCAGACGATCCCCGACGGGGCCTGCTCGGCGGTGGACCTCTCGTGGGCTCCCGCCGGTGGGCCGGCGCTGGAGCCGCTCGTCGTCCAGGGGGACTCGGTGTCGCTGGCCACGGTGGACACGGAGCTGGAGTCCCTGGTGGGCGAGCACGTCACCCTGGACGTGTCGGCGACGGGCGAGGGCGCCAGCGGGGCGGCGCGTGAGCACTCGGTGCGCATCGGCGCGCGGCCCTTCGTGACGGTGGAGCGGCGCACGGAGTCGGGCTCGGGCGTCAACTCCGGCCAGGTGGGCGTCACGGTGACGCTGCGCAATGACACGGCCTGCGACGTGCGCTCCATCCGCTACGCGGAGACCGTCACCGGCGCGCAGGTGGTGCCCCAGAGCGTGACGCTGAATGGCCAGCCGGTGACGCCGGTGGACGCGTCAGCGCAGCACTTCGCGGTGGAGCCGGTGCCGCTGCCCGCGGGCTCCGCGGCGACGCTCACGTACGTGGTGCGCCCGGCGCTGCTGGCCCCGCCGAAGTACTCCGGCGCGGCGACGCTGCACGAGGTCGTCGTGTCGCGGGCGGAGCCGCCGCCGGACCCCATGTCGGGCTGCGGGTGCTCCGGCGGAGGCTCGGGGGTGACGGCCTTCGGGCTGGGCGCGCTGGCGTGGGTCGCTCGCCGCCGCCGGGGCGTCAGAGCCCGAAGCTGATGCGCTGGCGGCGGTTGGGCGTCTGCTGACGCTCCTCCAGCACGCCGGACAGCTCCAGGCCGCGCAGGGTGGCCAGGGCCTCGCGCTCGGACAGGTCCGTGAGGGCGAGCAGGTCCTCCACCGTCTTCGTGCCGTCCGCGAACGCGAGCAGCATCGCCTGCGGCCCCGCCAGCTTCAGCTCGTGCAGGCCGTAGGGGGGATCCGCCGCGGGGAACAGCCGGCGTCCGGGTGCCATGCGCTGGCGCAGCGTCACCAGCGTCTCCGTGCGCGCGACGCCTTCGAGGATGAGGTCGCCGGGGAAGAGCGACAGCGGCACCAGGTCCGCGCGCTGGGGCCGCATGGGGCTGAAGCCGTAGCCGCCCTCCGTCCACGCGAAGGTGGACCAGAGGATGTCCTTCACCTGCTCCTCCAGCAGCTGGCGGCGTTGCCGGGGGCTGAGGAGGCCGCGCTTGAGCAGCGCCTCGCCGGTGCGCAGCGAGTGCTCGCGCGCGTAGCCCACGGCCTCCGCGAGCTGGGCCTCCGTGAGCGCGCCCTTGCGCAGGCAGAAGCGGCCGAAGCGCTCCGGGGCCAGGTTGGACGCGGCGTACACGACGCGGCCGGCCTCGAAGTAGACGACCTTGAGCACCGTGCCCTGGCGCAGCTTCAGCTCGCCGTGGTGGCGCGACTCGTAATAGGCGTTGAGCAGCCGCGGCACCGACGTGTGCGCCAGGTCTCCGCCCAGGGACCACTCCGGCAGCTGGCGCCGCTGGCGCGCGCGGGCGGGTGCGGCCTCCGTCCACACGGCGTCGCGCTGGGCGAAGGGCAGCGGCAGGGCCTCCGAGCCATCCGACGGCTCCTCGGGCGCGACGGGCTCCAGCGGCTCGGCGGGGGCGAGGACGGACTCGAGCGCGGGCTCCTGCTCCGTGGACGGCTCCGGCTCCTCGACCAGCTCCTCCAGGACGAGCAGGTCCACCTCGTCGAGCAGCTCGCCGTGCATCACCGGCGGCACGCCCGCGGCCTCCTCCAGCGCGTCCATCACGGCGTCCAGCTCGAAGGGCTTCTCGAAGAAGGCGCGGGCGCCGTGGACCTGCGTGGCCTCCTGGGCGAAGCGGTCGCCCTTGTAGACGCCGCTGACGGCGATGGCGGGGATGCCATGGGCGCGCAGGGCTCCCAGCACCTCGCTGCCGCGGATGTCCGGCAAGAGCAGGTCCACCAGCGCGGCGTCGAAGCGGGTGTGGGGACCCAGGGCCTCCAGCGCGGACTCGCCGGTGAAGACGCTGCGCGCCTCATGGCCCCGGGTCTGCGCGACCGTGGCGATGAGGGAGGCGAGTTCCTGGTTGTCCTCCACGATGAGCAGTCGCGCCATGGGCGGGCAGACCCTACCATCAACCCCATGAAGGACGTTCAGGGCTTCCACCACGTGGCGATCCAGGCGAAGGACGTGGAGCGCGTGACGGCGTTCTATCGCGACCTGCTGGGCTTTCCGGAGCTGAAGCGCCACCTGCGGGAGGACGGCACCCTGCGGAGCATCTGGGTAGGCGTCCCCGGGGGCGCCTTCCTGGCCATCGAGGCGGTGGACGGGACGCCGGCGGGGGAGCCATTCCGCCACTCCGCGCCGGGGCTGCTGATGTTGGTGTTCCGGATTCCGCGTGAGGCGCGGGGTGGGGTGGTGGAGACCTTGGCCCGCGCGGGGGTGCCGCTGGAGCACGAGACGCGCTGGACGCTCTACGTGCGGGACCCGGAGGGCAACCGGGTGGGGCTGAGCCACCATCCGGACGACTAGGGGCGCGTGCCCGGCCGGGTGCTTGCGGAGGGGAAGGGGGCATGGCTACAAGCGGCCCCATGCGCCTGGGCGAATTGCTGGTGAAGGACGGCCTCGTGTCCGCGGCGGGGCTGGAGGAGGCGCTGGAGTCGCAGGTGGTCCACGGCGGCCGGTTGGGGACGAACCTGGTGGAGCTGGGGCTCCTGTCCGAGCAGGACCTGGCGAAGGCGCTGGGGCGGCTTCACAACTGCGCCTATGCGTCCGGGGAGATGGTGCCCGACCCGAAGGCCGTGGCGCTGGTGAACCTGAACGAGGCGGACGACAAGGAGTTCCTGCCGATGCGGGCGGACGCGACGCGGCTGAGCGTCGCGGTGGTGAACCCGCATGACTTCCCGACGCTGGACGCCATCGCGTTCAAGACGGGCAAGCGCGTGGTGCCGGTGGTCATCCCCGAGTTCCGGATGAACCAGCTGCTGCGCCGGCACGCGAAGGCGTTCCGGCAGCTGCGGGCCATCGACATGAACGCGGTCCGGCCCCGGCCCGCGAAGGGCGCGGCGGCGGAGCTGGCGAAGGCGGCGGAGCGGCCGCCGGACCTGATGAGCGAGGAGGAGTTCCAGTCCGTCTACGCGCAGGCGCTGCGCGGCGGTTCGGACGCGGAAGGGGAGGTGTTGGAGGGGGAGCTCGTCATCACCGGCGAGGAGGTGATGGAGGCGCCCGTGGACGCGCCGCCCCAGGGACGGCCCGCGATGCCGACGCAGCCGCGCGCCGGAGCGCCCGCGGCCCCGCGAGTGGACATCCCCGCGCACATCGCGCCGCCCGTCCCGGTGCAGGGAGTGCCCGCGCCGGTGGCTCGCGCCGCGAGTCCGGCGGGGCAGGGCGCGGGAGTGCCCGCGCAGCTGGCGGGGCAGGCGGGAGTGCCTGGCCACATGGCGGGGCAGCCTGGAGCGCAGGGAGCGCCCACGCCTCTGGCGGGGCAGGCGGGTGCGGCGCAGGGCGTTCCGGCGCATCTGGCGGGGCAGCCGGGTGCGCACGGCGTCCCAGCCCATCTGGCGGGGCAAGGCGGAGTCCCGGCGCACCTCGCGGGGACTCACGGCGTCCCGGCGCACCGCGCGGCTCAGACGGGTGCGCATGGAGTTCCGGCGCACCTCGCGGCTCAGGATGGAGCCCATGGCGTCCCGGCGCACCTCACGGCTCAGACGGGTGCGCATGGCGTTCCGGCGCACCTCACGGCTCAGGCTGGAGCCCATGGCGTCCCGGCGCACCTCGCGGCACAGGCGGGCGCGCAGGGCATGCAGCATCCCGTCGGGCACGGAGCAGGTGCGCAGGGCATTCCCGCGCAGGCTGGCGCGATGCCCCCGGGCTCGCCCGCGAGTCCACCGGTGGCCGCGAAGCCGGTGGCTCCTCCTCCGACGCCGCTCACGTTCCCGGAGGCCCAGGCGGAGCTGGCGCGCAGCTCGGACCGCGAGGACGTGGCGCGCACGGTGCTCCGCTTCGCGATGGGCAAGTGGCGCCGGTGCCTGCTGCTGTCCGTGCAGGGCAACCTCGTCACCGGCTGGCACGGCATGGGGCAGGGCGTGAGCGCCGAAGGCGTCCGCCGCATCGGCGTGCCGCTGCGCGACCAGAGCACCTTCCGCCTCGTGCGCGACCTGCGCTCCCACTACGTCGGTCCGGTGAAGCGCGACGCGGCGATGGGCATGTTCTACCGCCTGCTCGGAGGCGGCTTCCCCTCGACGGCGGTCATCCTGCCGCTGCTCGTGCGCGGCAAGGTGGTCCACCTGCTCTACGTGGACAACGGCGCGGAGCAGTTCACCCCGCCGGACGTGGGCGAGCTGCTCATCCTGTCGCAGGGCGTGGGCCGCTCTTACGAAGCGATGATGCGGCGGCGCAAGAGCGCGTAGCGCCGTCCCGCGCGAAGCTCAATCGTCGCCGGTGGCCCGCGCCGGTTCGCGGGCCAGCACGGGCACCGCGTCCGGACGGTCCCACAGGACGAAGTGGCTGCACCCGTCCAGCTCCACCACGTCGAGCCCCGGCTCCGCGCGCCCGGCGCTCTCCCGCATGGAGGCGGACTCCAGCACCCGGTCCTTCCCCGGAACGAGCACCGTCCCCCGCCGCACGTTGGCGAACAGGGACGCGTCGCGCGTCTGGCTCCAGGCGTCGATGTCCCGCAGGTTGACCATCATCGTGGCCACCCGCTTCGGGTTGAATGGGAAGGCCATGATGAGCTCGCGCTTGCGGGCGTTCTCCAGCGGCCCCCACGCGGCCTGGTTGTGCCGGGCGATGGGCGCGAGCCGCCACAGGGGGATCAGGAACGGCAGCAGCCAGAGCTGCGAGGGCGTCAGGCTCCGGTAGGGGCGGGCCTGCGGGAGCACGGGCGCCTCCAGCACCACCTCCACCCGCTCGAACAGGTCCGGCCGCAGCTTCGCGGCCTCCAGGACCACGGCGCCGCCGCGCGAATGTCCATGGACGCGCACGACGTCCGTCCGGGGCAGGTGCTCCAGGGCCTGCACCAGCACCGCGGCGTCATGGGCGATGGTGCCCTCCGGCTCGGTCGGCACCTGCGCCCAGGGGGCGGACTCCTCGCGCGGGTCGGTGATGGGCAGGTGGTAGTCGCAGCTCGTCAGCAGGATGAGCTGGAGGTCGGGCTCGCCGTAGTGGTGCGTGAAGTAGCGCATGTCCGCCACGAAGCCGTGCATGACGATGACCGTCGCGCGGGGCTGCACGCAGCGACGCTCGGCGATGACGGCCTTGCCCACGCGGTAGACGTGGCCGTCGAAGGGCTCGCTCGCGCGGGGTGGGCCCACCCGGTGCATCAACCACCAGCGCGCGGTGGGCACCAGCACGGCGGCGCCAGCGAGGACTCCAAGAGCGACGAACATGCACTCACCCAGGGCGGGAAGGGCCTCCGTGCCTCGCGGCGGACGGGCCGTGACCTGGCGCGCATCATAAGGGCCGCGCTCGCCTCCTGCTGCTCGAGCGGTGAGGGTGGAAGGCGCCGCGTGCCCCGCCTGACGGCGCCGGGCCTCCGGAGCCGCGTGCACGGGAGGCGCATGACTCTTCAGCCGTCCGGGAAGGCGCGTCGGGTGGGAGCGCCAGGGCTCACGGGTCCACGGGGAGGACCGGGCCGCGCGCGCGAGCCCCGGGAGCCCCGCGCACCACCAGCCTGCGAGCCTGCTGGAACAGCGGCATGGGCGGCTCCTCCGCCACGTACACGCCCCAGTAGTACTCGCCGGGGGCGAGGCCGGGCAGCAGCACCTGCTGCGGGCTGCCCTCGCGCACGAGCACCGGGTGTCGCAGCTCCCGGTCTCGCGCGACCACCAGCCGGTAGCGCGGCGCTCCGCCGGTGGACTGCCACGCGAAGAGCAGGTCCTCGGCGGCCGAGCCATCCGGGGCCTCGTAGCCGTCCCGAGGGGCGACGAGCAGCCCCCGGGGGCGCTGGCGCTCCACGAAGATGCGGCGGGCGAAGCCGGACTCGCCGGGCCGTCCTTCCGCGTCCAGCGCGGACACGCGCCAGACGAACATGCCGGGCTCCGGCGGGGCGAACGTGAAGGCCAGGCCCTCCACCCGCGTGTCCACGATGCGCTGGCGGAAGCCCAGGTCGCGGGCCACCTGCACCTGATAGGTCCGCGCGCCGTCCAGCGGCTTCCAGCTCAGGGGGACGCGCAGCTCCGGGCTCCACGCGATGCGCGCGTCCACGCCCGGTGAGAGGCTGGCGGGGAAGGGCGGGCCGTCGTGCTCGACGTCCTCCAGGCCTCGCGCGACGTCCAGCCAGGTGCCGGCATCGAGCGTGCGGCGGTGCATGCCCTCGGACAACAGCAGGCGGCCTCGGGACACCCGGAGGTGCATGCCGCGCGCGGTGCGGGTGACGCGGAACTCCGTGGGGCCCGCGTGCGCCTCGACCGTGAGCGCCACCTGGCGCCCGTTGTCTCCGCGCAGCACGAGCGGCCCGTCCGGCAGCGCGTCCTCGGGCAGCAGGCCCCGAGCGGTGCCCGACTCCAGCGCCACCACCGCGCCGCCTCCCTCCAGCGGCGGGGGCCGCTCCACCTTCACCACGGTGCGCTCCTCCAGCTCGATGCGGCCACCGCCCCGAAGCTCGATGCGCGTGGACGCGTCCGGGCCGGTGCGCACCCAGTCGCCGGAGCGGAAGGTGGCGCCCGCCTCGAACGGCTCCCAGTACGCCGACGCCGCGCGCAGCGTGTCCACGGGACCGCGCGCGACCGCGCAGGTGGCCACGATGGCGGCCAGCTCCCGCGACACGGTCTCCGAGGCGCCCTCGTCCTCCGCGGTCCGTGCGCAACCCGCGACCAACATGACGAAGACGCATCCCGCGGCGCTCCATCGCCGGAGGGCCGTGCCCGTCACCTGCGCCACTGCCGGGTGCTCCGCGTGGACCGCCGCCCCTCCACGCGGGAGGGCCGTGCTCATCGCACCCTCCAACCCGAGGGTGCCTTGCGCAGCGTCTCTTCCAGGACGCGGAGCTGGACGCGGAGCGCGCTCCGGTCCGGCGCGGCCTCCAGCGCGGCGCGCAGGTGCGCCATCGCCTCCGCCACGTCTCCGCGCTGCGTCGCCTCCTCGGCCAGGCGCTCGAAGGCATCCGCCAGCGCGACCAGCCGCGTTCGCACGCGCGGATCCTCGGGCCGCAGCGCCCGGGCGGCCTGCAACTGCGCCAGCGCCGTGTCCTCGCCCGCGCCGGACAGCTTCGCCACCGCGATGAGGCGATCCGCGCGCGACAGGTGCGTCGCCAGCGCCACCTCCCGCGCGTGCAGCGGCCACAGCACCGCCGCGCCCGTCGCGCAGAGGACGGTGAGCGCCAGCGCGCCCCACCGCAGCGCGCGCCCATGCCGGGCGACCGCCAGCTTCACGGCCACCGGGACGCGCTGCTGCACGGCGGTGCGCCACCGGCGATAGCGGGGGAACGCATGCGGCCGGTCCTTGTTCCGCGCGACCCCCATCAGCGCCTCCGTCTCGCGCCGGGCCCGGTCCAGCGACTCGCCGAACAGCTCGTGCATCGTCTGCACCAGGTCGAAGGGCGGCAGGGTGCTCCGCACGCGCTCCAACGCATGCCGCAGCACCTTCGCGCTGGGCGCCCGGGCGGACGGATCCGTCGCGGTGGCCCACTGCACCAGCCGCTCCAGCTCCGGCGTCACCTGGGCGTTGAAGTGGGACGGCTTCAGCGGCCCGGGCGGCGCCTCCGCGCGGCCGGCCGCCTCCTGGGCCCGGTGCAGCGTGAGCAGCTCGTAGAGCAGCAGCCCCATCCCGTGGATGTCCCACGCGGGCTCCGGGCGGCCTCCGGCGGCCTGCTCCGGCGCCATGTACGCGCGCTTGCCCACCACCAGCAGGTCATTCCCGCTGGCGATGCTGGCGGACGCCACCCCCATGTCCACCAGCTTCACCTCGCCGTGCAGGCCCACCAGCAGGTTCCCCGGGCTCACGTCGCGGTGCACCAGGTGCAGCGGGCGTCCATCCAGGTCTCGCTGCCCGTGCAGGTACTCCAGCGCCTTGCCCAGCTCGATGGCGACCGTCACCGCCAGCGCCACCGGCGGCGGCTGGCCGCGCCGCCGCAGCGCCTGCACCAGGTCCGCGCCGTTGCGGCCGTGCACGTACTCCATGGCGATGAAGGGCCGGCCCGCCGCGCTGCCCACGTCGAACACCTGGATGACGTTGGGGTGCTGGAGCGTGGCGCTCAGCCGCGCCTCGGTGAGGAACAGCTCCGACAGGCGCGGGTGCCGCGCGTACTCCTGGAACACCAGCTTGAGCGCCACCAGCTTGTCCACGCCCTCCGCCATCGTGCGCCGCGCGAGGATCACCTCCGCCATGCCGCCCGCGCCCAGCCGCTGGAGCAGCTGGTACGGCCCGAACGCGTCGAACGGCCGCAGCCCGCCGTGCCACGCCTCCGGGTCTCGCGCGTGCAGCAGCTCCAGGTGCGAGTAGTCATTCAGCGCGGACACGCCATCCACCGAGGAGCGCGGCCGGATGCCCACCGGCGTCGGCTCCTCGCGCCAGGAGACCTCGCTCGCCTCGGACACGCCTTCGGGCGCGCTCGCGGCGGGCGTCCCCACCGGGGTCGGCGGCGGCTCGCGGGGGCTCAGGGGCAGGGGCAGGCTGTCCGCGTCCAGCGAGACGAACTTCACGAAGTAGCCGCGCACCCAGCCGGACACGCCGTGCTCCATGATCCGCACGCGGCCGGACACGGTGGGCCCGTCCCCCTGGAAGGCCACCTGGAGCGCGAACTCCGTCCCGATGGGCTGCGGCGTGTCCTCGGGAACGAACAGGCCGTGCTCCGTCATGCTCCTCCACAGCCTCGCGCGAGACTCCGGCGTGTCCGCGAACGGCAACCGGAACAGCCGGCCCTTCCTCTTTGGCTGCTTCACGCCTGTGCCTCCCCCCGACGGATGGACGGTGTGCTCCCGCGTCGCGTCACGGCGCGGCGGCCAGCGTCACCTGGATGGGCTCCGGCCGGTCGCCCACCATCACCTCGGCCCGCCACGTGGCGTGGCCCTCCAGCCGCACGCTCACCTGATGGACGCCGGGCGAGAGCGGCACCAGCGCGCCCAGCTGCCGCGCGAGCCCCATGGCGCGGCCGTCCACGAAGACGCGAGCGCGGTCCGGCATCACCGCCAGCCGCAGCCCCGTCACCGCCGCGCGGCCCAGGGCGGGAGCGGGCCGCGGTGGACGGGAGGGCTCCAGCCGCGGGAGCGCCAGGGCCTCGACGTCCCGCGGGCCCGGGGCGCCCGCGCACGCGCAGGCCCCCGCCATCAGGAGCATGGTGAATAGATGTCTCGGATGCGGAGGCATGACAGGGATTGGAGCGCGAGCGCCGGGCCCTCCGTCAAGGCACCGGCCCCCGCGTCGCAAGCGCTGTCTCCACCCATACATCCCGGTGAAGACAACACGCCCGGGGTGCTTTCCAGACCCACCAGCCCGGGTCGTCTTCCCGAGCGGAAAGAGGGGGTGTCCGCCGGTGGACGCATGGGCGCCGTCCGCGACCCGGAGCCGCGCGAGCAGGAGCGCCGCCGCGGGTGCGCCGGAGGACCCGGGAGGTGGCTGGGTTTGAGAGGAATTGGACCTGGGGCCGGGTCCCTGTGGATCCACGCATGTCAGACGCCACCCGTAACCTGCGAAACGTTCCCGCCCGAGTCCCACCCATGCCGACCCGCTCCCCCATGCCCGCCACCGCGTCACGGACACCGGCCCCGTCCCTGCCTCCCAGACCGTTCGCGTCCGCGCGCGACGGCCTCGTGCGCAGGGCGCCACAGCGCTTCGCGGGCCTCCGGCCGCTCCGGCTGGAGGACTTCGTGTCCGGGACGCCGCGCCAGCGGGAGTCCTTCGCGCGGCGGCTCGTCACCCACCTGTCTCAACGCGGCTTCTTCTACCTGGAGCGCCCCGCGGCCTTCCTGGAGCGCCACGCGCTGGCGGGCCTGTTCGGGCGCTACGAGGCGACCTTCCAGCACGCGCTGCTGGCGCACCCGTACCTGCACGCGCTCCTGCCCGCGGCCACGGTGTTCGAGACGGGCTACAACGCCACCTGGTACCCGGAGTCGCCGGTGGTGCGTCAGCCCATCGAGGCCTTCATGGCCAAGCCCGCCATGTGGACGTGCTTCCGCCGCCGCGTGGTGCCGGAGCCGGTGCGGGCGCTGCTGGACGCCTCGGAGGACGCTTACGACGCCTGCCACGCCGTGGGCATCGCGCTGCTGGAGGCGCTGGAGCTGGGCTACGGCCTGCGCCCCGGCGGGCTCACGCGGCTGTTCCGCCGCCGCTCGGAAGGGGCGGTGCGGTTCGTGAAGTACCACGCGCCCAGCACCGCGCGGCGCAGGCGGGAGGTGGTGGCGCACGCGTCGGAGCCGCACTCGGACAAGAGCTTCTTCACCTTCAACATGGGGGAGTCCCGGCCGGGGCTGGTGTGGCTGGACGGGGGCACGCCGCGCCTCGTGCCCAACGACGGGGGGCACTGGCTCATCACCTCCGGCCTCTTCTCCGAGGGGCTGACGCGCGAGCTGGACGCGCCGGTGCGCGCGTTCCGCCACACGGTGCACAACGACGGCGAGCGCGTGGTCATCCTGGGCTTCGTCACGCCCGAGGGCGACCTGCACGACCTGCCGCTGGACGCGTGGCCCGCGCCGCCGCTCGCGGGAGGCGCCCGTGGCTGAGCGCGCGCGCACCTCCAGGGACGAGGGGCCGGAGCACGTCTTCTTCTCCCCGCATCCGGACGACGTGGCGCTGGGCGCGTACGCGAGCCTGCTCGGCGTGCCCCGGGGCGTCGTGCCCACCCTCGTCACGGTCTTCTCGCAGAGCTGCTGGGAGTTCGTGCTGCCGGTGGACCCGTCGCGGGCGATGGCGGTGACGTCGCTGCGGATGGGCGAGGACCGGCGATTCGCCCGCGCGCACGGCGCGGACCTGGTGCACCTGGGCTTCCGCGACACCAGCCTGCGCGCGCCGCCGGGCGCCCCCGCCGAGCCGGAGGAGGCCCGGGCCGCGCTGGCCGCGCGCGTGCGGCTGGCCCTGGAGGAGGTGCTGGTGAGCGTCTCTCCGGACGCGGTCTGCTACGTGCCGCTGGGCATCTCCAGCCACGTGGACCACCTGATGGTGCGCGACGCGGTGCGGGCCCTGCGCGGCGGACGGAGCGTCGTCTACTACGAGGACCTGCCGTACTCCGCGCACCACCCGGAGGACGAGATCGTCGACTACGCCTGGGCGCTCGGGCTGTCGCCCCGGTGGCTGGACATGACGGCGCTGTGGTCCGCGAAGGTGCGCGGGCTGTCCTTCTACGCCAGCCAGCTGGAGCCCCACACGCTGCCCGCCGTGGAGGCGCACGCGCGGCGGCTGGGCGCGGGCCGGGGGCTGTGCGAGCGCGTCTGGACGGTGGCGCCATGAGCGCGAGGGAGCCCCGGGCGGAGGGGGACCTGCTGGTGCACCTCTCCTATGAGGCCACCCGCACGCTGGGAGGCATGGGCGTGGTGCTGGAGCACCTGGTGTCCGCGCCCGAGTACCGGCAGGCCTTCCCGCGCACGCTGCTGGTGAGCCCCACGGTGCGGCCGTGCGGCCTGGGCAGCTACGCGCCGGAGGAGTCGCTGGCGCGCGACCTGGAGGCGCACGGGGAGGTGTTCTACAGCGGCCTGCGCCGGGACAACCCGGAGCGGTGGACGCGCGTCTTCCAGCCGGTGGAGGAGAAGCACGACGTGTCGTTCGTCTACGGGCGGCGCGAGGCGCCGGGCGGCCCCGTGGAGGTGCTGCTCGTGGACCTCACCGACGTGCTCCGGGGCTACCGGGTGCGCCTGGGCACGCTGCCGGGGTTCCTCGCGCGGCTGCACACGCTGCTCGGGGTGGACCTCCCGTTCGACTGCCGGGGGCCGCGCCCGGCGCCGTGGCGGGGGCTGTCGCGCGTGTGGCGCCAGCGCTTCGGCACGCGGCTGGGCGCGGCGCCCTGGGTCAACCGCCTGTTCCGCGAGGCGGTGCGGCGCGGCCTGGTGGACGCGCCCGCGCTGGACCATGACGCGATGCTGGCCATCGCGCTCGCGGAGCCCGTCTTCGACGCGCTGGAGCGGCTGCGCCCGAAGGAGGGCGCGGGGACGGTCATCCTGGCGCAGGAGCACCTGTCGCTGCCGCTCGCGTACAAGGCGCTGCTGGACGGGCGCGCCTGGTGCCGCACCGTGTACTACGCGGGCGAGGTGCGCACGCCCCGGGTGCTCGTGGAGTACGGCGAGGGAGGGCAGGGCGCGTCCGACGCGCGCTTCTACAACATCCAGCGCCTGGGGCTGGAGCAGGGGAAGACGCTGGACGAGGTGTACCCCGTGGGCACCTGGCCCAGCTTCCAGATCCTGCGCAACGGCCACCTGTGCGACCGCGTGGGCGCGGTGAGCGCGTCCGTGGCGGACGAGCTGAGGTTCCTGGACGCGCGCTACGCGCTCCAGCCGGTGACGGTGGTGCCCCACGGGCACCGGCCCATCGAGACGGGCTGGGACGCGAAGGAGGCCGCGCGGGCGAAGGTGCTGGCCCATGCGCGCGCGCAGTGGGGGCGGGACTTCCGCCTGCTGCTCACGCACATCGCGCGGGACGAGGTCTGCAAGGGGCTCTGGCGCGACGTGGACGTGTGCGAGCACCTGGCCACGCTGCTGCCCCCGGAGCGCAAGCCCGCGCTGCTGGTGCTGGTGACGGAGTGGAGCGAGGCGGCGCCGTCCGACAACCTGCGCGCGCTGAAGGCGCGGGTGGACGCGTTCAACGCGAAGGACGCGGGCCTGCACATCGCGCTGGTGAACCAGCCCACGTGGCCCGCGGGCCTGGACTTCACTCGGGATGATCTGCACCGCGCCACGGACGTGTCCCTCGGCCAGTCGCTGTATGAGTCCCATGGACTGGCGCAGCTGGAGGCCCTGGGCTGCGGCGCCGTCTGCGTCATCTCCGGCGTGAGCGGCGCCCGGCGCGCCCTGAAGGGGGTGTGCGAGCGCCAGGGGCTGTCGGAGGCCGCGCATCCGAACCTCGTGGTGTCGGATCCGGTGGCGGATGCGCGCGCCGAGGGCCTGGCGCACTCGGTGGAGACCTGGAAGGCGCTGTCCGCCAGCGAGCTGCGGGGAGCGGAGCTGCGCACCGCCGCGCGCGTGGCGGAGGAGGTGGTGCGCCGCCTTCCACGCGACGCGCACGAGGGCCGCCTCCTGCTGGCGACGGGCTGGGCGCTGTCCGAGCGGCTGCGCTGGGAGCCGCTCATCCGCGAGCAGCTGCTGCCGCTGCTGCGCTTCCCGAAGGAGGAGGCGCGGGACGTGTCCGACTGGAGCGCGGCGATGGGCTGAGCCCGGCGCCCGCCGTCACGTGAGGCCCGGGACCGTGCCCGCGGGGGCTTGGCGCCCGGCGGAAGGTCTCCACGCTCCGGCGCATCGTCCGGAGCCCACGAGTGGCTTTCAGATGGGAGCGCGGTGCATGGCTGAGAACGAGAAGGCCCCGGCGCTCATCGTCGTGGCCCACCCGGAGGACGTGGTCCGCCTGTTCAGCACGGTGGCGCCGGGAGCGGACCTCGCGGTGGTGACGGAGGAGGGGAGCGCGGGCCGGGAGCTGGAGGCCGTGGGCCGAGCCCTGGGCGCGCGGAGCACGCACCTCCTGCTGTCGCCCTCGGAGGTGGGGCCGTGGTGCCGCGAGCGGCGCGCGCGGAGCGAGGTCCGCGTCTACACGCACAGCCCGCAGGAGGAGGCCCCGCTGCACCGGGAGGTGGCGCTGCTCGTCAGCCGCGTCTTCGACCGGCTGTGGGTGCCCGCCACGGGGGCCAGGCCCACCGCCTGCACGGTGCTGGACGACGCGGCCTTCCAGCGCAAGCTGGCGCTGCTCAACTCGCTCTACCGGGCGCGTCCGGGCGGAGCCGCTTCCGGCGCGTGCACGGACCCCGTGCGCGACGGGCCCGGCATCGAGGCCTTCACCGAAGCGCGGGCCGGGGACGTGGTGCGCGCCCTGTCCCTCACGAAGCCGGAGGTCTTCGCGGAGCTCGCGGACCCCTGGGGCTTCGCCCGGTCCCCCTACGAGGGCGAGCGCTTCGCCCTCACCACGAAGGTGCTGGAGACCTTGCGCCACGCGGGCCCGCCCCGGCGCGTGGTGGACGTGGGCGCCTGCGAGGGCGTGATGACCGAGCACCTGCTGACGCTCTTCCCCGACGCGAGCGTCCAGGCGGTGGAGTCGGAGCCCCGCTTCGTCACCCGCCTGCGCGAGCGGCTGGGGCGCCACGCGCGCGTGCGCATCGTGGAGGCCCGCGCGGAGGACGTGGCGCTGGAGGCGGACCTGGTGCTGTTCGCGGAGGTGCTCTACTACCTGTCCGACGACGCCTGCCGAGGTCTCCTGGACCGGCTGCGCGCGTCCCACCTGCTCACGTCCTACGGCGGAGGCTTCGGCGCGCAGGTGCACGCCGCGCTCGCCGAGCGCGGCTGGAGGTGCGTCCAGGCCGCGACGCTCCCGGGCCGCATCGAGCCCGTGGATGGCGCTTCGAGCCCCCTGCTCGTGCGCCGCGCGGGGACCGAAATCCGGCGCTGGGAACGGTGAACACAAGGATTCTTGGGTGGGAATCCGGGCTTGCCCACAGGGCGGCCAGGCGTCTCTCGCGGAAGGATCGCTCGTCTGGGTTTGGCGCGAATCCCGGGCTGAATCATGTATGGACTTGCCTGCTTGTTTCAGCGTTGCCAATGACGCGGAAAGTCTTCAGCATGGCTATGTATGGCCATCCCGGATGTCTCGCCTGGCTCCGTGAATGCCCCGGCCCGGGCGTTCCTTGAAGCGGGGTTGAAGCACAGCGCGCGCTGGCGCGGGGCCCTGCCGTGGATGGTGAGCGGCTGGCTCGCGGCGTGCGCGCTGGGGCTCGGGAGCGTCTGGTCGCACGCGAGCGCCGAGGGGGCCGCAGCCACGCCCCCGGTCCGGTTGCCGGAGCGCTTCGCGCGCGTGCCGGGGGCGTGGACGCTGCTGGTCTTCCTCCATCCCCGGTGCCCGTGTTCCCGCGCGACCCTGTCGGAGCTGGCGAGGCTGCTGGACCGCGAGGGTGGGCGGCTCGCCACGCGCGTCTTCGTCTGGGCGCCGCGCGAGGCGCCCCCGGGCTTCGAGCGCTCGGAGCTGTGGACCCGCGCCGCGGCCCTGCCCGGGGCGCGCGTGGTGGCGGACGTGGACGGTCAGGCGGCGCGAGAGCTGGGCGCGCGCACGTCCGGGCAGGTGGTCCTCTTCTCTCCGGACGGCGTGGCGCGCTTCAGCGGCGGCATCACCCCCGCCCGGGGCCACGAAGGTGAGAGCGCGGGGGGGCGCGCCATCCGCGACCTGCTGCGCTCGGACGCCGCCCGCCCCCTCGCCGCGCCGGTCTTCGGCTGCGCCCTCCAGACGCCCCCCGCGTCACCCGGTGAGCTCCCGCGATGAGACTCCAACTGTCTGAGACCGCCGTGGCGGCGCGCACGCGCCAGCTGTTCGAGGCGCAATGGCTGTCATTGGGCCGGAGGACGGACCGGACCTTCGTGGTCCTGATGGTGCTGCAGTGGCTGGGGGGCATCGCGGCGGCGGTCTACCTGTCGCCGCGGGCCTGGGAGGGATTGCAGAGCACGGTCCACCTCCACGTGGTGACGGCGCTGTGGCTGGGGCTGCTCCTGGCGGGCCTGCCGGTGGCGCTCGCCCTCACGCGGCCCGGGCGCGCGTCCACGCGGCACGTCATCGCGGCGGGGCAGGCGCTGGTATCCGGGCTGCTCATCCACCTGATGGGGGGCCGCATCGAGACGCACTTCCACATCTTCGGCTCGCTGGCGCTGCTCGCCATCTACCGGGACTGGAAGGTGCTGCTCACCTTCAGCGGCGTGGTGACGGCGGATCACTTCCTGCGCGGCATGTTCTGGCCGGAGTCCATCTTCGGCATGCACGCCCGTGATTCCTGGCGCTGGCTGGAGCATGTGGCGTGGGTGGCCTTCGAGGACCTCTTCCTCATCACGTCCTGCGTGCAGGGCCAGCGCGACCTGCGGGAGGCGGCGAGGCGCGAGGCGCAGCTGGAGCTGTCCAGGACCGCGACGGAGGAGCAGGTCCTCCGCCCGCTGATGGGCTCCGCGGTCGCGCTGCGCGACTCGGTGACGACGCTGACGGCGTCCACGAGCGAGCAGCGCCAGGAGCTCTCCCGGCAGGCCAGCGCGCTGGAGGAGACGCGGGTGACGGCGGAGGAGATCCGCCAGACGTCGCTGGTGGCGTCCGCGCAGGCCGCGCGGGTGCTGGCGGCCACGCAGCAGGCGGGGGACGTGGGCGCGGCGGTGGAGGAGGCCATGGGCCGGAGCGTGGAGGGGCTGGCGGACCTGCGCGCGCAGGCGGTGGACCTCACCGAGCGCATCCAGGGGCTGGCGTCGTATACGGAGCGGATCGTCGGCATCACCCGGACGGTGCAGGACCTGGCGGACCAGTCCAACGTGCTCGCCATCAACGCGGCCATCGAGGCGGCGCGGGCTGGGGAGGTGGGCCGGGGCTTCGCGGTGGTGGCGCGGGAGATGCGGGGCCTGGCGTCCCAGTCCGTCACGGCTACGCAACAGGTGCGCGCGGTGCTGGACGACGCCCGCTCCCGAATCCAGGGGGTGGTGGAGCTCACCCGCCAGGGCGGGGAACGCATGGGGCGGAACATCGAGATCATCCGCTCCTCCGGCGAACAGATGGTCATGCTGTCCGGCCTCGTGAAGGGCAACGCGGACGCCGTCCGGCAGATCTCGGCGTCGGTGAGCCAGCAGTCGGCGGGCGTGTCGCAGATCTTCACCGCGGTGTCGGACCTGACCGCGCTGATGCAGGCCTCGGTGGCCCGCGTGGAGGCCACCCACGCCGCGGCGGACCGCCTCCAGCAGGTCACCGACCAGGTCCACGGCGTCATCGCCCTGTATCAGGACAAGACCTGAACGGTCACCGACACGCGGCCTGTCTTGGAGTACATGGACGCCATGAACTCCAGACTCCGTCGTTTTCTTTCGTTTTCCTCGGTTCCCCTCCTCCTGAGCTGCGGCGCGGCCGCGGTGTCGGACACGCCGGCTGACGCGCTGTCCGCGCAGGCGCAGGAGCTGGCCTCGGGCACGCCCGCGGGCAACGGGGTGGTGCTGTTCCTCAACGACTGGGCCACGACCTTCGCCGTGCTGGACACGGAGGTGCCGCTCAACTCGCAGGCCGCGCAGAGCATCATCACCTCCCGCAACGGGCCGGACGGCATCGCGCACACGGCGGACGACCGGCGCTTCGTCTCCATCGAGCAGGTGGACGCGCTGCCCCAAGTGGGGCCGGCGGCGCTGACGGCGCTGGAGACGTACGCCCGGGGCACGGGCCGGGTGGAGCTGCCGGTGGATGGCTGGGTGGGCACCTTCCACGGCGTGTCCTTCAACGTAGCGGAGGCCCGGCGCGCGCTGGCGGTGGTGAACACGCAGCCGCTGGCGGCGCTTCAGACGACGTACCACGTGCCCGCGGTGGCGGCGAACGCGATGGTGGCGGCGCGGCCCTTCTACGACATCCTGCGGCTGGGCCGGCTGCCGTCCGTGGACGCGACGGCGCTCCAGAACCTCAAGACGGCCACCCAGCAGGGCGAGGAGGGCGACCCGTGCACGGGCGCGGCGACCTGCGGGACGGGGCTGCACTGCGAGGGCATCCCGTATGACGGCTCCAGCCCCTACGGCCGCTGTGTGACGACGTCGAGCCTCCCGGGCGACGGCGCCTCGTGCTCGCGCTTCGTGCCCTGTGAGGACGGGCTGGCGTGCCACGGGCTGGACTCGGGCGCGACGGAGGGCTGGTGCCGGCCGGCGTGGATGTCGGGCGAGTTCACGGCGTTCGCGGACCTGACGCTCCAGGGGAACACGACGCCGCGGACGTCGACGCAGCCGGTGGTGGGCCTGGCGACGGTGCCGGAGGACATCACGGTGGAGCTGGACCTGGCGCACAACAACCCGTCCAGGCTGGTGTTGACGCTGGAGGATCCGGGCGGTGAGACGGCGCTCCTGTGGGACGGCCCCAACGAGGGCACGCCGCCCAAGCGCATCCCGGTGACGCGCGGCATCCCGCGCGACGGCTCCGTCAACGGCCTGTGGAAGCTGCACATCGTGAACCCGTCGGGCGTGGGCAACGGCAAGCTGCGCGAGTGGAAGCTGAAGCTCACCAGCCGCTGGGACTGACGCCCATCCTTCGAGTCCATCGAAGGATGCTTTGACGCCCGCGGGGCTTGTCCTCGCGGGCGTTCGGAGGGACACGGGGAGCCACGGAGGTCTCCCGATGACCGTGCCCTCGCAGCCTGTCGACAACGCACGCCTCGCGTACGCCCTGGCCCGGGTGGGGCTGGGGCTCAACATCGCGCTCCATGGCCTCTTCCGCCTGCCGCAGCTCACGGCGTTCGCGGCGGGCATGCGCGACTCCTTCGACAAGAGCCCGCTGCCGCCCTCGTGGGTGTACGCGGTGAGCCTGGTCATCCCGGTGGCGGAGGCGGTGATCGGGCTCCTGGTGCTGCTGGGCGTGGAGGTGAGGCGCGTGCTCGTCGCGGGGACGCTGCTGATGCTGCTGCTCATCGGTGGTGCGTGCTCCGCGCAGAACTGGAACGCGGCGAGCATCCAGATGACCTACCTGGCCTTCTACGTGGTGCTCATCGCCACCGCGCACCACGACCACCTCTCCGTGGATGCGTGGCGGCGGACCCGCCGCGCGGGGTAGGGGGTTTTATCGGGTAAAACAGGCTGTGCTATCACTGAGGGCACCTCCAACCGGGAGCCTCTCGTGAAAGCACGTCTGTTGAGGGTGTTCGCGTCATTGTCATTGGGATTGCTCGCCGCGTGCGGCAGCGTGGACGACGAGTCCGTGGCGCCGGCGCAGGCGGAGTCCGAGCTCGGGTCCGAATGTCCCTGTGGCGGCGTGGGCCCGTGGAACTGTCTGCCGTGTGCCTTCATCTGCGGTGACGGCATCTGTGACACCGCCAACGGCGAGTCCGTCGACACCTGCGTCGAGGACTGCACGCCGCTGCCCTTCTGTGGCGACGGCTGGTGCGACAACGGCGAGACGAACGCCACCTGCCCGTGGGACTGCGGCCCCTCCACCTGGTGCGGGGACGGCGTGTGCAACGGAAACGAGACGGTGGCGAGCTGCTTGTCGGACTGCGGAAGCCTGACGTGTGGCGACCACCTCTGCGAGGTCCATGAGATGGGCTGGTGCTCGGACTGCGGCCCCGTCTGCACCGGTCCGAACTGCCCGCAGGTGCCGCAGGATCCGTAGCGGGCGGCGCCGCGCTGGCGGCGGGGCCCTCGGCGGGTGGGCCCCGTCACCTCGAAGGTGACGCCGCGGGTGCCTCGCCGCGAGCGGTGTCCTTCCAGTCGCGACCCCGAGGGCAGGGCGGCTGGCGGCGCGTGCCCGCGTGGTGGAGTGCAAAGTCGAACCTGAGCGCCTGGTACGCGCTCCAGCAGCCTCACTTCCGCGACACGCGCACCGACGAGCCAGTCGCCATGGGCACGCGCGCGCCACATGCCCAGCGCCGCGAGTTATATAAGAATTGACTAATATTAGCTCGGACTGTAGTGACTCCGGTGAACGGAGGAGGTCCGCACATGCTTCACCAGCTCATTGGCGCCCAGTTCCGCACCTGCGTCGAACGCGATCACGAGGGCAAGCCGGCCCACGTCGTCGTCGCGCAGCGCGTCTACCCCACGGACATCGAGGACTTGTGGGACGCGGTCACCAACGCCGAGCGCATCCCGCGCTGGTTCGCGCCCGTCGAGGGGCAGCTACAGAAGGGCGGTCGCTATCAGATCAAGGGGAACGCGGGGGGCACCATCACCCGGTGCGACAAGCCCTCGGCGTTCGACCTGACGTGGGAGATGAACGGTGGAATGAGCTGGGTGACCGTCCGGCTGGCGCCGGAGGGCCAGGGCACGCGGCTGACGCTCGAGCACATCGTGCACAGCGCGGACATCGAACAGTTCTGGAGCCAGTTCGGTCCTGGCGCCACGGGCGTGGGCTGGGACCTGGGCTTCCTGGGCCTGGGCCTGTACCTCGAAACAGGCAAGGACGTGGCCGCGGAGGCCGCCGCCTCCTGGAGCACCTCCGACGAGGCGAAGGCCTTCATGCGCGCGAGCGCGCAGGCCTGGGCCGACGCCCACGTGGCGGCCGGAGAGGCGCCGGACGTGGCCCGAGGGATGGCCGAGCGCACGGCCGCGTTCTATACAGGGGGCTGATGCACGCCTTCGATGTCCTCGGTGATCCGGTCCGCCGCCGCATCCTGGAGCTGCTCGCGGAAGGCGAGCACGCTTCGGGTGAGGTCGTGGAGGTCATCCAGCGCGAGTTCGGCATCACGCAGTCGGCCGTCTCGCAGCACCTGAAGGTCCTGCGGGACAACGGCTTCGCCACGGTCCGGGTGGATGGCGCCCGGCGCCTCTACGCCGTGGACGCCGCCCCGCTGGCGGAGGTGGACGCCTGGCTGGACCGCTTCCGTGCGTTCTGGACGCCGAAGCTGGACGCCCTGGCTACAGAAGTCGCGCGGGGCAAGAAGAAGCGCGGCTAGCGGGCAGGCGCCCCCCGTTGCCCACAGCGTGTCGCTGGACGCGACGCGCCTCCCTCGGCCGCCTCCGGGGCCGGCTCCCTTCCCTGGAGCCCAAGGAGTTCTACGAATGAAGCTCAAGGCGCTCTGCATCGCCGTATCGCTGCTGGCCGTCCCGGGCGTGGCCGCCGCGCAAAGCCCCCTGGATTCCGTCAAGAAGGCCGCGGGCAATGCCAGCAAGTCCGCCGTCGAGAAGCGCGTCAACACGAAGCTGACGGAGGAGGCGAAGAAGAACCAGTGCAGCTTCAAGACGGGCACCGCCGAGCTGGCGCCTGGCTGCGACGCGAAGCTCAAGAAGCTGGCCAACGTCCTCATCGACGCGAAGAAGCAGCTCGTCGCGGCGGGGGTGAACAGCTACAAGTTCGAGGTCTCCGGCCACACGGACTCCACGGGTGACGCCGCGAAGAACAAGGCGCTCAGCGAGAAGCGCGCGGAGACCATCGTCAAGGAGCTGGTCTCGCGCGGCATCCCCCGCGGGGAGATCACCGCCGTGGGCTACGGCTCCGAGCGCCTCCTGGTGAAGCCAGACAACACCGAGGCGAAGAAGGCCCAGAACCGCCGCTACGAGCTCCAGGTCCGGCTGTAATCCCTTTCACGAAGGCCGGAGGGCGGCGTCACGGGCGCCGCCCTTGCCCGTCCGCGTCGTTGGTCCAGACGGTCTGGCCGCAATGGCGCCCCTGGGCGTCCTTCCGCGGCAGGAAGCCGGCGCAGTCCACGGCCGCCTCCGCCGCTCAGGCCTTCACGGTCTCGATGATGCTCGTGCCACTCCGCGTGAGGATGAGGCGCTCCACCTTCCAGGCGGTCGCGGTGAGCAGCGAGTGGAACTCCTCGCGGGTGCGCTCGCGCCCGTTGGCGACCACCAGCATGTTGAGGTCCATCAGGTGCGTGGGGTCCGGGTTCCGGTTGTCTGGAATCACCAGCTCCACCACGAAGAGCCGGGCTCCCGCCGGGGCCGCCTCATGGACCCGGCGGAGGAGGGTGGTGGAGACGTCATCATCCCAGTCGTGGAGGATGTGTTTGAGCAGGTAGGCGTCGGCGGCGGGGATGCCGGGCTCGAAGAAGCTCCCGGCCACCACCTCCACCCGGTTGGCGAGGCCCCGGGACTCCAGGACGGGCTTCGCGCTCTCGGCGACCTGGGGCAACTCGAAGAGGATGCCCCGGCAGGAGGGATGGGCGCGCAGCACCTGCGCCAGCAGATCGCCGTGGCTTCCGCCAATGTCCGCCACGCGCGCGAACCGCGCGAAGTCGACGTGGTGCGCCACCTCGCTGGCCACCATCTCGGACCAGTCGCCCATGGACCTGGCGAAGTGCTCCGCCTCCTCGGGGTGGCGGGCGAAGTGCTCCCAGATGTCGCAGCCGAGCGCGGCCTGCATGGGAGAGGTCCCCGTGCGGATCGCGTCGGTGAGGCGCCCCCAGGGCAGCCAGTGTGACGGGCTGCTCTGGATGATGGCCAGCTCCCGCAGCGAGCCGGGGGCGTTCGAGCACAGGCCCTCGCCCATCGGCGTCAGGGCGAAGGTCCGCTCGGCGAAGGCGATGAAGAGGCCGGCGGCGATGCCGCCGCGCATCAGCCGGAACAAGGCGTCCGGGTGGACGCCCAGCTCGGTCGCCAGCGAATCACTGTCGCGGGCGCCCCCCGCGAGCAGATCCGCGATTCCCAGGCGGGCCACGGTGCCAATGACCTGGGTGCGCCAGTAGCTCGTGATGCCCGCATGCAGTTGCTGCGTGGGAGACGGTTGTCCGCCAAGCGTGTCGTTCATGGCGCGAGTCTAATCGTGTTCCATTGAGCGAGGCTGCATTTCCTGGGGTGGGTTGACGTATGGATTTGACCGCGGGTCCGACTGGAGGCTGGCGTCTCCCGAGGCCGTGGCCGCCTGCTGGGGGACGCCGCGCGCGTCAGCGCCCCTGGAAGCGCGGTGGCCGGCGCTCGGCGAAGGCGGCGAAGGCCTCCGCGAAGTCATGCGACTGGAGGAAGGCCGAGTTCCACACCGCCACGTAGCGCAGCCCGTCCGCGATGGACTTGTCCGCGCAGTACTCCATCACCTGCTTGGCGCCTTGAACGACGAGCGGCGGGTTGTCCGCGATGCGCCGCGCCGTCGCGCGCGCTTCGGTGAGCAGGGCCTCGGGGGAGGGGAAGACCTCGTTGACCAGGCCCATGCGCAGCGCGCGCGCCGCGTCCACGTCGCTGCCGGTGTAGGCCAGCTCGCGCGTGTTCCCCTCGCCGATGATGCGCGGCAGCCGCTGGAGCGCGCCCAGGTCCGCGACGATGCCGACCTTCACCTCGCGCAGGGAGAACTTCGCGTCCTGGGAGCAGTACCGGAAGTCACACGCGGCGATGAGGTCCATGCCCCCGCCAATGCACCAGCCGTGCACCGCGGCGATGACGGGCTTCCTGCACCGGGCCAGCCCCTCCGTCGCCTGCTGCATGTCCCCAATCAGTTTCAAGAGCTGGCCGCGCTCCAGCGCGAGGTTGCTCTCGCCGGCGAGCAGCGGCCCGAGGGACTCCATCATCCCCATCAGGTCCAGGCCGTAGGTGAAGTTCTGGCCCTCGCTCCGAAGCAGCACCACGCGCACGGCGTCGTCGGCGTCCAGCGCGCGGAGCACCTCGGGCATCTCCCGCCAGAAGTCGGGACCCATGGCGTTGCCCTTTCCAGGGCCGGTGAGCACCACCTCGGCGACGCTGTCGCCCTTCTCGATGCGCAATGACTTGTATGTGCTGTCCATCCGTTCCCTCTTGATCGAAGTGAGCGGATGGCACTTGAGCAGATACCGCCCGGTGTCTCTACTGACCTGACGATCCCCATGGGCATGCGGACGCGTCAGGCGCAGGTGGCCCCATCAGGCATGGGCCTCCCGAGGCCGGGCAAGCGGGATGCATTCGCTGTGGGCCGTGTTGACCGGATTCACCGTGACGTAGAGTGGCCGCGCGGATCCGTGAACCTCGCGCCACCGGATGATGGGCGCGCTTGAAGGACTGAGCCATGAGCGACCCCGCCGAGACCGCGGGCCTGGAACGGAGTGCCTCCCCTCGCGCGTGGTGGATCGCGCGGGGCGTGACCGCGATGCTCGGGCTGGGCGTGGTCCTGCTGGTGCTGCGCGGGAGCCCGCTGCCGGAGCTGGTGCCCGCCTCCGCGCCCGCGGAGCGGTTCTCCTCCGAGCGCGCCCGGGAGCACCTGCGCTTCATCGGCGCGGAGTCCCACGCGCTGGGGACGCCCCGGCACGCGCAGGTGCGCGACTACCTGCAAGCGCGCCTGCGGGACCTGGGCGCCGAGGTCCAGCTCCAGCGAGAGGCCGTCTTCGCGCCCGCCCTGGGCGTGCCCCGCCCCGCCGGGAACGTGGAGAACGTCATCGGCCGGCTGCGCGCGAAGGACGGCGCGAAGGGCACGACCGTGATGCTGGTGGCCCACTACGACTCCGTGCCCACGGGGCCGGGCGCGTCCGACAACGGGGCCGCCGTCGCGTCCATCCTGGAGGTGGCGCGGGCGCTCCAGCAGGGGCCGGCGCTCGCGGGCGACGTGCTGTTCCTGTTCACGGACGCGGAGGAGCAGCACCTGCTCGGCAGCACGGCCTTCGCGGCGTCCCACCCCTGGGCTCGCGAGTCCGGCGTCCTCCTCAACGTGGACGCGCGCGGCAACGCGGGGCCGCTCCTGATGTTCGAGGTCTCCCCGGGCGGCGGCTGGCTCGTGCGCAGGCTCGCCGAGGAGGCCCCGGACGTCAGCTCCGGTTCGGTCTTCACCGCCGCGTACCAGCGGATGAAGAACGTCACGGACTTCACGGCGCTCCGGCAGGGCGGCTGGCAGGGGCTGAACTTCGCCAACGTGGAGGGCACGCAGGCCTACCACACGAACAAGGAGTCCGTGGACGCCGTCTCCGACGGGCTGCTCCAGCAGCAGGGCGACACGCTGCTCGCGCTCACCCGGCGCATCTCCCGCGAGGCGTCCGTGCCGGAGGGCGAGGAGCTCATCGCCTTCAGCGCGGGGCCGCTGCGCGTCCACTACCCCAGGGCCTGGGCCATCCCGCTGGCGAGCTTCTGGAGCGGTCTCTTCCTCTTCGCGCTCGTTCGCGCGCGCCACCGCAAGCTGCTGCGCCCGTGGGCCGTCCTGCGGGAGGCGTTGGTGCTGCTGTTCGTGGGCTTCCTGGCCAGCAGCTCGCCGCGGCTCGCGTGGCCGCTGCTGAAGCTGCTCCAGCCCGCATATCGCGCGCTCGGCCGCTCGGAGACGCAGGACAACGCGCGCTTCTTCCTCGCGGTGGTGTTGCTGGTGATGGCGGTGATGGGCGTGGGGCTGTACCTCCGCCGGCGCGCGCCCGTGCTGGAGCTGGCCGCGGGGGGCTGCGTGCCGTGGGCGGTGGTCTGCTTCGGCGTGAGCGCCGTGCTGCCGGGCGCGAGCGCGCTGTTCCTCTGGCCCCTGGCGGCCATGGTCCTGCTGTTCCTGTGGCTGGGAAGCCGGGGGACGCGGCCGCTCACGCCGTGGCACGTGCCGCTGTGGGGCCTGGCGGCGCTGCCGCTCCTGTTGATGCTCCCGTGGTTGCTGGTCACCTTCCTCACGGTGCTGCCGCTGGAGCGGACCGCGCTGCCCACCGACCTGCTGATGCTCGGCATCTGCCTGCTCGCGCCCGGCTGGCTGTGGCTGGCGGGCCGAGGGCTGCCGTGGGCCTCGGGCGGGGCCGCGCTCGTGGCCCTGGGCCTGCTGGTGTCGCTCGCCGTGGGCCAGCGCTTCGACGCGCGCAATCCGCGCCCCACGGGCCTGCTGTACCTGGTGGACGCGGACGCGCAGCGCGCGCGCTGGGTGACCTCCGATGCCGTGCTCAACGACTGGACGCGCGCCTACCTGGGCAACGCCCCGACGCGTGGGCCCGTGGACGCGCTGCCGGAGGTGAAGGGGCTGTTCTGGAGCGCGCCCGCGCCCATGCCGGGGGACGACGTGCGGGGCCCCTCGGTGGATTCACGGGCGGAGGCCGGGGAGGGCGGACGCCGGAAGGTGGCGCTCCACATCGCCCCGTCCCATCCGGACGCGGCCTTCGTGGACGTGCAGGTGCTGCCCGGCGACGCGGTGGCGTCCGTGACGCTCGCGGGCCAGCGGGCCTCCGGTGACGTGCTGCGGGCCCGCGGCGACGCGGCCCAGGGCGTGCTGCTGCGCTACTGGGCGCCGTCCGCCAGCGGCTTCGACCTGGAGCTGGAGCTGACGTCCGGCGTCAGTCCCACCGTGAGGGTGGGGGAGCACACCTACGCGGTGCCTCCGTCGGTGACGCAGGGGCTGCCCGCTCGCCCGGCGGACACCATGCCCGTGCCCTTCGGTGAGGGCCTGGCCGAGGGCACCCGGGTGACGCGGACGCTGCGGCTGGAGGCGGCGGCCACGCACGTCTCACCCGGCCCCACGCCCTGAGGCGCTGGCGTCGTCCGGCGGGCCCCACCCTGGCGACGCGCCTGCCGGAGTACGTCGCCGCCCGCCGGTCCTCCCGGTCACCCGTTAGCGCGCGCTGCCCGCCGGAACCCCGAGGCGTTGCTCATAGGCCTCCAGCGTCCGCTGCCACGCGGGCCGCCCCTCACAGCGCTCGCGGTAGGCGCAGACGCGGGGAAAGCCGTCGAGCACGTTCGCGTTCCGCACCTCGCGCAGCACCGTGGTCATCAGGATGTCCGCCACGGTGAACGCCTCGCCGGTGACATACGGTCGCTCCCGAAGCCAGTCCTCGAGCGCTGTCAGGTGGCGCTCCGCGTACTTCACCAACCCGGGACGCCGCTGCGCGCCGGTGGGGTCGGCGGCGCCGAGCAGATCGATCATCACGATCTGGGACAGCGGGAGCTCCAGGGTGGTGAGCGCGGCGAAGCACCAGCGCGTCACCTGGGCGCGGCCCTGGAGATCCGCGGGCATCAACCGGCCCGTCTTCTCCGCCAGGTACAGCAGGATGGCGCCCGTCTCGGTGAGCACGAGTCCGTCGTCGTCGAGCACCGGCACCTGGCGGAAGGGGTTCAGCCGCCCGTACTCCTCACCCTGGGTCTCCCCCGCGGGGTGATCCACGCCGTGCACCCGGTAGGGCACGCCCAGCTCCTCGAGGGTCCACAAGGGGCGCAGATCGCGCGTGAGACCCACGACCTTCGAATTGACGCGGCCAAAGCCATAGAGCGTGATCATCCCGGCATTGTCGATACCGTGCCCCGCATTGTCGAGGCGGACGGCGGAGCACGTCGCGCTCCATCGCCCGCCGCGTCATGAACCCTCCCCGGGCCACAAGCCCGCCGGAGGGCTCCACGTGGGAGGGGCCGGGCCCCTCACCCCACCGCGAGCCCCCGGGGCGCCGTGGACTCGAGCGCGGCGAGGAGGCGGAGCGCGGCGTCTCCGACCTCCTTCCGCCAGGCCATCCGCCAGGGCCGCCGCAGGGGCCCGGACGCGAGGCGCTTCACGACGAGGTCGCCCCTGCCCAGGTGCGGGGTGGTGATCCACTCGGAGAGCACCGCGATGCCCAGGCCCGCGCGCGCCACGTCGAGGATGGCCTCCGTGAGCGGCAGCCGCTCCAGGCGCAGCCGCGGGCGCTCGCGGCCGAAGACCTGCGACACGAACCAGTGCGACTCCGCCGCGGGCGTCTGCCCCGCCAGGAGGGTGTTCTCGCGGAGGTCGTCCAGGCTGAGGGCGCGACGCGCGGCCAGCGGGTGCGACGCGGCCACCACGAAGACGATCTCATCCGAGAAGAGCGGCCGCACCTCCAGCCCGGCGCGAGGCACGGACGCCGCCGTGAGGAGCGCCACGTCCAACGCTCCCTCCAGCAGCGCCGGGACCGGGTCCCGGGTGTGCTCCACCGCGAGGGACAGGTGGAGGCCCGGCAGGCTCTTGCGCAGCGTCACCAGCGCGGAGGGCAGCCAGTGGTACGCGGTGTAGCACTCGCACACGAGCCGGAGGTGGATGGCCGGCGCCACCGGCGCGCGCACGCGGTGCTCCAGGTCGCCCAGCGCCACGAGGAGGCGCGTGGCGCCCTCGACGAGCTCCTGTCCCGCTGGCGTGGGCACCAGCCCGCGAGGGCTCCGGTCGAAGAGCCGCGTCCCCAGCCGCTCCTCCGCCGCGAGCAGCGCGCGGCTCACCGCCGGCTGCGTGAGGTGCAGGGCCGCCGCGGCCCGGGCCGTGGTCCCGGCCGACGCCAGGGCCAGCACCACGCGCAGGTCGCGCACGTCGAGGCGAGGGGAGGGCGGCGGAGCGATGTCATCCATGCATCGAGCCTATGTCAACGATGCGTTGGACGCATCCCGTCCGGAGGCGGAGAGTCGTCCCCGTCGTTCAGCGCAGGCCCACGTTCGACGTCCTGGAGGACATCCCATGCAGCTCTACTTCTCCCCCCTGGCGTGCTCCGCCGCGGCCCGCATCTGCCTCTACGAAGCGGGGACGGAGGCGACGTTCATCGAGGTCGATTCGAAGACGAAGCGGACGCACGCCGGAGACAACTACCTGGAGGTCCATCCGCTGGGGCTCGTCCCCGCGCTGCGCACCGACGACGGCGACGTACTCACGGAGAACGCCGCCATCCTGCAATATCTGGCGGAGGCGCTGCCCCAGGCGGGCCTCGCGCCCACGGACCGCCGCGCGCGTGCGCGGCTTCAGCAGTGGCTGTCCTTCATCGGAGCGGAGCTGCACAAGGCGACGTTCTTCCCGCTGCTCGACGCGTCGGCGACCGAGGGGGCGAGGAGCTACGCCCTGGAGAAGGGCGCCGGGCGGCTCGCCTTCCTGGCGCGGCACCTCGCCGCCCGCGAGTTCCTGCTGGACCGCTTCAGCGTCGCGGACGCGTACCTGGTGACGGTGCTGGGCTGGTGCGTGGCGACGCCCATCGACCTGTCGAAGTGGCCCGCGCTCCTCGCGTACTTCTCGCGCCTGAAGGACCGGCCCAGCGTCGCGCGGGCCTTCCTGGAGGAGCGGAAGCTCTACGGCGCCCAGCTCGAGAGGCACAAGGCGCGCTCGTAGGGACGCGGGTCCCCGGACAGCCGAGCAGCCAGCGCCGCGGAAAGGCGTGCAATTTCGGGCAGCCCATCATGTTGGTGTCTGAGATGAGCAAGTCCCCGCGGTGCAACAAGGCTCGCCCGGTCGCTTCACCGCTGTGGGCCCTCCTGGTGCTCGGTCTGCTGACCGGGTGCCCGCTCATGGCCAGCTACCCCGACGCGGCCGGGCCCCGGTACAGCGGGGACTACCGGCCCGTCGTCCCCACCGGCGTGGAGGCTCCCGCCTCGATCACCGTGGTGACCTACAACCTCGCCTTCGCCGAGCACGTCACCGAGGCGATCGCGTCCCTGTCGAGCCCGCCGCTCGCGGGGGCGGACGTCATCGCGATGCAGGAGATGGACGCGCCCTCCGTGGAGCGGATCGCGAAGGAGCTGGGGCTCTCCTACGTCTACTACCCCGCCTCCGTGGCGAAGGATGGCGATGACTTCGGCAACGCGGTGCTGAGCCGGTGGCCCATCACCGCGGACCAGAAGATCAACCTCCCCCACGACGACCCGTATCACCAGCAGCACCGCATCGGCGTCGCCGCGACGGTGGACATCCGGGGGACCCCCTTCCAGGTGGTCTCCGTGCACGGCGCGACGCCCATCGTCGGGTTGGGCGCGCGGCTGGATCAGGCGGAGACGGTCATCCACGCGGTGGAGGGCGCGGCGCCGGCGCAGGTCATCGCCGGTGACTTCAACACCTCCGACCCGGGCAGCCTCACGCAGACCGTGAAGCTGTTCGAGGACTGGGGCTTCCTGTGGGCCTCCGAAGGCGTGGGGGACACCGTGGACTCCATCATCGGCGGACTGACGCTCGACTCCGTGTTCACCAAGGGGCTCACGCCGGTGGAGCGCGGCGTGGACGAGCGTCCTTCCGGGAGCGACCACCAGCCGGTGTGGGTGCGCTTCGCATGGCCGTGATGACCTCGAGGAACGTCGCGAAGACGCTGGGGGCGGGCGCGCTGCTCCTCGTCGCTCCCGGCTGCATGAGCGGGGCGCGGAACCTGGGCGCGGCGACGACCCCCGTGGGGACCACCGAGGTCGGCGTCTCCGTCAACACCCTCGCCTTCGAGCGCGGCCGGGAGCGGGCGTATCTCCCCAACCCCGAGCTCACCTTTCGCAAGGGCGCCGGTGAGAACTGGGATTGGGGCGGCCGTCTCACCCTGCTGGGCCTGGAGCTGGGGACGCGGCATCGGCTCGTCGACCATTCGCCCTGGACCCTGTCGCTCGCCCCGAGCGCGGGGGTCTGGTACGTGCCCGTCACCAACAACTCCACGGAGCCCGTCAACTTCCGGCTCGGCGCGCAGGCGCTGGTCGACTACCGGCTCGGTCGCAGGTGGACCCTCACCGGGGGCGCGTCGCTGATGGGCGGCCTCGCGGGGCCGCTGACCGTCTTCCAGGGCCGGTTCAACGGCGCGAGCGTGCTCGTCTCTCCCGGAGGCTCGCTGGGCGTCGCGTACCGGCTGTCGCCATCCCTGGAGCTGCGCGCGGAGGGGGGCCTCGAGTTCCCGTTCGACGTGCGCGAGGGCCGTCGTCAGCCCGGGGGTTAGGCGGGGCTGACGCTCCGGTGGGGACGCACGTCCCATCGCTGACGCGGGGGCCCGGGGACCCTGCTGGTGCCGCGCCCCCCAGGTCCGGTTCAGCCGTCAGGAGGCGTTCCCCGGCTGGCGGCGTCGGCGGGCAATGAGCGCTTCATAGGCGGCGTAGGACAGCGGCAGGAGCAGGGCGAAGAGCAGCGTGACGGAAGGCAGGGCCCGGTGGGCCAGCGGATCGCGCACGTGCGAGGCCATGGCGGCGAGGAGACGTCCCGGCTCCGCGAGCACGTCCCAGCTGTTCCAGCGCTCCACCCGGCCCAGGTAGATGCCATAGCCACACAGGACGGACGTGGCGGCGACGAAGGCCCAGGCCGCCCCGCGTCCCCAGCGCGCCTCCAGCCACCGCTTCCAGATCTCCAGCGACAGCAGGCCCAGCATCCACCCGAGGGCGGCGAACAGGGCCAGCAGGGCGGCGTCGAACCAGAGCGGGACCACGGGCCGCTGACGCAGGTGGATGAAGTCCGTGACGAGGTAGGGCGCGTTGGGGAACAGCGCGAGCCAGCCCAGGGCCAGCGGGGCCATGAGCCACGGCTCGTCCAATCCCCGCGCCATGAGCACCCGCGCAAGCAGCGCCAGGGTGTAGGGCGCCCACGCGAGGAACAGGTTCCACGACAGGAACGCGTAGCTGGCGCGCTCGCTCCAGTCGAGCCGGACGGCCAGCAGGTCCACCGCGAGCATGCTGCCGACAATCGCTGGCAGCAGGCCATGGCCGCACGGGGTGGACGCGAGGGAGGGAGGAGGTCTGGACATGGTGGCGTGTGGCGAGCCAGCCGCGCCCCGTGGCGGAATGACCACGGAGGAGCGGCCCCGGGAAGGGCGTGGAGCCGGGGCGCCGTCGATGGAGCCTTCTGGACCCGGGCTTGAGCAATGCGCGGGCCAACCCTGGCTGCGACCTGAGCCGGTTTTGGGAGAGACTGGGCCCCATTCTCATTTCCAAGGTGAGTCATGGTCCACGCTCCAGTCCTGCTCGCGGCGCTCGTGCTCGCGGGCGCCGCCCCCGCTCCGGATGAAGCCGCGCTGTGGAGGGCGGTGTTCTCTCTGGAGCAGGCCGTCCCGGCGGTCCGCGCCAGCTCGGAGGCCGCGCTGCTCCAGGGCGGCGCCACGGCCTACGGGGTCCTGGCCAAGGTCGCGCGGGTGGGGGGCATGGAGCAGGCCCTGGACGCCATGGGCCCCGCCACCTCCTGTAGCTTCACCGTCCCGCAGCGCTTCGGGCAGATGCGCCCGGGGCGCGTGTCGCTCCCCTCGATGGCGGCGGACCTGCTGGGGCGGATGCTGGTGGCGGACGAGGCCCTCCGGCAGAAGGCGCAGCGCTCCGAGGAGCCCTTCGACCGTGGGCTGGCCCTGGCGGCATCGGCGCGGGTCCCGGCGATGCAGGTGGATGCCTTGATGGCGATGCGGATGGAGCCCGACCCGAAGCTGCGGCTCTGGGCGACCTCGTTCGCGGAGTGCTTCACGCGCCAGGCCGAGCGCCGGGAGGATGGCACCGAGGAGGCGTTGAGCGCCGCGTCGAGCGAGCTGGAGGAGCTGGCCGACGCCGTGCGCGCGCCCCTGCGGTGCGTTGAACCCGCGGAGCTGGAGCCGGTCCTCGTGGAGGAGCTGGTCAAGGGGCTGGCCACCGCCTCGGGGTGGAACTCGGGCAGGGGCGCCATGCGGGTCTACGTGCGGCGCGAGAACGGCGAGCAGGTGGAGCTGAGCCCCGCGTGCGCGATCGCGGCCTATGACGCGGTGGCGGCGAAGGGCACCTACGAAGAAGGGTTGATCAAGTTCCTCGCCACGCAGACGGAGGGCGAGTGGAAGCTGCGGCAGGCCGCGGGGCAGCGTCTGGCGCGCGACCTGGCGCACCTGCCGGAGCTGCGCCGCAACATGACGGCCGCGGAGCTGGTGAACGCCGGCCACGAAGTGGCGACGAAGGTGACCTTCGACGCCTCGAAGCTCGGGTGGCACCAGGTCGAGGTGGAGGCGGCGGTGCGCCAGGGCAACCCGGAGGCCAAGGCCGCCATCCAGCGGCTCATCCTCTGCCGCAACGGGACGGATCAGCGGGAGGTGGCCCTCCTGGGCTACGTCGGGACGAAGGCGGCGGCGGACAAGGCGTATGAGCTCGCGCGGAAGTGTCCCGAGGGCAAGGCCGCGGCCGTCGCCGCGCTGGTGCGACTGAAGGACCCCAGGGCCGTGGCGCTCCTGCCCCAGGCGATGAAGGACTGGGGCTTCGACCAGGAAGCCCTGAAGCGGGCCCTCCTGGAGGGCTACACCCCGAAGCTGGGCGAGCAGTTGAAGGCCATGGACGCCAAGGCCAGCCCGCAGGTCCGCTCCATGCTCCAGTACCTGAAGGCCTCGGGCGTGATGAAGCCGTGACGGAGCCCCAGGGGGCGCCACCCGGCGCCTGGCCTTGGCTCCCCCTGGCGACAACGGTGCTCAGGGGCTCCAGCGGGCCGTGCGCGCCACCCAGGAGCTGCCGCCGCGTCCGTCACGCACCACGGCCCAGAAAGTCACCTCCTGGGCCGCCGCGCCCTCGGCGGGCTCCCACTCCACGCGGTGTCGTCCCTGCTGGCCACCGATGTCCGCGCCGCCCGTCTCCGACAGGCTGAACTTCCCCAGCGTGCTGTACCAGCCGATGACCCACGACTCCTTGAGGTGCACGGCGTCCAGCCGCAGGCCCGGCACGACGTAGTCCTCCTCCCGGTCCGACACGTCGTCCACCGTCACCACGAAGGGGCCGGGGCCGCTCAGCGCCAGGGGCTCGCTCTCCGGCCAGGGCACGTCGTCCACCCGCAGGCCGGGGAGCACCGGCTGCACGTTGGCCGTCATGCCCTCCACCACCGGGCACCAGAAGACCATCAGCTTCTGCGCGTAGACCTCCTCGTCGCCCGCCGACACGCGGAGGACGAGCGGCATGCGGATGCCGCCCAGCCCCTTGTACGAGTCCTCCTCCAGCACGCGCTCCAGCAGGAGCTTGTCCCCGGCGACCCGGGCCGCGCCGGGGCGGATGGGGAGCGTCAGCTCGCCCGCGCTCGTGGTGCCCTCCGCGAGCAGCACGCGGTCCGCCTCCGTCGCGCACGTGCGGTCGTCCTGCGCCGCGCAGGCCCACAGCGCGTACTGGAGGGGGCGCCCCTCGCCGGCGGGGTCCACCAGCAGCGCGCGGTAGGTCACCTCCGCCGCGAGCTCGTCGAAGGCCTCCGGGGTCTGGTCGCAGGTGGAGGCGATCAGCTCCGGCTGCTCCGTGGAGACGCCGAGCACCCGGAGGTCGTGCACGTTGGAGGGCTTGTCCTCGGGGTCGACGCAGGCGCTGGCCGCCAGCCCCCACAGCAGCAGGACTCCGGTGTTGAGCAGGGCCTTCATGTCAGAAGCTTCCTTTCACGCCCACCACGGGGAGGATGGGGATGCCGGGCACCTCGTACTCGCGGCGCTGCCGGTAGTCGTTGAACGTGAACTCGGTGTTCTCCGCGTTGTAGAGGTTCTGCACGTCGAGGTAGAGCCCCAGCGTCCAGCGCTGGAACTGCCAGCTCTTGTCCACCCGCACGTCCAGCTGGTGGAAGCCGCGCATGCGCGCCGACGCGTAGGGGCCGTACGTGCCGCTGAAGCGGTTGCGGTCCACCTGGTACACGTCATACGTGTGGTTGAGCGGCGTCGTGGGGCGGCCGGTGGTGTAGCGGAAGCGCCCGCCCAGCTCCCAGCCGTTGCCCAGCACGTAGCTGCTCACCAGCGTGAGGATGTGCGTCTGGTCGAAGGGGCTGAGGCCATACGCCGTGTCGTCGCCGGTGGGCCCGAAGCCCCCGAAGTCCTCGCTGCGCTCGGGGACGCGGCCCGCGCGCCCGTCGAGCGACTGGCTGAAGGTGTACGACAGCCAGCCGGACCACTTGTCCGTCGCGGACGCGCGCTGCTTCTTGAGCATCACCTCCACGCCCAGGGCGCGGCCGATGCCGTCGTTGGAGTACGGCACCTGGAACACGCCACCGCTCGGGAGCGAGACGATCTGCCCGGGCGCCACGATGTTGCTGAAGCGGCGGTTGAAGAAGCCCGTCACGTCGACGTTGAAGACGTCCGTCAGGCGGTGCTCCACGCCCAGGCTGCTCTGGAACGCGCGCTGGTAGGCGAGGTCCGGGTTGCCGTAGGGCAGGGTGATGAAGCGGAACGTCTCACCCGGCTGGCTGTAGAGGCCGAGAGAGCCCTTGAGCTGGGTGCGCTCGGTGGCGTTGAAGGCCACCCACAGCCGGGGATCCAACGCCACGTTCCGGGCGTCGCCCGCGCGCTGGTAGTTGGCGCGCACGCCGGGGGTGAAGATGAACTTCCCCACCTTCCAGTCCGCCTCCACGAAGAGCGCGCCGTCGAAGGAGCCCAGGCCGATGCGCTCCACCAGCAGCTCGCCCACGGACTCGGCGCCGGGGAAGGCCACGTACTCGAAGTTCTCCGGGGCGGGGAACTCCACGTCGAAGGACTGGTGCTCGAACACCAGGTCCATGCCGGTGCGCACGGTGAGGGTCGGGGACAGCTCCAGGCCCAGCACCTCGCGCGCGCCCACGGTGTAGCCCACGCCGTCCTGCTTGGCGGCGCCGAACTTGAAGCTGGTGCCGTCGTAGCCCACGTAGGGCGTGAAGACGGAGGTGAGCGCGCCCTTGCGGTACGTCCAGTCGCCCTTGAGGCGGTGGAAGAGGGTGTGCGTGTCCACCGTCAGGTCGCGCTCGGTCTCCGGGCCGGACGACACCAGGCGCAGCTGGTCGTCGCTGCCGAAGGCCATGACGTAGCCGGTGCTGCGCGCGCCGCCCGCCTGGGCCTGGGCCTCCTCCTCCGTGCGGGCGTCGCGCTTCGCGCCGAAGTCCACGCGCAACTGATAGTCCCAGTAGCGAGGCACCACGGACAGCGTGCTGCCCTCGTCCTTGGGGAGGACGGCGGGCAGGAGCGTGTCGACGTACGAGCGCCGCGCGGCGGCGGCCACGCTGATGCCGTCCGTCACGGGCGCCTCCAGGAAGAAGCCCGCGTCCAGCAGGTCCACCTTCACCGAGCCGTGGAGCGTGTCGGCGGCGCCCTTGCGCGTGCCCACCTCCACGATGCCGCCCACCGCGCGGCCGTACTGGCTGCCGTAGCCGCCCGGGAAGAAGTCGAGCTGATCGATGAACTCGGCGTTCACCACCGAGGGCCCGCCGAGCAGGTGGAAGAGGAGGGGGATGCCGACCCCGTCCATCATCGTCGCCGTCTGGCCGGGGTTGGAGCCGCGCACCAGCAGCTCGCCGGAGATGAACGGCGCGCGCGCCACGCCCGGCAGGGTCTGGATGACGCGGATGGGGTCCCCGAAGGTGCCCGGCGTCCGCTGCGCCTCCTGGCGCGTGATGGTCCGGCGCACGACCTCCTTCTTCGGCCGCTCGGAGCGCACCACCGTCTCCAGCGCGCCGCCGGAGGGCGCGAGGTAGAAGTTCACCTCCGTCGTCTCGTTCTCCTGGAGCTGCTCCTTCGTCTGGTAGAGCTGGTAGCCGGACGCCACCACGCGCACCGCGCACTCGCCCGGGGGCACCTCCAGGCGGAAGCGGCCGTCCGCGTCCGACACGGCCTCGGGCGCCTCCGGGTCGTCACCGCAGCGCACGGTGGCGCCGGCCACCCGCGAGCGGCTGCCGCGCGAGATGAGCTGGCCCTGGAGCGTGGCCTTCTTCGCCACCGGGGCCTGCTCCGGCGAGGAGGGCTCCTCCGGCGGAGCGTCCAGGGTGAAGTGGTAGATGTACTCCACCTGCACCGGGGCGGGCACGCCGTCCACCTCCGCCGGTGAGAAGCGGAACTGGCGCACCGCCTCGATGGCCGCCTCGTCGAAGCCGTGGCCCGCGGGCTCCGTGGGCGCCACCTCCGCCACGGAGCCGTCCGCCGCGATGGTGATGATGAGGCGGACGGAGGCGGTGAGGCCCTCCGCGAGCGCCTCGGGTGGGTAGGCGGCCTCCACCGGCTGGAGCAGCTCCGGCGCCTTCGTCATCACCGGCTGGGCCTGGGCGGGCGGGGCCGCTTCCGCGGGCGGCGCGCCGGCTTGAGGGGCCTGCGCCAGCGCCGGGGTTCCCAGCAGGAGCGAGGCCGCGGCGAGCGCGCTTCGGGCGTTCAGGTTCAGGGACATGGGGCGCGGAGCATACGGGATGCGGCCCGCGCCGCGAGCCCCTCCTCAGCCCGCCGGGGCGGTCGTGACGTGCACCATGGCGGGCAGGGCGTCGCGGAGCCCGGGGACGCGCGAGCCCACGCGCAGGAAGCGCAGCCAGGCCCCCCGGGGGTAGCGGTAGGGGGCGAACGCCACGCGCGTCACGCGGGGGCTCCAGCCGCGCAGCAGCGGCCCGAGCCGCGCCCGGCTCACCCCCCAGGGCATGGGGGGCGCCTGGTAGTGCTTCGTCACGGACAGCCCCTTCAGCGTCAGCCGGGAGAACCACTCCGGGATGGTGTCGAACATCAGCTCCACGCCCGGGAAGCGCTCGAACACCGCCGTGAGCAGGCGCCGGACGTCGGCCTCGGAGAAGTACATGAGCAGCCCCTGGGCGGTGATGAACACGCCGCGCGAGCCGTCCACCTCGTCCATCCAGCCCAGGTCCAGCGCGCTGCGGGCGATGAAGCGGCACCGCTCCGACGGGGGCAGGAAGCGCTCGCGCACGGCCAGGGCCTCCGGGAGGTCCACGCAGTACCAGCGCACCCGCCCGTCGTCGACGCGCTGGAACTGGGTCTCCAGCCCGGCCGCCAGCTCCACCACCGCGCCCCCGGGGTGGGACGCCATCCAGGGCCGCACGGCGTCGTCGAAGACGCGCGAGCGCAGGGCGTGCGAGCCATCCGGCTTCCCGAAGCTGCGCACGTAGTCGTAGTCGATGGCGTCGGCCACGCGGACGCAGTCCAGGTCTCGCAGGAAGCCGTCGGGCCGCCGCGCCTCCGAGGCGCGGTTGTGCAGCGTCCAGAGCATCGTCTCCGGGACGCCGGTGAGGTTCACGGAAGGGGTCTTCATCATCGCTGTGTCTCCAGGCCGCCCAGCCGCCAGCCCTTCGCGCGCTCCTGCTCCCGCCAGAGCGCCGCGTACAGCCCGTCTCCCTGCATCAACGCGTCGTGCGTGCCGGCCTCCGCCACGCGGCCCCGGTCGAGCACGACGATGTGGTGGGCCCGGCGCACGGTCCTCAGCCGGTGGGCAATCACGACCACCGTCTTGTGGCGCACCAGCGCGTCGACGGCCCGCTGGAGCTCCGCCTCCGAGGAGGCGTCCACCGACGCCGTCGCCTCGTCCAGCAGCACGATGGGCGCGTCCTTCAAGAGCGCCCGCGCGATGGACAGCCGCTGCCGCTCGCCGCCGGAGAGCGAGCCGCCCCCTTCGGCGAGCCGCGTGTCGTAGCCCTCCGGCAGGGCGGAGATGAAGTCGTGCGCCTTCGCCGCCCGCGCCGCCCGCTCCACCTCCTCGCGCGTCGCGTCCGGCCTGCCCACGCGCAGGTTGTCCAGGACGGTCCCCGAGAAGAGCACCACGTCCTGGAACACCATCGCGATGTGCTGGTGCAGCTCCTCGAAGGGGAGGTCGCGCACGTCCACGCCGCCGATGCGGATGGCCCCCTGTCCCCGGGGCACGTCCCACAGGCGCGCCACCAGGTGCACCAGCGTGGACTTGCCCGACCCGGACGGACCGACGATGGCCGTCAGCGACCGCTCCGCGAAGGTGGCGGACACGCCGTCGAGCACGCGCTCGCCCTCGTAGGCGAAGGTCACCCCGTCCACCTCCACGTCGAAGCGCTGGGGCCGCTGCGCCGGCGCCTCGGGCTCACGCAGGGGCGGCTCGGACAGCAGCCGGTCCACCCGGCCCAGCGCGCGCTGCGAGCCCCGGAGCATCAGCAGCGCCACGCCCAGCTCGGCCACCTGCCGCGTCACCCCCACGGTCACCACCAGGAAGACCAGGAGCGTGCCGGGCGCCACCGCTCCCGCCAGCGCCAGCCGCGCGCCCGCGTACGCCACGACGACGAAGCCCGCCTCGACGACGAGGCCGAAGACGGAGAGCAGCGGCGAAGGGGCGACGTCCGCGCGGATGAGCGCGTCGCGCAGCCGCTCCATGGCCTTCACGAACCGCTGGTACACCTCGCCGTGACGGCCGAAGGCGCGGAGCACCGCGATGCCCTGCACGTACTCGACGATGCGCGCGTTCACGTCCGCGCCCGCGTCGAGGACCGCGTCGAGCTCCCGGACGAAGAGGGGCGTCGTCACCGCCAGCACCGCGAGCGCCACCGGCATCGTCGCGAGGACCGCGAGCCCCAGCCGCCAGTCCAGGAAGCACAGCCCCACCCCCACCAGCATGGGCAGGGCGAAGCTGGCCGCGAAGAGGCCGATGAGGTGCGACCAGATGTCCTCCACCAGCGCGAGGTCGGTGGTGAGGACGCCCGCCAGCTCGCCGCTCCGGTTCCGGGTGAAGAAGCCCATGGGCAGGCGCCGCAGGTGGTCCGCCGCGCGGATCCGCGCTTGGCCCATCAGCGCGTGCGCCGCGATGAAGAGGTCCGACATGGCGGCCTGAGACAGCCGCATCCGGAGCACCACCGCCAGCGCGATGCCGCCGGTGATCCACCCCGTCAGCGGAAGCGACAGGCGGTCCTCCAGCGCCGCGCGGACGAGCAGCAGCACGAGCGCGTAGGGGACGGCGGTCGCGAGCGCCTCCGCGAACGCGAACACCAGCCCGCGCCGCAGCCGGGCGTCCCGCTGGCCCGCGAGCCGCTCGCCGACGTTGAAGAGCGCGCCCAGCATCACGCCACCTCCTGCGAGGACGCGGGGGCGTCCGTGGGTTCCCCGAGCGACCAGTCCAGGGCATCCGTGTGGCTGGCCCAGAGCCGCTGATAGAGCGGGCAGCGCGCGAGCAGCGCCTCGTGCGTGCCCTGGTCCTGGACCGCCCCGCCGTCGAGCACCACGATGTGGTCCGCCGTGGCGATGGTGGACAGCCGGTGGGCGACGACCAGGACGGTGCGGCCCACGCACAGGGTGGACAGCGCCTCCTGGATGCGGGCCTCGTTCTCCGGGTCGGCGAAGGCCGTGGCCTCGTCCAGGAGCAGCACGGGGGCGTCCTTCAGGAGCGCCCGCGCGATGGACAGCCGCTGCTTCTCCCCGCCGGACAGGCGCGCGCCGCGCTCGCCCAGGACGGTGTCGTAGCCCTGGGGGAGGGCGCTGATGAAGTCATGGGCCCGCGCCGCGCGGCAGGCCGAGACCAGCGCTTCGTCGGTGGCCTCCGCGCGGCCCAGGCGCAGGTTGTCGCGGACGGTGCCGTGGAAGAGGAACACCTCCTGGAACACCATGGCGACGCGCGAGAGCAGGTCGTCCAGCTTGAGCGCGCGCACGTCCACTCCGCCCAGCTCCACCGCGCCGCTGGACGGCTCCCACAGCCGGGGGACCAGCCGCACCAGCGTCGTCTTGCCCGCGCCCGACGGGCCGACGAGCGCCGTCACCTTGCCCGGGGGCGCCTCGAAGGTGACGTCGCGGAGCACGTCCTTGCCGCCCTCCTCGTAGCGGAAGGTGACGCTCCGGAAGGCGAGCCCGTGGTGCGCGGGCGCGGCGGTGCCCGTGGCCTCGTCCAGGTCGGGGGTGTCCAGGATGGCGCGGATGCGCGCGATGCCGCCCTGGATGCGCTCCACGTTGCTCGACGCGAACATCAGCCGCAGCATCGACGTGAGCAGCTGCGGGCCCAGCACCAGGAACAGCACCAGCGACTCCAGCGACAGCGTGCCGTGCAGGAAGAACCACCCGCCCGCGGGCACCAGCACCACCAGGCTGGAGCCGATGAGCGCCCCGAACGCGCCGTAGCCCCGGCCGTTGGTGCGCATGAAGCCCTCCATCCAGGCCAGCCCCTCCTGGATGGAGCGCGAGAGGTCCCCGAAGCGCTTCGCCGACAGGCCGAACGTCTTGATGACGTGGATGCCGCGCAGGTACTCCAGGAGCGACGCGTTCATCCGGCCCTGGATGGCGCTCCACTGCTCATGCGCCTTGCCCACGTCGCGCATGGCCACGGCCATGGCCGCGAACGCCAGCGGCGCCACGGCGACGCTCGCCAGGGCCATGCGCCAGTCCACCCAGAGCAGCGCGGCCGCCGTGACGAGCGGCACCGCCACGGCGGCGACGGCGTCCGGGAAGTGGTGCGCGACGAAGGCTTCAATCTGCCCCACGTCGTCCATCAGCGTCTTCTTCAGCTCCCCCGTGCTCCGGTGGGCGTAGAAGGACAGGGGGACGGCGCCCAGCTTGCGCGCCAGCGCGAGCCGCAGCCCGTGGAGGATGCGGAACGCCGCCACGTGCGCGGTCACGGTCGACGCCGACGCCAGCAGCGCCCGGAGCACCAGCGCCCCCGCCGCCATCCCCGCGAGCGACGTCACCGCGTCGAGCCGCGGCGGCTCGGCGTAGATGGCCGTCGCCATCCGCGCCACCGCGAAGAACGGCACCAGCCCGAGCCCCGCCGCCAGCGTCGAGCTCAGGGCCGCCACGGTCACCAGCGGCCCCTGCATCCGCAGGAGCGCGACAAGCCCCCCCATCCCCGGCCGAGCCCCCCGCGCGTGCTCACTCACACCCCATCCTCCTTTAGATTTCAATATTGATAGTGATAATCAATATCGACAGTGAAGCCCCTGGAGGGGCGGTGTGTCAACCCGGAGTGGGGAGCGGAGGACGTGCGCTCCCGGTGCTCGTGGTGGAGGGTCGATCAAAACCTCACGCCCACCGTGGTTCGCAGCTGCGTGTCCAGGGCCGGCACCGTCGCGGGTGGAGCGCTATCGTAGGTGAGGTTGAAGCCGATGCCTACCGTGACCAGGGGGTTGGGGGTGACCGCGAACAGCGTCTCGTTGAGCACCCGCAGGTCGGAGGGACGGGTGACGCGCGGCTGGAGGTAGACCGTCTCCACGAGGTCGATGTTCTCCATCAGCCTCAAGCGCCCGAGCAGATAGCTGGAGACTCGCGGATCCGTGTAGCGGTCTCCCGCGTCCACCTCGCCGTCCTTGCGCAGCCGCTCGTGCTCCAGCATCAGGGCCACGCCAAAGGTGAACCCCACGGTCTCCGCGTTGAGCAGGATGACTCGCGGTCCGGCGCCCAGCAGGGCCCGGAACTGGAGCCGGCGGAACTCGTTATATTCATGCTGGGCGAAGACCTCGGCCGAGAGACGCTCGGTGAGCTTGCGCCGGTAGCGCACGTGCTCCAGCACCTGGCTGACGATCCGCTCGCCGGTGGCGAACGAGTACTCGCCCCGGATGACGCCCAGCCAGACGTCTCGCTCGGAGCGCAGCTGGCCCACCAGGGAGCCGCGCACGGAGAACAGCTCCGTGCTGCCCGTGCGCCAGTCGCCGCCCAGCTCGATGGCCGCGGCCGGCCCCAGCTCCGCCTTCTCGTCGAAGAGCGCCTGCACGTTGACGATCTGTGCCGCCGCGCTGCTCGCGTGGAGCAACACCCCCAGCACCCCCCACCCGATGGACCTCAAAGGATTCATGGCCCTCTTGCTGTGCCTGCTCCCACGCCCCCGTTCAACCCCCTTGTGCGTCGGTCCAGCACTTCCCCGGGCCCCTGGCCCGTCCGGAGTCCCGGCGGGACGCCACGCTGCTCGCGGAGCGGGGCTCCCGACAATGGCGGCCACGGCGGGTCGGCGTCTGCGGACCCTTGATGGGCCCTCCTCGCGCCTCCAGGTTTGGGGTTGGGATAATTCCATCCCCGCTTGAGAGTCACCGGTGCGGTCCGGCGGCCGGGCGCCAGCCGGGCTCCACCGGGGGAGGACGTCATGGCAACCGACAACAGGAACCCGGGAGCGCAAGGAGAGCCCTCCTCTTCGCCCGCCGTGAAGAACGCCCAGGCCGGCGTGGCGGGCGGCAGCTCGCAGGGCCAGGAGCCCCGGACGGGCGCTGGCATCTCCCGCCGTGAAGCCTACGCACCCACCACCGGCCGGGAGGCCATGCCCCTGACCCCGTTCGGCCTCATGCGCCGGATGATGGAGGACATGGATCAGCTCTTCACCGGCTTCGGCGGCCGGGGCTTCGCCGCGCCGAGCGGCGTGCTGGACGAGGGCCTCTGGTCACCGCAGGTGGACGTGCTGGAGCGGAACGGACAGCTCATCGTCAAGGCCGACCTGCCTGGAATGAAGCAGGAGGACATCCACGTGGAGCTGCTGAAGGACCGGCTCGTGATCCAGGGCGAGCGCTCCTTCGAGGTGGAGGAGGAGCAGGAGGCCGAAGGCGTCTGGAGCCTGGAGCGCGGCACCGGCATGTTCCACCGCGCCATCCCGCTCCCGGAAGGCATCGACACGGAGTCGGTGCAGGCGAACTTCGAGAACGGCGTGCTGGAGGTCTCCCTGAAGCTCCCGGAGGCCGAGCCCCAGGGCAAGCGCATCGAGGTGAAGGGCGGCTCGAGCGAGCAGGCCCGCAGGATGACGCGCGGGAAGCCCATCCACTGAAGTGGAGGACGGGCGGATGTCAGTGCGTGTGTCGGCGGCCCTCGTCCTCCACGACGGCCGCCGCCACCTTCTCCGCCGAGTCGCGCAGCTCTTCCTCGAGCGGCGAGTGCCAGGACTCGAAGGCGAACAGCTTCCGCATCAGCTTCCCGGCCTGATAGCCCGGGCGCAGCCCGATGGCTTCGAACATCCACGCCATCGCCTCGTCCGCGAAGGTGTACCAGGCCTCCTCGCAGCCGGTGGCGTCCATGGTGAGGTTCATCGTGGTGACGATGCCGTCCGCCAGCGCGAGCATCCGGATGTCCGAGTCCTCGGGCGCCGAGGGCAGGCTCTGCTTCAGCGCCTGGAAGTGGGCGTCCAGCTTGAACAGCCATTCCCGCGACCGCTCCAGCGCGTCGATGATGAGCTGGATGTTGTACTCCACGCTCATGTTCGGCGTGGGCTTGTGCCGGAAGAAGCGGTGACACCAGCAGTAGCCACCGAAGCTCTCATTGCCCAGGTACAGGTTCGTGTCCGTGTACCAGGGCCCCAGGTTCTGCTGGAGCATCCGCTGGAGGTGTTTCGCCATCGCGTCGTGCTGCTCGTCCGTGAGCTTGCGCGTCCCCGGCGGCACGCGCGGCGCCAGGTACTCACGCAGCATGCGGATGACCTTCTCCGGGTCATACCCGTCCAGGCTGCCGCGGATGCGCTCCCAGGCCCCCAGGGGTGTCTTGCTCATACGGTCACCTCCGCGTTCATTCAGGCACCTCGTTGCGGCACGGCGCGTCCGGTCCCGCGATGCTCCGGGCCAGCAGCCGGGCCAGCCGCGTGTAGTTGACCGCGTCTCCCGGGTGCTTGCGCCACAGCACCACCGGGACCAGCGGCGGCGTCGGCAGCCGGCCCCGCCGCAGCATGTACTCCAGCCACAGCCGCGCCGCCCGGGCATTGCCGTCCGGGAAGGGGTGGAAGAAACACAGGTCCAGGTACAACCGGGTGGCATGCGCCACCGGATGGCGTGGCTCCCGCGCGTCCGCCTCCACCTTCTCGCGGAAGGTCGCCTCCAGGCCGGGCGCGTGCGCGTACCGGTGCGCGCCGCCCCGCGCGAACGCATCCCCGGTGCGAAAGCCGGTGGGCTCCCCCAGCAGCGTCGACTGGACCTCCACCATCCGGGTGAAGCTCAGCGGCTCCCCCGAGTCCGCGAGGCGCCGCACCCGGGCCAGGGCCCGCTCGAAGCGCTCCGTCCGCGCCGGCCCCTGGGCTTCATGGGCCGGTGCGTCATGGCGGTGCAGGAAGTCCTCCTGGGCGCCTGTCTCCCGGAAGCGCTGGCGCGTCGCGGCCTCCAGGTCCAGCCGGAGCGCGGGCAGCGCCCAGTCCATGGCACGCGTGGCCTCCTGGTGGGGCGCGAGCTGCTCGGTGGGGGACGGGGGCTTCACTCGGGGGGCGGGGCGAAGGGGCGGGGCCGGGAGCCCAGCATGGACGGCGCCGGGTGACAAACACCCCGGCCAAACAGACCCCCGCATGGGTCATGGAGTGGAGCCCCGCCGCACAATTGCGTAAACAGGCCGTTCTGGCAGCAGGGAGAAGGCACTGAATGAAGACGTTCCTCGTGGTCAACCCGCGCAGCGCCAACGGGCAGACGGGGAAGCGATGGGTGGAGATCTCCGCGCAGGTGGGCAGGGTGCTCGGTGAGTTCGGGTACGGCTTCACCAGCGGCGGCATGGATGCGGCGCGTCTGGCGCGGCAGGCCATCGATGACGGCTACGAGTGCATCGTCGCGGTGGGCGGCGACGGCACGCTCAACGAAGTCACCAACGGGTTCTTCCGCGACGGCCAGGTCATCAACCCCCAGGCCACGCTGGGCCTCTTGCCCCGGGGCACGGGCGGCGACTTCCGGCGCACCTTCGGGTGGGACCTGGAGCTGACGTCCGCGCTGGAGCGCCTGCGCACGGAGAAGACCGAGCCCTTCGACGTGGGGCGGCTGGAGTTCATCGACAACGACGGCAAGCCGGCCACGCGCTTCTTCGCCAACATCGCCTCGTTCGGCGTGAGCGCGGTGGTGGCCCGCGAGGTGAACCAGGGCAGCAAGGCGCTGGGCGGCAACCTGAGCTTCATGTGGGGCACCGTGAAGGGCCTCTTGAAGTACCAGGAGCGGCAGGTGCGGATCACGGTGGACGGCGGCGAGCCGGAGACGGTGAGCGTCACCGCGATCGCCGTGGCCAACGGCCGTTACTTCGGCAGCGGCATGTTCGTGGCGCCCGAGGCGGCCACGCACGACGGCCTCTTCGACATCACCATCTGGTCCAACTACGGCCTGTCCGACTTCGTCCTCAAGTCCAAGGGCGTCTACAACGGCGACCACGTCACCTGGAAGGGCACGCGGCGGCTGCGCTGCCGCACGCTCCACGCGGAGTCCCTGACGGGCGACGTGTTCCTGGACGTCGACGGCGAGACGCCGGGCCGGCTGCCCTGCACCATGACGCTGATCCCCAGCGCCATCCGCCTCAAGGTGTAGCGCCGGGGCGGGGCGGGCGCGGCGCCTCCGCCGCGGAGGAGGGCGGGTGGGCGTGAGGCGCGGCGGGCGCGGGGCGGTACCAGCTCGTCTGTCCAATCAGGTGCCGCGTGAAGCCATCCTCCACCAGCGGCGACGCCTCCGCGGCGCCCAGCACCAGGTAGCCATCCGCGTGGAGCGTCCGCCGCACGCGGGCCAGCACCGCGCGCCGCGTGGGCATGTCCCAGTAGATCATCACGTTGCGCAGGAAGACGAGATCCACGGGCGCCTCCAGGGCGAAGTCTTCCAGCAGGTTGAGCGGCCGGAACTCCACCGGCCTGCGCACCTGGTCGTTCAGCCGCCACCCGTCGCGCTCCTGGCGGAAGTAGCGCTGGCGCAGCTCGGGGGGCAGGCCGCGGTGGATCTCCTTCGCGTCGTAGCGGGCCTCGCAGGCGCGCACGAGCGCGCGGGTGGAGAAGTCGGTGGCGAGGATGCGCACCGTCCAGCCGGTGATGAGCAGCCCGGTCTCGGCCAGCGTCATGGCCACGCTGTAGGGCTCCTGGCCGTAGGCGCACGCCGCGCACCAGATGCGCAGGGTCCGCGCGCGGGCGCGCTTCGCCAGCAGGGCGGGCAGGACCGTGGCGCGCAGGGCGTTGAAGACGGGGGCGTCGCGGAAGAAGGCCGTCTCGTGGTTGGCCAGCGCCTCCGCCAGCCGCTGGTGGAGCGGGCCACCCTCCGGCTGCGAGCGCAGCCGCGACACCAGGGCGGCGAGGTCCGGCAGCTGCTCCTCGCGCAAGAGGGGCGTGAGCCGCGCCTCCACCAGCGCGTGCGTGTCGGGCTCCAGCACCAGCCCGGAGCGTCGCAGCACGCGCTGCCGCAGATACGCGAAGTCGTCGGGGTGCATCGTCATGCTCCGGTCCTCCGTCCGCGCGCGTCCACGCGCCGCGCCAGCTCCGGGGCCACCGCGTCCAGCGACACCACGGCGTCCGCGAGCCCCGCCTGCTCCACCGCGCCCGGCATGCCGCCGACGACGCAGCTGGCCTGGTCCTGCACCACCACCTGACCGCCCGCCTCGCTCACCCGGCGGCAGCCCCGCAGCCCGTCCTGGCCCATGCCGGTGAGCACCACCGCCAGCACTCCCGCGCCGTACACCTCCGCCGCGGAGCGGAAGAGCAGGTCCACCGCCGGCCGGCACGCGTTCTCCGCGGGCCCCTGGTGCGTGAGCAGCCGCACGCCCGTCGCGTCCCGGCACACGGCCAGGTGGAAGTCCCCCGGTGCGATCCAGACCTCGCCCGCCTGTACGGACGCGCCGCTCACCGCCTCGCGCACGGTGAGCGAGGTGACAGCCTGCAACCGCTCCGCGAGCAGCCGCGTGAAGAGGGGCGGCATGTGCTGCACGATGAGCATCGGCACCGGCAGGTCCGCGGGCAGCGCGGCCACCACCCGCGCCAGCGCGCCCGGGCCGCCAGTCGAAGCGCCCAGGACGATGACCTCCACCCGCGCGGGCGTCCGCGGTCGGGCGGGCGACTCGCGCGGCACCGGAGTGGGGGCGGGCGCGGCGGACGGCGAGCGCACCTGGAGCGCCTTGAGCTTGCGCACCAGCTCGTCCCGCACGGCCTCCACGGTGATGTTCAGCCCGCCCGCGGACGTGGGCTTCGTCACGTAGTCGCGGGCGCCCAGCGCGAGCGCCTCCAGGGTCAGCACGCCCGCGCGTTCGGTGAGCGCGCTGAACATCACCACGGGCAGCTCCGGGGCGCGCTGGCGCAGGAGCTTCAGCGTCTCCAGCCCATCCAGCTCCGGCATCTCCAGGTCCAGCAGCACGACGTCCGGCCGGAGCTGCTCCACCTTCGCCAGCGCGATGCGCCCGTTGGGCGCGGTGGCGACGACCTCCAGGCCCGGAGCCGTGGCCAGCAGCATCGACACCTGGCGCCGCACCACGGCCGCGTCGTCCACCACCAGGACCCGGAGGGTGTTCATGCGCACCCGCGTCACCGGACCGCGTGCGCGACCGGACAGCGGCCCTGGGGGGCGCTCGAGGCCGTCTCGCCGTACACCTCGTGGCGCGGCCGGCCCGCGAGGATGGCGCTGGCGCCCCAGTCCGTCACGCGGTGGAAGGCCTCGGAGGTGATGAAGGTGTCGAAGCCCTCACGGCTGCGCCACTCGGAGACGATGAGGTAGCGCCCCGGCGCCCCCACGCTCCGGAACAGCTCCGTGTGCGCGTGCTCGGGCAGCTCCCGCATCGACTCCAGCACGAGCGCGAACTTCCGCTCGAAGGCGTCCGCCTTGCCCTCACGCACCTCGTAGTTCATGCCGATGGTGACCATCCGTCACCTCCTTGTCCGTGTGTCACTCGAGCCAGACCCGGACCTGCCGGTCGCCCTCGTCCAGGTGGAACAGCTCCGACGGCCGCAGCCCCGCCGCGACCGCCGCCGCGCCGATGCCGGCCGGCTGGAGTCCCCGCGCCGCGAGCCTGCGCGGCAGGTCCTCCGGCAGGAGGTCCTCCAGGTGCGCCGTCACGTCCGCGCGGAAGGTCAGCGCGACGCGCGTGCGCCCCGCCTCCGTCACGCGGACCTTCAGGTAGCGCGCGCGGCCCTCCCCCCGTGCCTCGGGCGGCGCTGGCGGAGGCGGCAGCGACGGGGCGCGGGCCTCGTCCAGGAGCGGCCCCCAGGCGATGGGCGCGTCCAGCACGTCCAGGTGGCGCACCAGCCCGTGGAACGCGCGCAGGACGAACAGGAGCGACGCGGGCCCGGCCGCGCGGAAGTTCCATCGGTGCGGCCCCAGCGCCTCGGTGAGCCGCGCTCCCAGCCGCCAGTCTCGCGCGTGGAAGGGGCGGTCCAGGAGGAGCGGCTCCAGCAGCACCCGGCTGACGGCGGGCAGCGCCTCCGCCATGGGCTCCAGCAGCTCCGGCGTGAAGCCCAGCAGCACCCACGCGGACACCCACTGCCCGGGACTCGGCGGGGTGGCTGGGGCGCGGAGGAGGGCGAGCAACCGCCCCAGCCCCGCGGGCAGCTCCGGCGGCAGCGGCTTCACGCAGCCGAAGTCGAGCACCCCCAGCACGGGGGCTCCCTCCGGCCCCCGCGCCACGCGGTAGTTGCCCGGGTGCGGATCCGCGTGGAGCGCGCCCCACGTGAAGCAGCCCTGGAGGAACAGCCGCACCAGCGTCGTGGACAGCGCGCGGCGGTCCGCTTCGCTCCAGCGCCAGCCCTCCGCGAGCGACGCACCGTCCACCCAGGTCATCACCAGCAGGTCCTCCCGCGTGAGCGCGTCCACCGGCACGGGGACGATGACGCCCGGCACGTCCGCCATGCGCGCGCCCGCGTCCCGCAGGGCCTGGGCCTCGTGGCGGTAGTCCAGCTCGCCCTGGAGCATCCGGGCCAGCTCGTGGCGGTACGCGGACAGGTCCAGCCTCCCGCGCCAGCCCCCCAGCGGCGCGGCCAGCCACCCCAGCGCGCGCAGATCCTCCCGCACGGCCTCCGCGATGCCCGGGTGCCGCAGCTTCACCGCCACGGCGCGCCCGTCGTGCAGCACGCCCCGGTGCACCTGGCCCAGCGACGCGGCGATGCCCACGCCCTCCAGCGCGGCGAAGACCTCCCGCCACGGACGGCCCAGCCGTCGGGACACCTCCGCCAGCGCGGCCTCGGGGGCGAGCGGGGAGGGCGCCTCCGCGAGCGAACCGAACCCCGGCGTCTCCGCGCCCAGCTCCGCGAGCGTGAGCACCTGCCCCACCTTCTGGGGCAGCCCGCGGAGGCCCAGCAGCCGCCGGGTCAGCTCCTGCCGGGCAGGCTCCGCGTCCTGGGGGCGGGACACCCGCCGCAGGCGCGAGGAGGCGCGGGCCACCTGACCCATTGCCCACCACCGCTTCAATCCGGTTCGCATGTGCCGTGGCTCCTGGGGCTGGGGCCCTCCGCGCTACTTCGCTCGCGCCTGCTTGTCGGAGGTGTCCACCTGCACGACCAGCCGTTGCAGCGACTGCGCCATGTGGGCCAGCTCCACCGCCGAGCGCTGCGTGCTGCCCGCGCCCTCGGTGGTGCTGCGCGCGGCCTCCGCCACGGCGGCCATGTTGTCGGAGATCTGCTGGCTGCCCTTGGCGGCCTCGCCCACGTTGCGGAGGATCTCCCCGGCCGTGGCCGTCTGCTCCTCCACGGAGGAGGCGATGGACGTCTGGAGCTCGTTGATGCGGCCGATGGTGGCGCCGATCTCCAGGATGGCGTTGACCACCTCCTCGGTGTCGCTCTGGATGCTGCCGATCTTCTGGCCGATGTCCTCGGTGGCGCGGGCCGTCTCGCGCGCCAGCTCCTTCACCTCGTTGGCCACCACCGCGAAGCCCCGGCCCGCCTCGCCCGCGCGGGCCGCCTCGATGGTCGCGTTGAGCGCGAGCAGGTTGGTCTGCTGCGCGATGGAGGTGATGACCTTGATGACCTTGCCAATCTCCTGGCTGCTCGTCCCCAGCTTGCCGACGATGCTGGACGTGGAGTCCGCCAGCCTGACGGCGGACGACGCGACCTTGGCGGCGCTGCTCGCGTTGCGCGCCACCTCGCGGATGTTCGCGTTGACCTCCTCCATGCCGGACGCGACGCTCTGCACGTTGCGGCTGACCTGCTCCGCGCCCGCGGACACCTGGGTGGCCTGCGCCGCGGTCTCCTGCGCGTTGCTCACCATCTGCTGGCTGACGCTGGACAGCTCCTGGGACGCCGCCGCGAGCGTCTGCGAGTGCTGCGTCACCTCCTGGAAGATGCCGCGCAGGGTGGCGTCCAGCTCCTTCTCGCGCTGCTGCACGGCGAGCTTCTCGGTGATCAGCTCCCACGTGACCATGGGGCCCAGGTAGCGGCCCTGGCCGTCGTACACCGCCGTCACCAGCAGGTCCGCGGTCTCCGGGCCAATGGGGATGTTCGCGCGCACCGGCAGGTTCTTGTCGTTGGAGAGGATCTTCCGCTGGTACGTCGCGTCCCGGTGGAAGATGTCGATGTGCGAGCCCAGCACCCGGTCCGCGGTGACGGGCAGGTGCTTCTCCACCCGCTGGAGCAGCCGGCGCGAGGCGGGGTTCAGGTAGACGATCCGCAGGTCCACGTCCGCCACCATCACGCAGGTGGGCGCGTTCTCCAGCATGGCCCGGAGCCGAGCCATCTCCGTGTCCACGCGCTGCTGCTCCGTGACGTCCGTCCACGTCGCCACGTAGCCGGTGAGCGCTCCGTCCCGGCCCACGATGCCGTCGATGCGCGCCTTGATCAGGGCGGGGCCCACCGCGAAGCGGGCCTCATGTGGCAGCGCTTCAGGGGCGCGCAGCCGCTCCTCCTCCAGCCGCAGCTGATGCTCGAAGTGGGCGAGGAAGTCGCCGCCCGCGTCTCCCGCGTCATCGCCGATCCCGGCCTCCGGGTGGATGCGCTCGATGGCCTCCGTGGAGGCCGCGTTCGAGAAGGTGATGGCCAGGTCCGCGTCCAGCACGAACAGGTTGACGCTCGCCGCGTTCAGCACCGCCTCGCTCAGCGCACCTTCGAGTGGCGTGGACGCGCGGCGGCGCGAGGACCGGGCGGCGGGCGCGGAGACCGCCGCGACCCGGCGCCCCTGCGTCCGGGAGGCGCGCGGCGGGGCGAGCTTCGCGGCGGCGGACCGGGGCGCGGGCTTGCTCACGCTGTCGTCCTGGCGCGTGCCCAGGGCCGCGAGCACCTCGCGGGCGACGGGGCCCGGGATGTCCAGCGCATCCAGCACGGTGGCCAGGTGCTCGGCGACGCGCTCGAAGTGGTGGGGTTCGAGCCCCATGCGAGCGTGTACGTCGCGCATGGACCGGCCGCGATACAGGGCGGGACCGCCCAGGTGCTGGGTGAGGAACGCGACCATCTGGCGCTGCACCGCGACCAGGTCCGCGCGGCGGAAGTAGGGCTTGAGCAGCGCGTCCGTCATCACCCGCGCGTAGAGCTTCTGCACGGCGGCCGTCAGGACGGCCTTGCCGCCCAGGCGTTGGAAGAGAGGGCTTCTTACGGCGGGCACGGTCGGGCGGGCCATCAGCGGGACTCCTGGGAATGCACGGGGAAGGAAGCGGAGGCGGGAGCGCTGGCCGCGGGCCCAAGCCCGTCGACCACCGCGTCCGCGGACAGCACGAGCAGCAGCCGGTCCGGCAGCGCGTGGACGCCCAGCAGCAGCGAGCGCAGGGGCCCGCGCAGGTTGTCCGGCAGCGGCGCCAGGTCCGACGGCTCGAAGGGGAGGATGTCGCCAATCGCATCCACGCGGAGGCTCACCGCGCCTTCGTCGCCGCGCAGGACGACGTGGGGCGCGTCCGCGGGGGCCGTGCCCTCGGGCAGGTCCAGGCGGCGGCGCAGGTCGATGGCGGGGACGATCTGCCCGCGCAGGTTGAGCAGCCCCGCGACCTCCGGCGGCGCGCCGGGCACGCGCGTCAGCGGAGGCGGCGACAGGATCTCCTGCACGCGCTCGATGTCCAGGCCGAACAGGTGGTCGCCCACCTGGAACGAGCACAGCTGGCGGAGGCCGCTCATGGCGCACCGCCCGTCAGCAGCTCCGGGTGCACGGCGCGCACGGTGCCCTCCACGTCCAGGAACTCGGTGGCCCGGGACTGCACCACCATGGAGCCCAGCACGCCGGGACGGCGCGTCTCCCGCTGGAGCGCGAGCTCCACCTCCGCGACGTCGAGGATGGCGTCCACCACCAGGCCCACGCGCGTGTCCGCGTGCGTGGTGACGACGACGGACAGCGACTCCCCCAGCGCGAGCCGCACGTCCCGCGCGAGCTGCCCCGCCGCGCCGGGCCTCGCCTCCAGCACGGAGGCCACGCGCACCAGCGGCAGCAGCTGCCCGTGGTAGCGCGCCAGCTCCATGCCTCCGCTCAGCCGCTCCACGTCCGACGCGGGCAGCTCCTCCAGCCGCGCCACGCGCGACAGCGGGATGGCCACGCGGCCCTCCGCGCCGGTGCGGCACAGCAGCACCCGCTCCCGGTTCTCCGCTGGCGGCGCCTCTGGCGCGGCCTCCGGAGCGACGCGCTGCTCCCGCGCCTCGGTGTCGGTGGCCACGCGGCGGCCCAGGCCCATGGCGTCCAGGATGAGCGCCACGCGCCCGTCGCCCAGCACCGTCGCGCCCGCGTAGCAGGCCAGCCCCTTCAGGTGCTTCCACAGCGGCTTGACGACGATCTCCTCCGTGTCGTGGATGGCGTCCACCCACAGCCCGAAGGTGCGCTCGCCGGCTTGCAGCACGACGAGGGTGGCGCCCGCGTCCAGCTCCGGCGTCGGGGGCCCCACGCCCAGCTCGGCGGCGAGCACCACCAGCGGCAGCAGCTCACCGCGCAGCCGCAGGACGCACGCGCCCTGGAGGCGCGTGATGTCCCTCCGGGCCTGCTCCGGCTCCAGGAACACCACCTCCCGCAGCGAGGCCTGCGGCAGCGCGTAGCGGTCCCCCCGGCAGGTGACGAGCAGCGCCGGGATGATGGCCAGCGTGAGGGGGATCTTCAGGGTGAAGGTCGTGCCCTGGCCGGGCCGGCTGTGCACCTCCACGGTGCCACCGATGCGGTCCACCTGCGTGCGCACCACGTCCATGCCCACGCCCCGGCCGGACAGCGACGTGACGCGCTCCGCGGTGCTGAAGCCCGGCATGAAGATGAGCAGCTGCGCGTCCGCGTCCGACAGCCGCGCCGCCTGCTCGGCCGTGAGCAGGCCCCGCTGCACCGCGACCTGCCGCACGCGCTGCACGTCGATGCCCGCGCCGTCGTCGGACATGCCCAGGTGCACCAGCCCGCCCTCGTGCGACGCGCTCAGCGTCAGGCACCCCACGGGCGGCTTGCCCGCCTCGCGGCGCTCCTCGGGCGTCTCCACGCCGTGGTCCACGGCGTTGCGCAGCAGGTGGGTGAGCGGATCATGCAGCGCCTCCACCAGCGTCTTGTCCAGCTCCGTGTCCGCGCCCTGGAGCTGAAGCCGCACCTGCTTGCCGCAGCCGTGCGCCAGCTCGCGCACCAGCCGGGGGAAGCGGTTCCACACCTGGCCCACCGGCTGGAGCCGCGTCTTCATCACCACCTGCTGCACCTGCGTGGTGACGACGTCCAGCCGCTGCGACGCGGTGACCAGCTCCGCGCCCGGCGTGGGCGAGGCCGCGCACTGGAGGATGCGGTTGCGCGCCAGCACCAGCTCGCCCATCAGGTTCATCAGCCGGTCCAGCAGCGCCACGTCCACGCGCAGCTTGGAGTCCACCCCCGTCGCGGCGCCGCGCCAGGGCAGGGCGCCCGGCGGCGTCAGCGGCTCCGACACCTCCAGCGGCGCGGAGGCCGCCGCGCCCGCCATGCGGGCCACCAGCGCCGAGTGGTCCACCGCGGGCTCCAGCCCCGTCGCCTCGATGTGCTCCAGCGCCCCGCGCGCCGCGTCCGCCAGCGCCAGCAGCGTGGACACGCGCTCGCGGTCCAGCACCAGGCGCCGGTCGCGCGCCAGGCCGAGCATCTCCTCGGCCGCGTGCATCAGCGCCTCCAGGCGGGTGAAGCCCAGGAAGCCGCAGGTGCCCTTCACGGTGTGCAGGGCCCGGAACAGCTGCGCCAGGAGCGGCTGCGAGCCCGGCTGCGCCTCCAGCTCCAGCACCGTCGCCTCGATGCCCTGCACGTGCTCGCGGGACTCGAGCAGGAACTCCCGCATCACGTCATCCCAGCCTGGAGCGTCACCCACGGGCAGGACGTCCTTGGACGAAGGTCCAGGCGGATCGGCTGCGCTTCGCAAGACGGATGTGATTGGCGCTGCCCATGGGCAACGGCCCCCCCGACCCGCAGGACTCCGGAGTCGAGTTCCCAGCATCCTCCAATGACAACGGCTTGGAAGCTGTCCCGGAGGGAAGGCGGCCTGATCAGAAGAACAGGCGGAGCAGGTCGTAGCGCGTCTCGGCTCCCAGCTTGCGCAGCAGGTTGGCCTGGTGGAACTTCACCGTGCGCTCGGTAATCCCTAACACGGTGGAGATGTCGGTGGGCGAGCGACCGAGCGCGAGGTATCGCAACACATCACCCTCCCGCTCGGACAGCCGCGCGGCGTGGGCCATGCGCCGCACCTTCGCCTCGAAGAGGCCGCTGAGCGTGTCATCCCCGATGGTGTGCACGCTGACGCGCGCGGTGCCGACGCCGGTGGGCGTGGCGGTGACGACCTCGTAGCCCGCGGCGAGCTCCGCGGCCTGCCGCACGATGGTGTGGGGCCAGGCCGCGGGGGCCACCGCCGTCAGCGGACAGTCCTGGCAGGGCGCGTCGCGCTGGGCGAAGGCGCCGAAGCACGGCCGGCCCACCATCTCCTCCTGGAGCGCCTGCCCGGAGGTCCACACCGCCTTGAGCGTCCCGAACGACGACAGCTCGGTGGAGATTTCATAGCTCAGGTCCCCGCGCGCCCCCGAGGGCGGCGGAGGCTCCGCGTGGGGGGCGGGCTCCGGAAGGGAGCGGGGCTGCGCCGCGCGCGTGACGATGGCCACCAGCCGCAGCGGGGGCCGGCCCACGGCGGCCACGTCCAGCTCCACCGGCAGCCGCTCGCCATCGCGCGTGAGCACCTCCGTCTCCAGCCGGTGCTCGGCGCTGGTGAAGATGGCCCGCAGCGCCTGTCCCACCTCGCGCCCGCGCTCGCGCGGCGTGCAGACCTCCGCCCAGCGGCGCCCCAGCAACTCCTCACGGGGCCGGCCCAGGAGCGCCGTGAACGCGCCATTGGCCAGCTCGATGCGTCCGCGCCGGTCCATCACGACGATGGGGCGCGCGTCCCGCTCCGCCAGCAGCGATGCGGTCAACGACCAGTCCATGGGGCCCCCCGGCCGCTGCAACCACGTTCAAGCCTTGCAATGGTAGTTGTGATTTCCTTCGATTCATCAGTTTACGGTGACTTGGCTGCGTTTGCATTTGGACAAAGGTTCAATCACAGACCCTCGCGCGGAGGTCGGGGAGGACCGCCCGAGCGTGCCTGCCCGCCTGGGGGGTGTACCGGAACCCTGGAACGTCCCCTCGAATCCGGGCAACCTGCTGCATCACGCGGACGTCGGGGTTACTCCCAGGGTTCCACCGCCGTCCCCTCCCTGGGAGAGGAGCTGAACGCATGAGCGCACCGCGACGACCCGCGCAGTTCGACCTCTTCACCGGGGCCCTGGAGGAGCCACCCGCGTCGTCGCGGCGCCGGACCCAGCCGGTGGGGCCGGCCGCGCCCTCCGACAGCCTGCGCATGCTGGGCGGGCAGCTCCCACGCGGCGTGTACCTGGGCACGTCGTCGTGGACCTTCCCGGGTTGGAGCGGCCTCGTCTACGACCACGAGGCCAGCACGTCCCAACTGGCGCGTGAGGGCCTGGGCGCCTATGCGCACCACCCGGTGCTGCGCACGGTGGGCATCGACCGGACCTTCTACGCGCCGGTGCCGGCCACCACCTTCGCCGAGTACGCCCAGCAGGTGCCGGACGGCTTCCGCTTCCTGGTGAAGGCCCACGAGGCCTGCACGCTGGCGCGCTTCCCCGTGCACGAGCGCTACGGCGCGCACCGGGGCCAGGTGAACGAGCGCTTCCTCCAGCCGGCCTACGCGGCGGACCACGTGGTGGCGCCGTTCGTGGAGGGGCTGGGGGACAAGGCCGGGCCGCTCGTCTTCCAGTTCCCGCCGCAGGACCCCGCGACGCTGGGCGGCGCGGGCCGCTTCGTGGAGCGGCTGCACGCGTTCTTCTCCGCGCTGCCCCGGGGGCCGCTGTACGCGGTGGAGGTGCGCAACGAGGAGCTGCTCACGGAGGGCTTCGCCCAGGCGCTCGCGGACACGGGCGTGAGCCCGGTGCTCGCGGTGTGGGCGCATATGCCGCCCGTCGCGCGGCAGGCGAAGCTCACGCGCGCCTTCGAGGCCCGCGCCGTGGTGGTGCGTTGGATGCTCCCGCCGAACCTGGGCTACGAGGAGGCCTACGCCCGCTACGCGCCGTTCAACCGGCTGGTGGACGAGGACGCGGGCACCCGCGACGTGCTGGCCCGCGTGTGCATGGCGGCCGTGCGACGCGAGCGTCCCGTCTTCGTCACCATCAACAACAAGGCGGAGGGCAGCGCCCCCCTGTCCGCCGTCCGGCTCGCAGAACGCGTCGTGTCATACAAGGAGGAGGGCGGCCAACGGAGCGTCGCGCACGCAACATGACTTGCGCGCGAGCACGGCGCTTGCTTACGTGAGAGGCCATGAAGGTGATGACCCTGGCCGCGCTGTTGATGCAGATGACCTCCGCTGGCGGCGCCGGCGCGGAGGGCAGGCGTGCGGGCAATCGCCTGGATCCGGATCACCACTCGGGCGCGGTGAAGGAGGACTTCTCCTCCCTCAAGGGGGAGATCTCCAGCCTCAAGGAGCAGTTCCGGCTCGCGCGCGAGCGCCAGCGCCTGGCGGCCGAGGAGAAGCAGCGCCTGGAGGAGGCCCGCTACGGTGTCACGCCGAAAGCCACTCCCGCCCCTGCCGCCGGAGGGACCGGAGCCCCCACCCTCGCCCGATGAGCTGGGCGCGGTAGAGGTTCCGATCGACGGAAACCTCGACCTGCACCTCTTCCAGCCGCGCGAGGTGAAGGCGCTCGTCACCGAGTACCTCTGGGCCTGTCGCCAGGAGGGCGTGCTCGACGTGCGCATCATCCACGGCAAGGGCACGGGCGCGCTGCGGCGCACCGTGCAGTCCCTGCTGCCCACGCTGCCGGAGGTGGAAGGCTTCCGGACGGCCTCCGAGGCGGACGGAGGCTGGGGCGCGACGTGGGTGCGGCTCAAGCCCCTGTGACGGGGCTCGGGCTCAGGACAGCCAGAAGTACGCGGAGGCGATGAGCGTGCGCTTCTCCGTCACGCGCGCCTTGTTGGCCAGCTCCGCCATCTGCCGGTCCTTGGCGGCGTAGCGCTTCTCCTCCTCGTTGCGCAGCGACGCCAGCTTGCGGCGGTAGTCGCGCTCCATCCGGTCCGAGTGCGCCCGCGCCTTCGCGCGCTCCGCGACGTCGTCGACGCCCGCGACCTCCTTGCGCGCGGCGAACCACGCCTGGCGCGCGGCCTCCACCACCTCGCGCGACTCCATCAGGCAGTCCTCGACGTAGCGGTCCGCGCGCTCCTTGGCCTTGTCCAGCTCCAGGGCGTTGCGCCGCTCCGCGGCCCGGATCAGCTCATCCTTGGCGGTCATGAGCGACTGCTCTTGCATGAGCTGGACGGACACCGGCGCGGGCTGCCGGCGCTTCTCTTCCTTGGCGTTGAGCTTCGTGAAGTGGACGCCGTCTGCCAGCGGCAGGGCGCGGAAGCCGCCGTCCCGGTCCTTCACCAGCACCAGGTGGACCAGCTTCTCCTCGGGCTTGAGGCCGGTGGTCTCGAACTTGTAGACGAACCACCAGCCCTCGCTGCCCGCCAGCCGCGCCAGCCGCGAGGGGAGGCCGGCCGCGTCCAGCTGCAGGTAGCTGACGGAGTCCTGGGGGCGGTCGCGCACCGCGTAGGCGGCCTTGGCCACCTGGAGCCGCCCGGAGGCGCGGCTGCCCAGCACGGAGCCGGTGAGCGCCTTCGCCTCCTGCTGGCGCCTGGCCACCACCTCCTTGGCCTGGTCCCCCGCCACGCGCAGCCGGCGGCGCACGTCGCCGTCGAAGCGCTCCAGCACCACGGAGCGCATCGACGTCATGCGCTGGGTGATGCTGCCCTCCAGCTCCTCGCGCAGCTTGTCGAAGGCGGCGTTGATGTCCTTCGGGTCGCGGCAGGACTGGTAGATGTCCAGCACGCGCCGCTCGAAGTCGACGCCGCTCTCCAGCGCGCCCAGGATCTCGTCGGACGCGCCGAACACGCCGTCGAAGAGGTTGAGCTTCTTCTCCAGGAGCTCGAACAGGCGCGCGTCCGCCGCGTTCTGCCGGTTGAGGAAGTTCAGCACCAGCACGTCGCGCTGCTGGCCGTAGCGGTGGCACCGGCCGATGCGCTGCTCCACGCGCTGCGGGTTCCATGGCAGGTCGTAGTTCACCACCAGGTTGCAGAACTGGAGGTTGAGGCCCTCCGCGCCGGCCTCCGTGCAGATGAGGATCTGCGTCTTGTGGCGGAACTCCTCCACCAGCGCCTTGCGCTCCTCGGGCGTGCCGCCGGCGTCGCCGGACAGGAGCGAGATCTTGCCCTTGTAGCCGTGCTCCGACAGCAGGTTGAAGAGGTACTGCTGCGTGCGCTTGGACTCCGTGAAGATGAGCGCCTTCTCCGGCCAGGAGTGCGCGCGCATCACCGCGAAGGTGCGGTCCAGGGCGCGCTTGAGCGCCTCACCCTTGGCGTTGGTGCGGATGGAGTCCGCGAGGTCCGCGTACTGGCGCAGCTCCCACACCTCCTGCTCCAGCGTGCGGACCTGGGGCGCCTTGGCGGGGTCGTCGGACCACTCCTCGCCTTCCTCCATGTACTGCTTGGCCTCTTCCGGCTCGAAGAGCGCCAGGGCCTGCTGCCCCAGCCGCGCGGCCTCCAGCCGCTTCTGGAGGTTCTCCGACAGCCGGCGCAGCGTGGGCGCGATGGCGAACGTGGAGGAGGCCAGCAGCTTGCGGTAGCACAGCGTCAGGAGCGTCTTCTTGCCCGGCTCGATGGCCGCGACCTCCGAGCGCTGCAGGTACTCGCTGACCTTCTCGTAGAGGTCGTGCTCCTCGGGGGAGGGGAGGAAGTCCTCCACGATGCTGCGGCGGTTGGTGTAGCGGACGTACTCGCGCACCTGCCGGCGCAGCGTGCGTTGCACCACCGGGGCCAGCCGCTCCTTGAGCTCGCACGCGGCGGCCTCCGTCATGCCGCCGCCCTCGTCGGCGCGGAAGCGGCTGCGGAAGGCGTGCTCGGGGCCCAGGATCTGCTCGTCCAGGAGCGACATCAGCCCGAACAGCTCCATCAGGTCGTTCTGGAGCGGGGTGGCGGTGAGCAGCAGCTTGGGGCGGCCCGCCAGCGACGCGCGCAGCGCCTGGCCCGTCTTGTTGTTGGGCCGGTGCGCGTTCCGGAGTCGGTGCGCCTCGTCGATGATGACCAGGTCCCAGGGGATCTCCGCCACGAGCGCGGACCTGTTCGCCGCGAACGGGTGCGAGCAGATGACGGGGAAGGGCTGGTCGAAGCAGTTGTTGTGCTTCTTCACGTCGCGGCCGTCGACGAGGACGCTGTCCAGGTCGAACTTCTCGCGCAGCTCGGCGTTCCACTGCGCGCGCAGCACGGCCGGGGCCAGGATGAGGATGCGGTTCTTGCCCTCCGCCATCAGCTGGGCCACGACGAGGCCCGCCTCGATGGTCTTCCCCAGGCCCACCTCGTCCGCGAGCATGCAGCCGCCGCGCGACAGCGCGTCCAGCGCGAACATCGCGGCTTCGACCTGATGGGGGTTGAGGTCCACCTTCGCTTCGGCCAGCGCGCTCGCCAGCCGCTGCTGCGTGTCACCGCTGCGCGCGAGCAGCTCCTCGGCGAGGAGCCGCTCGTGGAAGGGCGTCAGCGCCGCCTCCACCAGCTCCTCGGCGGCCTGGGCCGCGATGGCCGCGGCGTCCGCCTCCACTTCCAGCTTCAAACCCCTCGCGACCTCCGCCAAGTCCCGCCTCCCGTCCGGTTTGGAGCGTGCGCGCGTGCGCGCGAACAGTTGAGGCGCGCCATTCTGTGCAGCGATCCGCGTCTGTAAAGGGGGTCCTCCCGGAGGCCGAAAACTCGGCCTCCGCGCGATTGGCAAGCGCGCTGTTCGGCGAAGTGATGCGTGCGCGTCAGAGCGCTGGAGTGTTCCAAAGGGCTTGACGAATGCGGCGGGAGCGCTCAGAGCCGCCCGCGCGCCTTCACGTCCAGGTACACGTTGAGTGCAGCGGCGCCGAAGCCGCGGGCCGGCGCGCGCACCACCAGCGCCCCCGCGTCGCGCAGCGTGGTGGCGGTGCGGCGGTACTCGGCCTCCATGCGGGAGGCGGCCTGCCGCGCGTAGGCGGACGTCGCGTCGCCGGGCACGTCCGTGGCGGCGGCCTCCAGGTCCTCGTCCAGCAGCGACGCGACGACGGGCAGGTGCCGGGGGCGCAGGGCCAGCGTGCGCGTGAGGAGCGCGGCGGACGCGTCCGGATCCACCAGGTCGGTGAAGAGCACCACCAGCGCGCGGCGCGTCTGGCGGGCGAAGGCGAAGTCGAACGCGCGGCCGTAGTCGCTCTCCTCCAGGCCGGCCTCCGCGCGGTAGAGGGACTCGGTGATGAGGCGCAGGTGCTCCGCCCCCTTTCGCGGCGGCAGGAAGGCGCGCACGTCGCTGGCGAACGCGAGCACGCCCACCACGTCCCCCGCGTCCAGGCTCACGCGCGCCAGCCGCAGCGCCGCGTCCACCGCGTGGTCCAGCTTCCTGCGCCCCTGCACCCGGCCCGCCATGTGACGGCCGCAGTCCAGCAGCAGCAGCACCGGCTGGTTGCGCTCCGGCTGCCACGTGCGCACCAGCGTGTGGCCGTGGCGCGCGGAGGACTTCCAGTCGATGTGGCGGTAGTCGTCGCCGGGGCGGTACTCGCGGAGCGACTCGAACTCGCGGCCCTCCACCGACTTGCGCTGGAGCGTGCGCGCGGACACGGCCTCGGACGCGCGCGCCAGCGACAGCGCCTCGCGCGACAGGGCGCGCAGGTCCGGATACACCTTCACGTCCTGGCCCGCGGGCCGCCGCACCTGCCGCGAGCACAGGCCCAGCGGCCCCATCAGGCGCAGGCTCACGTCCCCGAAGCGCGCATCGCCGCGGGACGGCGGGTGCACCCGGTAGGTGAGCCGCGTGGACGCGCCGGCCGCCAGCGTGAAGGGCTGGCGGTGGCCGTGGCTCTCCACGTCCAGGGGCGGCTCGTCGCGCAGCTCGCCGCGCACGGGCCGGTCCGTGCGCGAACGCAGCTCCCAGCGCACCGTGTTGTCCACGCCCGAGGAGAGGATGGGCTCCACCTCGCGGCGCGCGTCGACGTCGCGGGCGCGCGGCGCGCGCAGGAAGTCCACCGCGCACAGCAGCAGCACGGCCACGTCCACCGCGAGCGCCAGCCACCCGAAGGCGGGGCTCGCCACCGCGAGCGCGGCGGGCACGAGCGCGCCGGCGAACAGCGCCACGGCGAGGCCGCTGGGGACGGGGCGCCCGAGGCTCACCGGGGCACTCGCACCCGTTCGAGCATCTGCCTCAGCACGTCGTCCGCCGTGACGCCCTCCACCTCCGCCTCGGCCTTGAGGAGGAGCCGGTGGTTGAGGACGCTGGGCGTGACGGACTTCACGTCGTCCGGGGTGACGAAGTCCGTGCCCCGGAGCGCCGCGTGCGCCTTGGACGCCGCGAGCAGGGCCTGCGCGGCGCGGGGGCTCGCGCCCAGCCGCACGCGGGGGTGGGCGCGGGTGTCGCGCACGAGCTGCACCACGTACTGGAGGATGGAGTCGTCGCACGCGACGCGGGCCGCGCGGCCCTGCAGCTCCGTCAGCGTGGCCGCGTCGAGCACGCGGGACACCTCGGGGGAGCGGCCCTCGCGCTGGTGGAAGCCCCGCAGGAGCGCGGTCTCGGCGTCGCCGTCCGGGTAGCCCACGCGCACGCGCATGAGGAACCGGTCGAGCTGGGCCTCGGGGAGGGGATAGGTGCCCTCCAGCTCCAGCGGGTTCTGCGTGGCGACGACGAAGAAGTGCGACGGCAGCGGGTGGGTGGCGCCGTCGATGGTCACCTGCCGCTCCTCCATGGCCTCCAGGAGCGCCGCCTGCGTCTTGGGCGGGGTGCGGTTGATCTCGTCCGCGACCAGGACCTCCGTGAAGACGGGGCCCTTGATCAGGCGGAAGGACTGCGTCTGCGGCTGGAAGACGTTGGTGCCCAGGATGTCCGCGGGCATCAGGTCCGGGGTGAACTGCACGCGGGAGAAGGACAGGCCCAGGGCCCCCGCCATGCTGCGCGCGGTGAGCGTCTTGGCGACCCCGGGCACGCCCTCCAGCAGCACGTGGCCGCGCGCGAGGAAGGCCGTCACCAGGTCGGTCAGCACGCGGGGCTGGCCCACGACGGCCGAGCCCAGCGCGTCGAGGAGGCGGGAGAGGGGCGTGGCGTCGGACATGGTGGCGGGGGACGGTAGCCCGCCTCCCAGCCGGCGCGGCAGCGAAATCCTCCGGGCCTACTCCTGGCGCTTCAGGCCCATCAGGCCGCCCAGCACCGCGATGATGCCGCCGAGGATGCCCAGGAAGCAGCCGATGCTCGGCGACGAGTTCATCATCTCCGCGTTGCCGAGCGGCGACGGCACGAGCGTGGTGTCCGAGGAGAGCTTCAGGAACACCAGCGACCAGATGAGCGTCACCGCGCTGCAGAACATCTGCGCGCCCCACGGCAGCATGGGGTTCACCCAGGTCATCACCTGCCGCGCGCGCAGGCCCACCAAGACCATGGTCGCGACGGCGAAGAGGAAGGAGATGAACCCCAGGCTGATGAGGCCCAGGAAGTCGCCGTCCGCCGCCGTCTCCTTCCACGGCATGAAGCAGGAGAGCACCACCAGCGTCGCGCCCCAGAACGCGATGCGGTCGCCGCCCTCCAGCTCGCGCAGGAACGAGCGCGCGTCATCCAGCAGGACCTCCGGATCATCGATGGGGGAGCGCGTCGCCTCCAACTCGCGGGCCTCCCGGGACCACGGGTCCGCCACCGCGTCGCCCACGTCGTCGTCCTCCTCCTCGATGGGGGCGGGCGCCGGGGCGCGGCGGGCCGGGGCGCGCGCGGGAGCGGCCTTGGCCGCGCGGGCCGGGGCGGCGCGCTGCGCCTTCTCCCGGGCGATGTCGTCCATGCTGCGCACGTTGGTGGCGTCGTCGCCAGGCGGCGGCGCGGCGGGGCGGGCGCCCGTCCTGGCGCGGGCCGGAGCGGGGCGCGCGCGAGGCTCCGGAGCGGAGCGGGCCGGGGCCGGCCGCGAGCGCGGCGGAGGGCGCACGCCGGTGCTCTCGTCATCGCCGCCGGAGTCTTCCGCGTCCCCGGCTCCCCCAAGGAAGGACTCGTCGATGATGTGGTCGCAGTGGGGGCAGATGGCGGTGTCGTCCGCGACCTTGCGATTGCAGCCTGGGCAGTTCAGGGCCGGTGCTCCGGGAGGGGGGAAACGGCCCGGTATCTTCCCGGTCCCGGCGCGCGCCTGTCAAACCTGTTCAACGCCATAACCCCTGGATTTTCGCGGGGAATTGACCTAGCCCCTCCGGACATGGCCCGCCTGCACGCCGCCGTGTCCGCCGGATTCCTCCTCGTGAGCGCCTGCGCCCATACGGTGCCGCCCCCCCACCCGGACGAGCGGTCGTCCCGGGTCCTCGAGCAGATCCAGGACTGGGAGGATCGCCGCTCGCTGGGGGACGGGGAGCTGGTGCGGCTCGCCACCTCCGCGCCGGAGGTGGCCGTGCGCGTGCGCGCCCTCCGGGCCCTGGCGCGAATCCAGGACGCGGCGACACTCGACGCCGTCGTCGCCGGGCTGACGGCGCCGGACAAGGCCGTGCGCGACGAGGCCGCCTTCGCCGCGGGGGAGCTGGCGCTGTCGTGGGAGCCGCTGCCGGAGGACGCGCGGGCCGCGCTCGCCGGAGCGTTGGTGCGGGCCGAGGCCTCGGAGACCGAGGGCCCGGTGCGGGTCACGCTGCTGGAGTCCCTGGGCAAGCTGGCCACGCCTGGAGCGCTGGAGGTGCTGGCGGCCCGCCTGTCTCCACCCGAGAGCCCCGGAGCCGGGGCCGCCGCCAAGGCGCTGGGCGTGGCGGCGCGCAAGGCCGGCGCGGCGGCGCTGGCGAACGTCCCCCTGGAGGCCATCACCGCGCTGGTGAACGGGTCGCGGCGCGAAGGCGTGCGCTACGCCGGCGCCTACCTGATGGCGGCGGTGAAGCGCCCGGAGGCCGTGGCCGCGCTGCGAGCCTGCCTGGGCGATGGGGCCCCCGACGTCGCGGCCCTCTGCGCGAAGGGGGTGGGGGACGTGGGCAGCGCCCCCGACTCGAAGGCCCTGGCCGTGCTGCTCGGGAACAGCGCTCCCCGCGTCTCTGCGGAGGCCGCGCGGGCGTTGGCGAAGCTCTCGGCGAAGTGCCAGGACGGAGCGGTCTGTGAGCCGTTGCTGGCGTTGGAGGGCCTCCTGCCCCGAGCGAAGCAGGTCGCGGAAGGGGACTCGGCGCAAGGGCACGCGCTGCTGGCGGTGGCGCAGCAGGGGCTTCCGTCAGAGGGGCGGTCGGTATTGCGGCGCGTGCGGAGCGCGCTCGCGGAGGCCGACCGCGGCGCGGCCACCGAGGAGGCCCACGCGGACCTCGCCTGGCTGGACTGCCGGTTCGCGGCGGCGATGGATCGGCAGCGGGGCTCGCTGGAAGAGGTCCACTCGTGCGGCCACGGCCGCGTCCCCGAGGCGCGGTGGCTCGCCCTGGGGCTCCATGAAGTGGCCTCGTTCAAGGGCGCGTCCAGCTCCACCGCGACGCCGGGCGGCGCGGCCTTCGCGGTGCCCTACCTGAATCACGTGAGCCCCGTCGTGCGCGGCGCCGCGCTGGACGCCCTCACCGAGCGCCCCGTTCCCGAAGCCCTGGCGCCCATGCGCGCGCTCATCGGAGGCGGAGACGCGGTGGTGGCGGGGCTGGCCGCGGCCGCGGCTGGCAGGCTGAAGGACGCCGAAGCGCTGCCCGCGGTGGTGGCCCTGGCTGACCGCGTCCCCAGGGAACCGGACCTGGCAGAGGCGGTGGCTGGCGCGCTCGTCGCGTTGCAGGGCCGCGAGGCGGAGCCGCGCCTGCGCGACTGGCTCACCCATCCGCACGCCAACGTGCGCCGGGGCGCGGCCGAGGCCCTCACGTCGCTCACGGGCGAGCTGGTCCGCTCCTCCCGCGTGGAGCTGCCCCTGGACACGTACCGTCCGCCAGCCGCGCCTCGGGGCACGATGCTCACGCTGCGCACGCGCAAGGGCGACATCACGGTCCTGCTGGATCCGGACGCACCGCTCACGGGCGGCAACCTGATGGCGCTCGCGAAGCAGGGCTCCTTCCGGGGCATCACCTTCCACCGCGTGGTGCCGGACTTCGTCGCGCAGGGCGGAGATCCGCGCGGAGACGGGGAGGGCGGTCCCGGGTACTCCATCCGCTGTGAGGTGACGCGCCGGCCGTATGCGCGCGGCACGGTGGGGATGGCGCTGTCGGGCAAGGACACCGGCGGCAGCCAGTTCTTCTTCACGCACTCCCCGCAGCCGCACCTGGACGGCCGCTACACGGCCTTCGGTGAGGTGCTCCAGGGCATGGACGTGGTGGACGCGCTCCAGGAGGGCACGGTCATCGACGACGTGCTCGTCGGCACCCGCGCCCCCTGAAGCGGGCCCCTCGCGCGTCAGGCTCCGGAGGCGCGCGCGGGAACCGGCTCGCCCTGGGCGTTGAGCTTCGCGCCCGTCCAGCGGTGGCCCTCCGCCTCCTCCATCACCTCCACCTCGCGGCGGATGCGGGCCCACTCCGTCTCCGGCAGGCCCAGGAACGCCTCCGCGAGCAGCGGGTCGAACTGCGTGCCCGCGCAGCGGCGGACCTCGTCGCGCGCCACGCTCATGGGGCGCCCCTTGCGATAGGGCCGGTCCGACGTGATGGCGTCCAGGGTGTCCACGAGGCAGAAGATGCGCGCCCCGATGACGATCTCCTCGCCCTTGAGCCCCAGCGGGTAGCCCTTTCCGTCCCAGCGCTCCTGGTGCTGGAGCACGATGAGCGCCGCCTCGTGCAGGTAGGGCATCTTCGCCAGCATCCGGTAGCCGAACTCCGGATGCTGCTTCATCTCCACCCACTCGTCCGGCGTGAGCGGCCCGGGCTTGAGCAGGATGGAGTCCCGCACGCCGATCTTCCCGATGTCGTGCAGCAGCGCGCCCTGCTCCACCGTGTCCAGCGCCGCCCCGCTGAGGCCGATCTCCTGCGCCAGCCGCCGCGCGTACAGCGACACGCGCCTGGAGTGCCACTGCGTCTCCGTGTCCCGGTAGTCCAGCGCGCTGATCAACCCGTCCAGCAGCCCCGTCGTGCGCTCGATGACCCGATGCTCCAGGTCCCGGTTGATGGCCAGGAGCTCCGCGTTCTTCTCCGCGACCTCCCGCGTCAACCGCTCGTTGGCCGCCACCAGCCGGTGGTGCTCGACGGCCTGCCGCACGCTGCTGGTCAGCTCGCTCAGCGCCCACGGCTTGCCCAGCAGCCGGAACACCTCGCCCCGGTTCACCGCCTCCGACGCCGTCTTGAAGTCCGCCGCCGCCGTCAGCATCAGCCGCACCGCGCGCGGGTTCCTCTCCCGGAGCGCCGACAGCAGCTCGATGCCGTTGAGGTACGGCATCATGAAGTCCGTCAGCACCACGTCGAAGCCCTGCTCCCGCGCCGCGACCACCGGATCACTGTGGGTGACGACGTCGTACCCCTCCGCCACCAGGATGCGGGACAGCGCCGCGAGGATGAGCACGTCGTCGTCCACCACGAGGATTCGGGCCATGGGCTGATACGCTCCGAGCGAGTGGCTGCGTTTTTTTTCTCAGAGTCTTATATCGGGTCCACGGCCGGGCAAACAGGCCCCCCAAGCTTTCCAGTGCCGCTAAACAGCCGGATTTCTTGAAGTTTCACTCAAACCGGAGGTCGCCGGACTCCACGTCCTGCTTGCCTGCCCGTCGAGCCGTGTTCTATGGTGGCCGCCTACCCGACGTAAATGGTTGTAACCCCTTGGAATTCGGGAGCAATCTCCGATGGCTAGAGCCCCTGATGGGCCGGTGCCGGTGGTGGTGATGGGGCTGGGGGTCATCGGGCAGGAGATTGCCAGGGCAGCCCTCTCGTCCCCCGAGGTGGAGTTGATGGGCGCGGTGGATTCGCAGCCCTCCCTGGTGGGTCGTCCCCTGGCGGACGTGCTGGGCCAGGGAGGACCGCGCTTCAAGGTGTCGGACTCGCTGGAGCGCGCCGTGGGGCGCCGCAAGGGCGTGGTGGTGCTGCACGCCACCGGCTCGCGGCTGTCCCAGGTGATGGATCAGCTGCTGGACGCGCTGAAGCTGGGCCTGCCGGTGGCCAGCACCTGCGAGGAGCTGGCGTTCCCGCACCTCAAGTACCCGGAGCTGGCGGACAAGCTGGAGCGCGCCGCGCAGAAGGCGGGCGTGGCCATCGTGGGCACGGGCGTGAACCCGGGCTTCGTGCTGGACCGGCTGGTGTCCGTCGCCGGGCAGGTGTGCGGCCCCGTGCGCAAGGTGACGGCCAGCCGGGTGGTGGATGCCCGGACGCGCCGTGAAGCCCTGCAGCGCAAGGTGGGCGCGGGCCTGACGGAGGAGGAGTTCTTCGACCTGGTGGACCGCGAGGAGCTGGGCCACGTGGGGCTGGTGGAGTCCGCGGCGCTGGCGGCGCTGGGCCTGGGGCTGGACTGCGATGACTTCGAGGAGGAGGTCACGCCCGTCTTCGCCGAGGAGGACATCACCGGCGGCGCATTTGTCGTGAAGAAAGGCCGCGTCGCGGGCATGTTCCAGTCCGTGGTGGGTTTGGAGGAGGGGCAGGAGCGGGTCCGGCTGGAGCTCACCATCGCGGTGGGGGCGGACAACCCGCGGGATCGCATCGAGATCGACGCGGACCCCAGGCTGGTGCTGGAGATACCGGGGGGAGTGGCGGGTGACCGGGCCACCGCGAACGCGCTGGTGAATGCCGCGCCACGTTTGACGGCCGCGGAGGCCGGGCTCCTGACGGTGCTCGAGCTCCCGTCAGGCCGCTGAAGCTTCATCAGGAGAGGGAAATGCTGGACAAGAACGCGATTGGCCGCGCCTCGCCGCCGACGCTCAACGAGGTGGAGAAGGGCGCCATCCGGCGCTTCGCCGAGGCAATCGGCGACTACAATCCCATCTACTACGACGAGGAGTACGCCCGCGCCTCGGGCTACCCCACCATCGTCGCGCCTCCCACGTTCCCCGCGTCGTTCCATTCCGCCGCGGACCTCCGGGAGCTCCTGGGGGTGGGCATCAAGAGCCTGCTGCACGCCGAGCAGGGCTTCGACTACGAGCGGCCCATCTTCGCGGGGGACCGCATCTACGTGTCCACGCGCGTGTCGGACGTCTTCGAGCGGCCGGGCATGTCCGGCAAGATGGACATCGCGGTCATCGAGGACGAGGGCCGCGACGAAGAGGGCAACCTCGTCTTCCGCGCCCGCCGCACCCTGGTGGTGCGTGCCGCCAAGGAGAACGCCTGATGCCCGCGCGCAAGCTCTACTTCGAAGCCGTCCGCGTCGGTGACGAGCTGCCGGCCCTGGCCAAGGCCCCGGTGGACCGCGTCCAGCTGTCGCGCTACGCGGGCGCCTCCGGCGACTACAACCCGGTGCACGTGGACGAGCTCTACGCCAAGAGCGTGGGCATGCCGTCCGTGTACGCCCCTGGCATGCTGGTGATGGGCATGCTGGGCCAGCTCATCAGCGACTGGGCCCGCGGCGGCCAGCTGCGGCGCTACAACGTCCGCTTCATCAAGATGGTCTGGCCGGGTGACACCGTGGTCTGCAAGGGCCGCGTGAGCGACCGCCACGGCTCCGGCGGCCGGTACTTCGTGGAGATCGACCTCTGGGCGGAGAACCAGAAGGGCGAGCTCGTCATGAAGGGCGGCTCGCAGATCCAGCTCTTCTACTCCCTGGAGGACGAGAACCGGCAGCGCTCCGGCCAGTCCCCCATCGTGGTGGAGGTGCCCCGCGAGAGCCTGGTCGTCCCCGCTCCCTCGGCCTCCTCCCCGGAGGCTGCCTCCTCGGCCCCCGCGCCCGCCCCGGAGCGCGACCGGGACGAGGACGAGGAGGACGAAGAGGCGGGCGAGCCCCGCTCCGGCGCCTCGTCCAAGAAGACGGCCCCCCGGGAGAAGCCCGCCGCCAAGACGGCGTCACTTCCCTCCGCCAAGAAGGCCAAGAAGTAGGGATTCCCGGGCGACTCCCCGCGTTCGAGCCGGGCGGTTTCGACCGTTCATCAACGCGGGGTGTCATCTTGGGTTGACTCAAAAATCAGTCGACGCCACACTTCCCGCGTCACATGGGCCGCTGACCCTTACTTTTTCCCGCCCGGCGGGAAGCAGGCAGGCAGCGAGCCCCTACGCAGGAGTGGCCATGTCCGCCGGCATCAACACCTACAAGACCGACCTCAGGGAAATCTTCTTCACGCTGTTCGAGCAGTTCGGCTTCGGCCAGGTGGCGGGCCAGGCGCCCTACGACGCCTGGGGGCCGGACGAGGCGAAGGCGGTCCTCACGGAGACGTACCGCTTCGCGCGCGAGGTGCTGGGGCCCCTCAACTCGGTGGGTGACCGCGAGGGCTGCCGGGTGGAGAACGGCGCCGTCTTCACGCCCAAGGGCTTCAAGGACGCGTGGGGTAAGCTCTACGAGCAGGGCTTCAAGACGGTGGCGGTGAGCCCCGAGCACGGCGGCCAGGGCGCGCCGATGATGCTCCAGGTGACGGTGGAGGAGATCCTCTCCGGCGCCAACACGGCCTTCAACATGTACCCGGGCCTGGCGTTCGGCGCCGCCGAGGTCATCGCCGAGTGCGGCACGCCCGCGCAGCAGAAGCAGTTCGTGGAGCGCATGCTCAACGGCACCTGGGGCGGCACCATGTGCCTCACGGAGCCGCACGCCGGCTCCGACGTGGGCGCGGCCAAGTCCACCGCGAAGCGCAACGCGGACGGCACCTACAGCATCAAGGGCACCAAGATCTTCATCTCCGGCGGCGACCATGACATGGCCGGGAACATCATCCACCTGGTGCTCGCGCGCATCGACGGCGCGCCGGCCGGCACCAAGGGCCTGTCGCTGTTCATCGTCCCCAAGCTGCGCATCAACGCGGACGGCTCCGCGGGCCCGTCCAACGACGTCACCGTGGCGTCCATCGAGCACAAGATGGGCATCAACGGCTCCGCGACCTGTGTGCTCAACTTCGGTGAGAACGACGCCTGTCTGGGCGAGCTCGTGGGCACTGTCGAGCACGTGGGCATGAGCCAGATGTTCAAGATGATGAACGGCGCGCGCATCGCCGTGGGCATCCAGGGCGTGAGCCTGGCGTCGGCCGCGTACTACAACGCGCTCGACTACGCGAAGGACCGCAAGCAGGGCTCGCACTTCACCAAGTGGAAGGACCCGTCCGCGCCGCGCGCCGCCATCATCGAGCACCCGGACGTGCGCCGCATGCTGCTGGACATCAAGGCGCACGTGGAGGGCATCCGCGCCCTGGTCATCAAGCTGGCCATGCACCTGGACAAGGCGAAGCAGCTGGCGGGCAAGGACGACGACGCCGCCACCTACCACAAGGGGCAGGTGGAGGTGCTGACGCCGCTGGTGAAGTCCTACGGCTCGGACCAGGCCTTCCGCCTCTGCGCGCAGGCCATCCAGGTGTACGGCGGCGCCGGCTACATCCAGGACTACCCGGTGGAGCAGTACACGCGCGACTCGAAGATCTTCTCCATCTACGAGGGCACCAACCACATCCAGGCCATGGACCTGGTGGGCCGCAAGATGGGCCAGGCGGGCGGCGCGCACTTCCAGCAGTTCATGGGCGACGTGGGCAGCTTCGTGGAAGCGCACCGCGACCACCCCGTGCTGGGCGAGGCCGTGAAGACGCTGGCCGGCGCGCAGGAGGGCCTGATGTCCAGCGCGATGGCGCTGTTCGGCTGGTCGCAGGACCAGGCCCGCTTCCCGTTGATCCCCCTGTCCGCCAACCGCTTCCTCAACATGATGTCCGAGGTCGCCGTGGGCTGGCTGCTGCTGGACGCGGCCATCATCGCGGAGAAGGCCTCCGCGAACGTGGCGGCGGATCACCCGGACAAGGCGTTCTACGAGGGCAAGAAGTTCAGCGCCCTGTGGTACGCGCGCAACGTGCTGCCCAACGTGGAGTACGCCGCGCGCCTCATCGCCACCGAGGACACCTCGCCCATGGACATCACCGACGCGGCGTTCGGCGGCGTCTGAAGCGGCGCTTGAAGCCCTGACATGAAGAAGGCCCTCCGGCGCGTCACGCGCCGGGGGGCCTCTGGCTTTTCGGGGTGGGCCTAGTTGCCCTCGCGCACGCCGATGGCCAGCTGCGCGAGGCCGGCCTTCTTGGCCAGCTCCATCACCTGCACCACGGTGCCGTGGGGGACGCCCTCGTCCGCCTGCACGATGACCACCGTGTCCGGGTTCTGCTCCTTGGCCTTGTCGAAGGCCTGCTTCAGCTCCGCCTCCGCGACGACGTTGCCCGCGAGCACGAAGCGGCCGTCCGCCAGCACCGCCACGGACAGGTCCGTGGTGCGCGCGGTGACGTCCGCGGCGCCGCCCTTGGGCAGGTTCACCTTGAGGCCGGCCTTGGCGCCGCCGCCCGGGCCCTGCTGGGTGATGACCGAGCTGGTCACCATGAAGATGATGAGCAGCACCAGCATCACGTCCGTCAGCGGCGTGATGTTGATCTCCGCGAAGCCCGCGCCGTCGCCTTCGTCCTCGGACGCGCCGGGCGTCTTTCCCATGGCCATGGTGGGCGTCTCTCCTTACGAGGCGGGCTGCGGATCCGGCCGGGGCGCCGGGGGCGTCGCGCTCTCGCGCGGGGGCGGCGTGGCCTCCGGCAGGGGCCCGCCGGAGGCGCGCTCCTTGAGGACCTCCACGAACTCGTCACCCAGGAGGCGCAGCTCCACCAGCACCCGGGACAGCCGGGCCTGGAAGTAGTTGTAGAAGACCATCGCCTGCACGGCGACGAGGATGCCCACCGCGGTGGCGACGAGCGCCTCCGAGATGCCCGTCATCACGGCCGCGGAGCCGCCGGTGCCGCCGGCCTCCACGTCCACGCCCAGGTCCTTGAAGGAGCGCATGATGCCGGCCACGGTGCCGAAGAGGCCCACGAAGGGCGTCGTCGAGCCGATGGTCGCGAGCAGCCACAGGTTGCGCCGCAGCTTGAGCCCCACCTGGGCGCGCTCGCGCTCCACGGCGGACTCGATGCCGTTGCCCCCGTTGGCGCGGGAGCGCTCCCAGCGGTCGAACCCGGCGAGGAAGATGTCGGCCGCCACGGCGTCGGAGCGCTCGGCGGCGGTGCGGGCGGCGGCCACGTCCCCCCGGAGGAGGTGCTTCTGGACGATCTCCCCCAGGTTGCGGGAGCGCTCGCTCACGCCCCAGAGGGCGATGAGCCGCTCGATGGCCACGCCCAGGGCCACCACGGAGGCGCCCAGGAGGAGGGCGAGGGTGACGCCGCCCAGGCGAAGGTAATGAAGTAGATCGTTCAGGCTCATGATGGATGACCGGGCAGGCGGCCCTGGCTCACACTAGGACATATGAACCGCGCAGCCGCCGCAATCTTCCTGGCCCTCCTCTGTTCGGCCTGCCCCAGACGCCTCGAGTTCGGTCCGGAGGGCCGCATCGAGGACGCCCAGACGCTCTACCAGCACGTGCGCGAGCGGCAGGCCCGGGTGGTCAACCTGGAGGGCGACGCCAAGCTGCACGTGGACTCCCCCCAGGGCAGCGGCACGCTCTCCACCTTCCTCTCCATCACCCGCCCGGCCCTCATCCACCTGGAGACCTACGACTTCTTCAACCGCCCGGTGGCCTCGCTCGTCTCCGACGGCGAGCGCTTCGGCGTCTACCAGGCGCGGGAGAACACGTACCTCCAGGGCCCGGCGAGCGCGGAGAACGTGTCCCGCTTCCTGCCCGTCGTCCTGCCGAGCGAGGAGCTGGTCGCGGTGATGCTGGGGCAGGTCCCCCTGCTGCCCCCGGAGTCCATGACCCTGGAGCTGGACGAGAAGGCGCGGGTGTACGTGCTCAAGCTCCAGCGGGGGCCGGCCACACAGACACTCCGCGTGGATCCCAAACACCTGCGCGTGGTGAAAAGCGAGGTCCGCGGCGTGCCGGGCTACGACCTGGCGTTCGAGGACTTCCAGCAGCGCGGCGACCAGTTCTTCCCGGACAAGGTGCACCTCATCGCCGCGTCGGCGGACACGAAGCTGGACCTGAAGTACACCGACATCCGCCTCAACGGCCGACCGGACCTGACGCTCTATGAGCTGGCCGCTCCCGAGGGGGCGAAGGTGGTGGACGTCGACGCGAGGGGCCAGGAGGTCCGCTCGGAGGGGCCGGTGTCGCAGCCGCCCCCCGCGCCGGGTTCCTGAGCTTCCAGGCGTCGAAAGGCGGCGCACCGGCGCAAACCGGGTACTATGGCGCGCACGACATGGCACAGATCAAGCTTGGAGAACTGCTGATCAAGGCAAACGTCCTGCAGGAGAGCCAGCTCAAGGCGGCGCTCGCCGAGCAGGCCAAGTGGGGCGGGAAGCTGGGCGAGATCCTCGTCCGGATGAACCTCGTCTCCGAGGACATCCTCGTGCGCGCCCTGTCGAAACAGCTCGGCATGCCGGCGGTGAACCTGGACTCCGTGCAGACGGTGCCGCCGCACGTGAAGGCCAAGATCCCGGCGCAGACGGCGCGCGACTTCTCCGTCGTGCCGCTGCAGCTGCGCGACGACGGCAAGACGCTGGTGGTCGCGATGTCGGACCCGCTCAACGTGCGGGTGCTGGACGAGCTCCGGGCCCTGTCCAAGTGCCGCATCGTGGCCAACGTGGCGGGGCGCACCTCCGTGGCGCGGGCGTTCGCGCGCCTCTACGAGGAGACGGCGGAGCTGGAGGACGCGGACACCAACTTCAAGGTGGTGGACGCGCAGGGCCGCACCGTCGTGAAGAACCTCAAGGACCTGGACCCGGCCGCCGCCGTCGCCATGTCCCCCAAGCCCGCCGCCGCGCCACCGCCCCGGCAGGCGCCCGCCGCGGAGGCGTCCCGCACCCCCGCGGAGCTGCTCAAGAGCGTGGAGGATGTCCAGCGCAAGGAGGTCGCGGCGCTGAAGGCCATGGTGGAGCTGCTCATCGAGAAGGGCGTTTTCTCCCGCGAGGAATACCTCGCCAAGGTCAAGCGGTAGCCCCCGGCCATGCGCAAGAAGATCGGTGAGCTCCTCGTCCAGGCCGGAGTGGTGACGGACGAGCAGGTGAAGCAGGCCCTGGCCTCGGGACGGCGCGGGCAGGGCCGCAAGCTGGGGGAGGTGCTGGTGTCCATGGGCCTGTGCACGGGCCAGGACATCGCGCGGGCGCTGGCGGCGCAGCACGAGCTGCCGTTCGTGAAGCTCCCCGAGTACATCCCGCACGCGGTGTCCTCGCTGGTGTCCATGGACTTCCAGACCGAGCACGGGGTGCTCCTCTTCGCGGCGGAGCAGGACGGCCGCAGCGAGAAGATCCACGTCGCGGTGGAGGACCCGGGCAACCTGACGCTGGTGGACGAGCTGCGCTTCCAACTGCGCAAGCCGCTCAAGGTCTTCGTGGCCGCGCCGGACGACCTGGAGCGGGCGTTCGCGCGCGGCCGGGGCGAGCCCCTGGACATCGTGGAGGCTGAACCCATGGAGATGGACGAGGACGATTCGCCGGACATCCTGCCGTCGCCGCCGTCCCCTCCCGCGCGGCCGCCGCGCCCGCCCGCGCCGCCGCTGGACTGGGACCTGCCGCCGCCGCCGCCCCACGAGTCCTCCGCCGACGGGGCGGAGGTGCTGGAGGACATCCTGGGCTCCACGCCCCGGCCCAAGGCCCCGCGTCCGCCGCCGCCCGCCGCGGCCCGTCCGCCGCCCCCGCCCCCCGCGGAGCCCGAGGACCCGAGCAAGCCGCGCGTGCCGGTGGTGCTCTTCGGCGGCGCCGCGCAGGGCGTGAGGCCGTCCGTGCCGCTCACGCCCACGCCGGACTTCTCCGAGGAGGACCTGGCGGTGCTGGACGACATCGACCGCATCTCGCGCGGCGAGGAGGCCAGCCTGGACACGGAGAAGGTCAAGCCCGCGCGCATGGTCGCGAGCCTCATCCGCCTGCTCATCCGCAAGGGGCTCATCCAGGAGGCGGAGTTCCTGGAGGAGCTGGCCCAGAAGTGACCGGCGCCGCGCCGTCCCCCGGGGCCTCGGCCGATGCCCCGCTCCTGGACGTGCGGGGGCTCGTCACCCAGCTGTCGCTCCCGCGCGGCACGGTGCGCGCGGTGGACGGCGTGTCCTTCGCCGTCCCTCCCGGCGGCACGCTGGGGGTGGTGGGGGAGAGCGGCTGCGGCAAGAGCCTCACGGCGCTGTCGGTGATGAGGCTCGTGCCCCAGCCGCCGGGCCGCGTGGTGGGCGGCGAGGTGCGCTTCCGGGGCGAGGACTTGCTGGCCCTGCCGGAGAAGGAGATGCGCCGCGTGCGCGGCCGGCACGTGGCCATGGTCTTCCAGGAGCCCATGACGTCGCTCAACCCGGTGTTCACCGTGGGCGAGCAGATTGGCGAGGGCGTCCGGCTGCACCTGGGCGCCACCAGGGCCCAGGCGCGTGAGCGCGCGGTGGAGATGCTCCGGCAGGTGGGCATCCCGGCGCCCGGCGAGCGCGTGGACGCGTATCCGCACCAGCTCTCCGGCGGCATGCGCCAGCGCGTGATGATCGCCATGGCGCTCGCGTGCGACCCCGCGCTGCTCATCGCGGACGAGCCCACCACGGCGCTGGACGTCACCATCCAGGCCCAGATCCTGGAGCTGCTCAAGCGCCTCCAGGCCGAGCGCCACATGGCGGTGATGCTGATCACCCACGACCTGGGCGTGGTGGCGGGAAGCTGCGACGCGGTGGTGGTGATGTACGCGGGCCGCGTCGTGGAGCAGGCCCCGGTGCGCGAGCTGTTCGCGCGGCCCGCCCATCCGTACACGGCGGGCCTGCTGCGCTCCATCCCGTCGCTGCACGACGCGGGCGCGGCGGCGGAGGGCGGGCGTCAGCGGCTGAAGGCCATCCCCGGCATGGTGCCGTCGCTCACCGCGCTGCCGTCCGGGTGCGCGTTCCGCGACCGGTGCGACCGCGCCTCGGAGCTGTGCGCCCGCGTCGCGCCCGTGCTGGAGCCGAAGCGCGGAGGCCAGTCCGCCGCCTGCCACCACCCGGTGCCCGCGCCATGAGCGCGCCGCTGGTCCAGGTGCGCGACCTCAAGGTCCACTTCCCGGTGAAGGGCGGGTGGCTGGGACGCACGCGCGGCACGGTGCGCGCGGTGGACGGCGTGTCCTTCGACGTCGCCCGGGGCGAGACGCTGGGGCTGGTGGGGGAGAGCGGCTGCGGCAAGAGCACCCTGGGGCGCGCGGTGCTGCGCCTCCTCGACCCCACCTCCGGCTCCATCCGCGTGGACGGGCGCGAGCTGACCGGCCTGTCCCAGCGCGAGTTGCGGCCGCTGCGCCGCCAGATGCAGCTCGTCTTCCAGGACCCATACGCGTCGCTCAACCCGCGCATGACGGTGGGGGACATCCTCGCGGAGCCCTTCGCCATCCACGGCCTCGCGAAGGGCAGGGCGCGCGAGGACGAGGTGCTGGCGCTGCTCGACGCCATGGGGCTGCCCCGCGAGGCGCGACAGCGCTACCCGCACGAGTTCTCCGGCGGCCAGCGTCAGCGCATTGGCATTGCACGTGCCATCGCGTTGCGTCCGGACCTGGTGGTGGCGGACGAGCCCATCAGCGCGCTGGACGTCTCCATCCAGGCGCAGATCGTCAACCTGCTGGTGGACCTGCAGCGCGAGCGCGGGCTCACCTACGTCTTCATCGCGCACGACCTGAAGATCGTGGAGTACGTGTCCACGCGCGTGGCGGTGATGTACCTGGGCCGCATCGTGGAGGTGGCGCCGTCGCGGGCGCTGTACGCCGGGCCCCGCCATCCGTACACGCAGGCCCTGCTGTCCGCGGTGCCGGTGCCGGATCCGGAGCATCCCCGGACGCGGCTGCTCCTGCCGGGCGAGCCGCCTTCGCCCCTGGCGCCGCCATCCGGCTGCGCGTTCCATCCGCGCTGCCCGCATGCGATGGAGCGCTGCCGCCGCGAGTCACCGCCGCTGTATCCCCTGGGCGGAGGTCACGCGGCGGCGTGCTTCCTGGCCGAAGGGGAGTCGCGGAGCGTACAGGGCGGGCCCGCTGTTCCCGCGTCCGGAGGAGGTGCCGGTGTTCTGGCTCAGCCATCATCACGCGGATGAGTACAACCGCACATACGTGCTCGCGGGCGTGCGCGTGTGCGCGCGATGCCTGGGCACGTACCCGGTGCTCGCCGCCGTCTTCGCCGGGCTGTTCGCGCTGAAGGCGCCGCTCGCGTGGGAGTGGGACGTGCCCGTGGTGCTGGCCCTCACGCTGCCCGCGCTCGTGGACTGGGCGGTGGGACGCTTCCGGCCCGCGTCCGGTTCCAACCCCGTGCGCACGCTGACGGGCGTCCTGCTGGGGGTGGCACTTGGCCGCTCGCTGTACGTCCATGTGCAGCGTCCGCTACCGGCCGTGCTGCTGGCGCAGGCACTTCTGGTGACAGGGGTGGCGGTCCCTGTCATTCTCGCCACTTACCGGCGGCCACGGCCGGAATAGACCTTTCGCGCGCGGCTGTCCGTTACAGGCCGTGGGCGGTGAAGGGGATGGCACCCGTGGCTTCATGGGCACTGGGGGAAGTTTGGCACCCGAAACCTCAGACGAGCAGCTGATGCTCGCCTTCCAGGCGGGAAACGCGCGTGCGTTCGAAGCGTTGGTGCGCAAGCACCGCGCGCCGGTGTTCAACTTCATCCTGCGCTTCGTGGGGCACCGGGCGCGGGCGGAGGACGTGCTGCAGGAGACCTGGCTCAAGGTGGTCCGCAGCGCCCGGGAATACGAGCCCAAGGCCCGGTTCACGACCTGGCTGTACACCATCGCGAGGAACCTCTGCGTGGACAGCACGCGCAAAGAGAGCTACCGCCAGGCCACGTCCTTGGAAGCCCCCACGGCCGGGGCGGACGGCGACGACGGACGGCCGCTGGGCGAGGGGCTGCCGAACGAGGGTGCCAGCCCGGAGCGCGGGGCGCACAACGCCCGGCTCCGGCCCCTGCTGGAGCGGGCCCTCGCGGCCCTCCCGGAAGAACAGCGCGAGGTGTTCGTGCTGCGCGAGTACAGCGGCATCCCGTTCAAGGAGATCGCCGAGGTGACGGGCGTGTCCGAGAACACGGTGAAGAGCCGGATGCGCTACGCGCTGGAGGGCCTGCGCCGCCGCCTGGGAGAGCTGGGCGTGGACGGCGATCTGTCGGAGGATGGAAGGACGGTGGCGGGATGAGTGTCCAGAATGCCCATGCGCACGAGGACCGGCTCCTCGACTTCGCCTACGGAGAGCTGCCCGCGTCGGAGGCCCAGGCGCTGGAGCAGCACGTCCAGGGCTGCGCGCGCTGCACGAAGGCGCTGGCGGACATCCGCGGTGTCCGCACCACCATGGCGCAGCTGTCGTCCGAGCCCGCGCCGGACGCCGGCCTGGAGTCGCTGCTCGCGTACGCGCAGCAGTCCGCGCGCCGCGCCGCCGCCGGCCCGGAGCCGAAGCCCGCGCGCTGGCGCCGCTGGCTGCTGCCCGTGGTGGGCCTGGCCACGGTGAGCACCTTCGGCCTCCTCACGCTGACCATCAGCCAGAACCTCGAGCTGACGCCGAACCTGTCGCAGAAGGCCGCTCCTCCCAGTTCGAAGGCGGAGGCGCAGGAGCCCAAGCCGGCCGCGATGATGGCGCCGGCCCCCGCGCCCATGCGGAGCGCATCGTCCGACGAGGCCGCGGATGCGCTGGCGGCCGTCTCGCCCGAGCCGGTGGGCTCGGTGGCCGACCAGGAGCAGGCGAAGGCGAAGATGGAGCGCAAGGGCGCGGCCGCGGCCCGTCCGTCGGACTGGATGAACGCGGGCAGCGGTGGCGCGCTCCTGGAGCGGCGCCGCTCGTCCGAGGACGACGCCCCGAAGAAGAAGGTGTCCAAGGCCGTCCGGGACGGGGACAACGGGTTCGCGGCGCTTGAGCCGTCCGCCGGGGCTCCTGGGGCGAAGCTGGATTCACCGCCGAAGGAAGAGGCGGCCCAGGGGGCGCTGGCCGAGAGCGTCGCCACCGCGCCCCGGCGTGAGGTGGCGGAAGGCCGCGACAAGGCCCAGGCCACGAAGGATGGCTCGCTGAGGTTGGGCGGAAAGGCCTACGGTCGGGGGCTCTCCTCGGACGACGCGGAGCAAGAGGTCGCGAGCGCTCCGGCCTCACCACCGCCGCCGCCTCCCGCGGCCGCCGCGCCCCTGGCCCAGCGCGTGACGCCAGCCCCTGCCAGCACGGGGGCGGTCGGCGGGCCTTCGTCCCCGGAGCCCGCGGCCGCCGGGACGCGCAAGGAGTCCACCCGCGCGTCGGCTTCGAAGCCCCTGCCCGTGGAGAAGTCCGCCTCCGACGAGGCGATGACGGCGCGCGACCTGTCCGCCCAGGCCCAGGCCGCGTTGGACCGGGGCGACCGCGCCCGGGAGGCCCAGCTGCTGCGCGCCGCGCTCGCGGCCGGCGCCAGCGGCAACGAGCGGCTGGCGCTGCTCTCCCGCCTCTGCGAGTCCGAGTCCGTCCAGGGCCGGACCCGGGAGGCCGCCGCCGTCTGCGGGCAGATCCTCACCGAGGCCCCGGACTCCAGCGCGGCCCAGCTGGCCCAGCGCCGCCTGCGTCAGGCCGCGCCCCCCGTGGCTCCAGCCAACGCCGCCCCCGCCCAGCCCGCGAAGTAGGGGAGGGCGGCAGTCCACATGACCGATGCGTCCGGGGGCCGCGTCCTGGATAATGGGGGCATCGTGCACGCTCCCCCCGTGAACAGCCCCCGGAAGTCCCCGCCGCGCCGGGCCCGCCGTGGCCAGGCCATGGTGGAGTACTCGATGATCAACTGGGTGTTGATCGTCGGGCTCGTCATCGGCGCCACGGTGAAGATCCGCTGGAACGACGACCGGCAGACCAACGTCATCGACCTGTTCCTCGAGGCGTACCAGATCTATTACGACTCGTTCTACTTCGTGCTGAACCTGCCGTTCCCCTGAGGGACGGCGGGCCGCGGATCAGCCCGTGTGTCGAGCCGCCCTCCCGACCGGGCGGGCAGGCCCCGCGAGCTCCGGAGGTCCCGGGATTCCGCTTTGTCACGAGAGGTGGTTTTGACACCCGCAGCGGTGCATGGCTAACATCACGCCCCGTTCGCGCCCTGGCATCGCCCCTCGTCCCAAGCAGTCCTGCCGCCACGACGGCGCCCCACCGTTCTGGAGGACCTCGAACCATGTTGAAGGGTAAGACCCCACTCATCGTCGCACTGGTGCTCGGTATGCTCGCCGGCATCGTGGCCTACTCGGCCATCAAGAAGAAGGAAGCTGATGTGCGCCGCGGGTGGAACCTGGTTCCCGTGGTGGTCGCGGGCCAGGACATGCCCGAGGGCTCGGTCATCACGTACGAGATGATCTCCCAGCGCTCCGTGCCCGAGCAGTTCGTCACCTCGTCGGTGGTGAAGCCGGACTCCGCTGGCTACATCGTGAACCAGAAGGTGCTGGTGGCTCTGCAGGCCGGCGACCCCATCCTCTGGAGCCAGTTCGAGACCACGAAGGCCGCCGAGCGCCTGTCCACGAAGGTGCAGAAGAAGGCGCGCGCCATCACCATCGAGGCGAAGCAGACCACGTCCGTGGGCGGGTGGATCCGTCCGAACGACCACGTGGACATCATCGGCACGTTCCGCGATCCGCAGACGGACGAGAGCGTCGCCGTGACGCTGCTGCAGAACATCATCGTGGTGGCCACGGGCAAGATCACCGGCACCACGAACATCAACCTCATCCCGGAGAGCCAGCGCGAGTACAGCAACGTCTCGCTGATGGTGCTGCCGGAAGAGGCGGAGATCCTGGTGCTGGCGGCGGAGCTCGGTCAGCTGACGCTGTCCCTGCGCAACGAGGACGACGTGGACCTCATCGAGGAGCGCGGCCGCGCCACCATCAGCACGCTGCTCTCCGGTGAGCGCACCCGCGTGCTGGAGCAGAAGCGCCGGGAGATCATCCAGATCATCAAGGGCGGCGGCAGCGAGAAGGCCTCGGCCGGCTCGCCGTAGCTTTCGCGCGCGGGGCCGCTTCCGAAGCTGAAGCGGCCCTGCGACCCCCTCCCTCCTCCCCCGGGGATTCGCGCCCATGCTCGCAGGTATCGTCCTCCTTCTCGTCACCGGCTCGGTCTTCTTCTTCAGCCTGGTGATCTTCAGCGTCCTGTCGAAGGCGTATGAGCAGTACCAGGAGCGCTACGTCGCCAAGTCGATGAACGACTTGAGCGACATGTTCCTCTTCATCGACGCGCGGCAGATGTTGATCCTCAACATCGCCTGCATGTGCCTCCTGGGCATCCTCAGCTACATCGTCTTCAACCCCATCCTGGCGGTGTTGGCGACCATCTTCGGCTTCTTCCTGCCGATGCTGCTCGTGAAGCACTACCGCAAGCGCCGCATCAAGAAGTTCAACGTGCAGCTGGTGGACGCGCTGCAGGCCATGGCCAACGCGTTCAAGGCCGGCCTCACGTTCCCGCAGGCCATCGAGCACGTGGCGCGCGAGGCGATGCCGCCGTTGTCCCAGGAGTTCGGCCTCTTCGTGAAGGAAGTGAAGCTGGGCGTGCCGCTGGAGGAGGCGCTCATCAACATGGGCCGCCGCGTGGGCAGCGACGACCTGGAGCTGGTGGTGGTGTCCACCAACATCGCGCGCCAGCTGGGCGGCAACATGGCGGAGATGTTCGAGACCATCTCCACGGTGATCCGCGAGCGCTTCCGCCTGGAGGGCAAGATCGACGCGCTGACGTCCCAGGGCAAGCTCCAGGGGTGGATCGTCGCGGCCATGCCGGCGGTGCTGGGCATGGTGCTCAACTACATGCGTCCGGACCTGATGGAGCCGATGATGAACCACATCTTCGGCTACGTCCTGGTGACCCTGATCGCCATCATGGAGATCATGGGCATCCTCATCATCCGGCGCATCGTCAACATCGACATCTGAATCGAGGCGCACCATGCAGGAAGTCCTGACAGTTCTGCTGATGGGCGGCTCGGCACTGCTGACCGCGGGCGCGGTGGCGTTCCTGGGCGTCGGCCTGTACAACAACGTGCTGGAGCGCTTCCTTACGGAAGTCCGCGACGAGTCCGCGGGCGGCATGAAGGGCGCGGGCTCCGTCGCCATCCGCAAGCTGGGCGCGATGAACCGGCGCTTCATGTGGCCGGGCTACGAGTCCAAGACGCGCCGCAAGCTCATCAAGGCGGGCGAGCCGTCGCAGTACAAGCCCGAGGACATCATGGCGCTGCAGGAGGTGAGCGCCTTCTTCGCGCTGCTGGCCGGCCTGTTCGTCGTCAACGGCATCGGGATGAACCTGGCCTGGTCGCTGCTGGTGATGCTGCTGGGCCTGTTCTACCCGCTCATCTGGTTGAACGATCAGGTGAAGCGCCGTCACCTGGCCATCAGCCGCGCGCTTCCGTACAACCTGGACCTGCTGACGCTGTCGGTGGAAGCGGGCATGGACTTCACGGGCGCGCTGGCGAAGGTGGTGGAGAAGGGCCGCCAGGGCCCGCTGCGCGAGGAGCTGCAGCTGGTGCTCAAGCAGCTCAAGATGGGCAAGACGCGTGAAGAGGCGCTGAAGAGCATGATCGTGCGCGTGGACCTGCCGTCGCTGACGACGTTCGTCACGGCGCTGATCCAGGCGGACAAGATGGGCACGAGCCTGGGCAAGGTGCTGCGCATCCAGTCCACGCAGATGCGCATCGACCGCACGCAGCGCGCGGAGAAGCTGGCCGGCGAGGCGCCGGTGAAGATGCTCTTCCCGCTCATCGCCTGCATCTTCCCGACGGTGTTCATGGTGCTCTTCGGTCCCATCGTGTTCCAGTTCATGTTCGGCAACGTCGGGGGCTAGTCCTCTGCCCATCCTGCTCACCATCACCCAGGGGCTCCAGGTTGGAAGGGAGCTCGCCTTCGAGCAGGCCGAAGTGAAGATCGGCCGGACCTCGGAGAACGACCTGGTGCTGCATGACCACGGTGTCTCCCGGCGTCATGCGCGCATCACGGAGAGGGATGGTCGTTACTTCGCCGCGGACGTCGGCAGCGCGAACGGCACGCAGCTGAATGGTCAGCTGCTGAGCGGCGAGCAGCAGCTGCGCGACGGTGACCGCATCACCGTGGGGCCGGTGGAGTTCACCTTCGTGTGGATGCCGCCGGAAGGGGACGACGACGTCACCCGGCCCATCCGGCGCGCGCTCGCGCCGCCCCACGCGAAGGTGTCACCGCAGGGCATGGAGCAGGCGTCGCTCGCGGAGCTCGAGGCTGCGCCCACGAGCTACCAGCAGTCGATGCCGACCATGGCACGGCAGGCGTCCCCGCCGCGTCCCGGAGCGACCGTGCCCGTCGCGAAGGCCGGCGCGACTCCCGCGATGCCGATGGCGGCGACGCCCTCGAAGCATCCCTCCGCTCCAGACCTGCCGACGGTCGGCGCCTCCGCGCCGGCCAGGGCTCCGGCTGGGCCACCGGGGCAGGGGGCTGCCGCCCCCGTCAGGACTCCTGGGGTCGCTCCTGTGCAGGCGGCTGCCGCGCCGGCTAAGGCTCCGTCAGGGCCGCCGGTGCAGGGGGCTGCCGCGCCGGGTGCCTCAGCTCCAGCGAGGACTTCTCAGGGAGCGCCGGTGCAGGGGACTGTCGCGCCGGTCAAGTCTCCGGTGCTGGGGACCTCCACGCCCGGGGCAGCCGCGCCGGTCAAGCCGCCGGTGCTGGGGACCCCCGCGCCCGGGGCTACCGCGCCGGTCAAGCCTCCAGTGTTGGGGACCTCCGCGCCCGGGGCTACCGCGCCGGTCAAATCTCCGGTGCAGGGGGCCTCTACGCTCGGGGCAACTGCTTCGGGCAAGGTGCCCGCCGCGCCTCCTGTGTTGGCGCCTTCCGGGCCGTCAGCGAACGCGCCGGTCAGGACTCCCGCGGGGCCGCCGGTGCTGGGGGCTGTCGCTCCGGCCGTGGGCTCTCCGGCCAGGGCGCCCGCTGGACCCGCAGTGGGCAGTGCCCCGCATGTGAACAAGGCCCCTGGGGCCTCCGCCTCTGTCAGGGCCTCCGGGCCGGGACTGCCTGCCGTGGGGGGCTCGGGTTCAGGCCGCATCCTGGTGCCGGACGCGCCTGCTTCGGAGCCCGCCCAGGTGAGGGCACCGGAGCTTCGCGCGGCGGGCGCTCCTGCCTCGACGGAGCCTGTCCCCGCGGCGGCCTCCGCGAAGCGCAATGGCGTCGTGAGCGGTCACCCAGGGGCCGCCGCCCCGGACGGAGCCCCGGCTTCCGCGGTGCCGGCGGTCTCCGCGAAGCGCAATGGCGTCGCGCCCCCGCCCGGTCTCGGTGCGCCCGCGCTCAACCGTCCGTCGCTGGGGCGCGGCGCCGCGCGCGCCCCCGCCGCTCCGGAGGCTCAGGGCGCTGGGGCCTCCGTGTCCGGCCTGCCGCTGATGACGCCGCCGGGGCTCATGCCTCCGCCGCCCCCGGCGCGGCCTCCCGTTGCTCCGCCCTCCGAGGCCCTGGCGCCCCTGGTGCCGGAGGACGAACCGGAGGAGCGCACGTTGATGGCGATTTCCACCGTGGATTCGCCCGCGCCGGTCGCCGAGCTGCCCCTCGCGGTGATGGAGGAGCCCGAGGAGCGCACGCTGATGGCGATTCCGGCGACCCCGGAAGCGCCGCCCCCGGCGGAGGTGGCGCCGCCGCAGGACGCCGGGTTCGCGCTGCCCGCGATGAGCCTGGAGGAGCCCGAAGAGCGCACGCTGATGGCGATTCCGGCGACCCCGGAGGCCCCGCCCCTGGTGGAAGCGGCGCCGCCACAGGATGACGCCCCGGCACAGCTTCCGCAGGAGATGGAGGAGCCCGAGGAGCGGACCGTCCTCGACCTCCGGCCCATCACTCCGGTCAGCCCGCTCGTGGCTCCCCCCGTGCGCCTCGCGAGCGCGACGCCGGCCGCGTCCGGCTCCCACGAGCCCGTGACCTTCGTCGGACAGGACCAGGATGCCTACGTGGCGCCCGAGGAGACCCGGGCCTCGGGGACCTTCGCGGGTCAGGAGGCGTCCGTCACCGCCGCGCCGGTCTTCGCCTCCCCTCCGGCCTGGAGCCCTCCCGTCCCGCCGCCTTCGCCGGAGCCGGTGACGTGGGTGGGCCGGGAGCACGCCGCGCCGCCCCCGGCGCTGGACCCGGGGCCGCTGCCTGGCTCCGCCCCCTTGCTGGCCCCCGCGCCGTCCGCGGACGCGGAGGGCGACGCCACCCAGCCCGTCTCGCCCGACCTGGATGCCTCCTCCACCCAGCCCGCGCCCAACGGCCCGGTGACGGTCGTCGCGAAGGTCGAGCCCTCGTCCGCCGCGGACAAGGCCCGCAAGCGGCGTCAGCTGGGCAAGACGCTCTCCGGCCGGTTCCTGCTCTTCTGGCAGCGCCAGTCGAAGCTCAAGCGCATCGGCTTCGCGTCGCTGGCAGCGGTGGGGGGGCTGGTGGTGGTGACGCTGCTCGCGGCGCTCGCGATGCCGTCCGCCATCCGCCTCCCGGGCCGCGAGCCCTTCAAGCTGGGCATGGAGCCGGTGATGGACTCCTTCGGCCTGGGCGAAGGCGTGCGCTGGGTCCACGCCGACGACAAGCTCTTCGACTTCAGATTCGTGTCCCCCACGCGCGCGGTGGCGGTGCTGCACTACCAGGCCAGCGACATCGCCCGGGACGAGGTCAACCTGTCCCTCAACGGCGTGTCCCTGGGCTGGGTCCCTCCTGACACGGCGCAGACCGCCGAGCGCGAGCTGGAGCAGGTCCTCCCGCCCAGCCTCCTGCGCCGCAACGCCAACAACCAGCTCCTCTTCGACAACGCCCTCAACCCGCCCGGCCACGACCCCTGGCGCATCTGGAACCTGCGCCTGGAGATCATCCCGGTGCCCGAGCTGCCGCCCGACCAGCTGGTCGCTTCCGCCCGGGAGCTGGCGAGGTCCGGCGCCCACTTCTACGAGCTCAAGGATGTGGGCGCGGAGAACCTGTTCAAGGCGTGGCGGGAGTACCGCGCCGCGTGGATCACCCTGGAAGCGCTCGACGAGAAGCCGGATCTGTACGAGGACGTCCGGGAGCGGATCGCCCAGATTTCAATGGAGTTGGACCACCGCTGCAGCCAGCTGATGATGCAGTTCCAGCGGGCGGTTCAGTTCCGAAGCCGACGGGACGCGGTCGCCACCCTGGAAGACGTGCGGAGACGCTTCCCTACCGCCGAGCATCGCTGCCACAATCTCGCGCTGGAAAAAGCCTATGAGCACGAGCTTTAGGGCCCGTGCCCCCCTCAGCAGGACGTGGTGACCTCCATGTCGAACGCACCTCCCCCCGCTCGCCGACGGCCTACGTCAGGTACGCCATCCTCCGGGACCGGACAGCGCGCGCCGGTCCGCCGGTCGACCGCCGGTGCGGCCGCGGCCGCGGCCCGCCCCGCGAAGCTCGTCGTCGTCGCCGGCCCCATGGAGGGCGAGGAGTTCGCGCTCTCCGAGCTCGAGTACACGGTGGGCCGCTCCACCGACAACCCCATCTGCATCCAGGACACGTCCGTCTCCCGCAAGCACGTGACGCTGCGCAAGGAGTCCGCTGGCTGGATGGTCAGTGACATGGGCTCCGGCAACGGCACCATCGTCAACGGCGAGCCCATCTCCGAGGAGACGCTGCTCGCCAACGGCGACATCATCACGCTGGGCGACTCGGAGCTGCGCTACGAGGACACCGCCAACAGCACCGCCAAGGTGCAGGCGCCCTCCAGCCCCCGTCCCCGGCCGTCCGCCTCGGGTGCCCGCGGTGCCGCGGCCGTGCCCGCGCGTCCCGCCCGTGAAGGCCGCGCGCGCCCGCAGACGTCGCGGGCCGCCGCCGCCGCGGAGCTCACGCCGGAGATGAAGCGCAAGCGCATGCGGATCAAGCTCGCGGGCGCCGCCGTGCTGGTGCTGCTCTTCGCGGGCCTGGGCGTCGCGCGCTCGCGCATGCGGCAGCAGCAGGAGGAGCAGGGCCGCATCGAGGCGGAGCAGCTCGAGTACCGCGCGCACCTGGGCGGCCTCTTCCAGGAGGCCAAGAACCTGGTGCGCGAGGGCCAGTGGGAGCAGGCCAAGGCGAAGCTGGAGGAGCTCCACGCGCAGGCGCCGGACTACCCCGGCGTGGCGGACTACCTGAAGGCCGCGGAGCGCGAGATTCCCAACCAGGGCCACCTGGCCACGGCCCAGGCGGCGCTGGAGAAGGGCGAGCTCGCCAACGCGAAGGCGTCCATCGAGAAGGTGAGCAGCGACACCCAGCTCTACGAGCAGCTGAAGGCGGCGCGCAAGAGCCTGATCGACGCCGCCGACAAGCGCACGAAGGAGGCCAAGGGCCTGCTGGACACCCGCGAGCTGGAGAAGGTGCAGCAGGCCAAGGCCATCACCGACGACGTGCTCGCGACCTTCCCCGAGCACCGCGACGGCAAGCTGGTCAATGACGAGGCCGCGCGCGTCGTCGCGGACCTGACCCGCCCGGACCCCGTGCGCGTGGCCTCGGCGCCCAAGCCGTGGGAGCCCGCGGTGGACCGCTTCCGCGATGGTGACATCACCGGCGCGGCGGCCATGCTCAACGCGTGCGCGGCCAAGACGCCGCAGTGCAAGCAGCTGATGGGGCAGGTGACGGAGTTCGGCAACCTCTACAAGAAGCTGGAGGACCTGGACGCCAAGGGCCTCACCCGGCTGCTCGCGCTGGACAAGGACATCACCGACGGGCGCGGCAGCAAGCTGGCGCGCACCGCGGGCACCCGCGCGGCGACCATCTATTACAAGAGCGCCGCGGGCGCGAAGGCCGCCGGCCAGTGGTCTCGCGCCATGGAGTTCGCCCGCCGCGCGCTCCAGGCGGACCCCGCGCACGCGGGCGCGGCCAACATCGTCAACGACCTCAAGGGCAAGGCGAAGGACCTGTACCTCCAGGCCTACTCCATCAAGGACTCCAGCCCGGAGGACGCGCTGCCCAAGTTCCGCGACGTCGTCGCGATGACGCCGCCGGACGACGAGCTGCACGGCAAGGCCCAGGGCTGGGTCGAGAAGCTGTCGCGATGAAGAAGCGCAAGGGGGCGCAGCCGCCCCCGGCCGACGAGCCGGGGCAGGGCGACCTGTTCGGCACGTCGCTCCTGCCGCCCCTGCGCCCCGCGCCTCCGAAGACCGCCGCGCCCCGGCCCCCCAAGGCGCCGCCGTCCGCGCCCGTGGCGGAGCTCGCCGCGCAGCCCCCGGCCGCCGCCGCCGCTCCGGCGCCCCCGGCCGTCATCGCCGCGCCGCCGCGCCCGGAGCGCACGGTGCTGTCGGTGGGCGAGCTCACCCGGCAGATCAAGCAGACGGTGGAGTCGCGCTTCCCGCGCGTGCTGGTGCGCGGCGAGGTGTCCAGCTTCCGGGGCGCCAACGCCCGCGGCCACTGGTACTTCACGCTCAAGGACTCGGACGCCTCCATCGACGCGAAGGTGTGGGCGTCCATGGCGGCGCGGATCCGCTTCGCCCTGCGCGACGGCATGGAGGTGCTGGCCGAGGGCAGCGTGGACCTGTACGAGCCGCAGGGCCGCTACAGCCTCATCGTGTCCCGGCTGGAGCCGGTGGGCGAGGGCGCGCTGGCGCTCGCGTTCGAGCAGCTCAAGCAGCGGCTGGCGGCGGAGGGGCTCATCGGCGACCGGCGCGTGCGGCCGCCCCGGCCCGTGCCGTTCCTGCCCCGGCGCATCGGCGTGGTCACCAGCCGCACCGGCGCGGCGCTCCAGGACTTCCTGCGCGTGCTGCACTCGCGCAACCCCCGGCTGGGCGTGCTGCTGGCGGACGCGCGCGTGCAGGGGGAGGGCTCCGCGGAGGACGTGGCGCGGGCCATCGAGCGGCTCGGGCGCACCGACGTGGACGTCATCGTCGTGACGCGCGGCGGAGGCTCCGTGGAGGACCTCTGGACGTTCAACGAGGAGCGGGTGGCGCGCGCCATCTTCGCCTCGCCCGTGCCGGTGGTGTCCGCCATCGGCCACGAAATCGACTTCACCATCTCCGACTTCGTCGCGGACCTGCGCGCGCCCACGCCCAGCGCGGCGGCGGAGCGGCTGGCGCCGGTGCTGGCGGACCTGGAGCTGACGCTGGCCACCCAGTCCGGGCGGCTGCGCCGGGCCATGGAGCGGCGGGTGCTGGAGCTGCGCGAGCGCCAGGGTCAGCTCCGCGCGCGGCTGCCGGACCCGCGCCGCGAGGTGAACCACCAGCGCCTGCACCTGTCCGAGCAGGTGGAGGCGATGATGCGCGTCATGCGCCCCCGGACGCGCGAGCACCGGGAGACGCTGCGCGCCCTCCAGGACCGGCTCCAGCGGGCGCGGCCCCAGACGCGGCTGTCGGAGCAGCGGGCCCACCTGCTGAAGCTGGCCATGCGCCTGACGGAGGCGGCGCGCGCGGGCGTCACCCGGAGGCGGGGCGCGCTGGCGGACGCGCGGCTGGGGCTGGAGCGGGCCTCGCCCACGGCGCGCGTGGCGGCCGAGCGGGCGAAGGTGGCCCAGGCGCGGGCGCGGCTCCTGGAATTGCAGCGGGGCATGCTGTCGTCCGCGCAGACCCACTTCGGACGGCTGGGGGGGCGCCTGGACGCCCTGAGCCCCCTGAAGGTGATGTCTCGCGGGTACGCGGTGACGTTCCGCCAGCGGGACGGCGTGGTGGTGCGCTCCATGTCGGACGTGGTGGTGGGGGACGTGCTGGGCATCAAGCTGGCGGCCCACGGGGCGAAAACGCTGGGCGGGTGTGAAGAAATCGAAGCGACCGTGACCCGCCTGAAAGGCCCGGTGGACTGCTAGCGGGCCACCCTCTACATTCCGCGCCCCGCTCGGGGAGGTGGATGGCCGTGGCGAAGTCGGACAAGAACCCCAAGGTGGAGCCCGCCCCGGAGCAGTACGGGGACGTGGTGTCGCGCCTGGAAGAGACGGTGGCGCGGCTGGAGAGCGGCGACCTGTCGCTCGAGGAGTCGCTCAAGGCGTTCGAGGAGGGCATCCGCCTCGTCCGCCGGGGCGAGAAGCTGCTCACGGAGGCCGAGCAGCGCATCGAACAGCTGCTGGTGGACGAGGACGGCCAGGACGTGGTCGCGCCGCTGGCGGTGGCGGCCCGGCCCGCTCCCCAGGCCGCCCCCCGGACGGCCGCGCCGTCGCGTCCGCCGCCGGAGGACGATGTCCCGTTCTAGTCACCAGGGGAAGGGCGGAGGCCGGGCATGTCGAAGCCGAAGATTACGATTGTCGATGACGACCGCGACACGCGTGAGCTGCTCGCCGAGGCCCTGGGGGCCGAGGGGTTCGAGGTCATGTCCGCGGCCAATGGCCTGCGGCTCGTGGCGTCGCTGGAGCTGCACCGGCCGCACGCCATCCTCCTGGACGTGAACATGTCCTGGATCAACGGCTTCGAGCTGTGCCAGGCCGTGAAGCAGAACAAGCAGTTCCGGGACATCCCCATCATCTTCATCAGCGGGCGGGGAGACCCGGAGGACAAGCGGCGCGGCATGGAGGTCGGCGCGGCCGACTACTTCGTGAAGCCGCTGGAGCTGGACGCGCTCGTCAAGCGCATCCGCGAACTCATCTCCGCCGACGTGGCGAAGGAGCCCTGACCCCGATGGCCGTCTTCAACCTGGATCCCTTCATGCGCATGCAGCAGGCGCGGGTGGAGGCGCTCCTGCTCGAACGCGCGGACCGCTGGGCCTCCGCGGGCACGCCGCCCCAGCTGGCGGAGTCCATGCGCTACTCGCTGCTCGCGGGCGGCAAGCGCCTGCGCCCCGTGCTGTGCCTGGCCTTCGCGGACGCGGTGGCGAGGGCGAGCACCGACGACGTCGTCGTGCTGGATGCGGCGTGCTCGCTGGAGTACGTGCACACCTATTCGCTGGTGCACGACGACCTGCCCGCGATGGACAACGACGACCTGCGCCGGGGCCGGCCCACGAACCACAAGGTCTACGGCGAGCCGGTGGCGCTGCTGGCCGGGGACGCGCTGCTCACGGAGGCCTTCACGCTGCTCGCCTCCGGTCCGGAGCCGGTGCGCGGCACCCTGTGCGCGGAGCTGGCGCGCGCGTCGGGCGCGGCGGGGATGGTGGGCGGGCAGGTGCTGGACATCGCGGCGGACCGGGCCCCGACGCTGGACTACCTCTTGCGGCTGCACCGGCTGAAGACGGGCGCGCTCATCCTCGCGGCGTGCCGGATGGGCGTCCAGGCGGCGGGCGGTGACGCGGCGGCGCTCGCGAGCGCGGTGACCTACGGCGAGGCCGTGGGCCTGGCCTTCCAGATCGCCGACGACGTGCTGGACGTGACGTCGAGCGCGGAGGCCATGGGCAAGCCGGTGGGCGCGGACGCGGAGGCCGGGCGCTTCACCTTCCCGGCGGTGGTGGGACTGGACGAGTCGCGCCGCATGGCCTCGGAGCTGGTGGCCCGCGCGCAGGCGGCGGTGCGCCCGCTGGAGGGCGAGGACGGTCCGCTGGCGGCGCTGGCGCGCTACTCGGTGGAGCGGAAGTCCTGATGGCGGACGTGCTGTCCGGCGTGGCGTCACCCGCGGACGTGCGCGCGCTCCCCGAGGACGCGCTGCCCGGCCTGTGCGAGGCGCTGCGCGAGGCCATCATCGCCACCTGCGGCCGCGTGGGGGGCCACCTGGGCGCGTCGCTGGGCGCGGTGGAGCTGGTGGTGGCCCTGCACCGCGTCTTCCACACGCCGCAGGACGCGCTCCTCTTCGACGTGGGGCACCAGGCCTACGCGCACAAGCTGCTCACCGGCCGGCGCGAGCGCATGCACACGCTGCGGCAGGCGGGCGGCATCGCGCCGTTCCTGGATCCGCGTGAGAGCCCGCACGACGCGCTGGCGGCGGGCCACGCGTGCACGGCCATCTCCGCGGCGCTGGGGCTGCTCTCCGGTCGCAGGCAGCTGGGCCACTCGGGCCACGTGGTGGCGGTGGTGGGCGACGGCGCGCTCACCGGAGGCCTGAGCTTCGAGGGGCTCAACAACGCGGGGGGCAGCCCGCTGCCGCTCGTGGTGGTGCTCAACGACAACCAGATGTCCATCAGCGCGAACGTGGGCGCCATCCCCGCGCTCCTGCGCACGCGCAACGCCCGCGCCTTCTTCGAGTCGCTGGGCTTCACCTACCTGGGCCCGGTGGACGGGCACGACCTGGGCGCCCTCACGCGCGCGCTGCGCGAGGCGAAGGCGTCGTCGCGTCCGGTGGTGGTGCACGCGCTGACCCGGAAGGGGCGCGGCTTTCCGCCCGCGGAGGCCGACGAGCAGACGCGCGGCCACGCGATGGGGCCCTACGAGTGGCGCGACGGCAAGCTGGTGCGCTCGCGCGGGGGACGGACCACGTTCAGCGAGGCCTTCGCCCACGCGCTGGGCGACGCGCTGGAGCGCGACCCGCGCGTGGTGGCCGTGACGCCCGCGATGCTGGAGGGCAGCGCGCTCACCGGCCTGAAGGCGCGCTTCCCGGACCGCGTGCACGACGTGGGCATCGCGGAGCAGCACGCGGTGACGTTCTGCGCGGGGCTGGCCGCGGCGGGGGCGAAGCCGGTGTGCGTCATCTACTCCACCTTCCTCCAGCGCGCGTACGACCAGGTGGTCCACGACGTGTGCCTGCCGGGGCTGCCCGTCGTCTTCGCGGTGGACCGGGCGGGGCTGGTGGGCGCGGACGGCGCCACGCACCAGGGCGCCTACGACGTGTCCTTCCTCCGGCCGCTGCCGGGCCTCACGCAGTGGGCGCCGGTGGTGGGGGAGGACCTGGCGCCCCTGCTCGCCACCGCGCTCCAGGCGCCCGGGCCCTCCGTGCTGCGCTTCCCGCGCGGCACGTTGCCGGAGGTCCCGCCGGAGCTGGCGTCCGCGTCGCCCGAAGTCCCCGTGACCGGCGCCCGCTGGCTGAAGCGCGCTCCCGGCTCGCGGCTCACGCTGGTGACGCTCGGGCCGCTGGGCCTCTCCGCGCTGGAGGCCGCGCGGTCCGAGCCGGACTGGAGCGTGCTGGACGCGCGCCGGGCGTGGCCGCTGGACGAGGCCGCGCTCCTGGAGGCCGCGGCGGGTGGGCACGTGGTGGTGGCGGAGGAGGGCACCACCCGGGGCGGCCTGGGCAGCGCGGTGCTGGAGCTGTACGCGGCGTCGGGCGTCTCCCCCCGGGTGACGCTCCTGGGCATGCCGGACGTGTTCCTGCCGCATGGGGACGCGCGGGTGCAGCGCGCGCAGCTGGGACTGGACGCGGCGGGACTGCGGCGCGCGGGTCGGGCGCTGCTCGGAGAGGAGCGCCGGTGAAGCCGAAGAAGGAGCGGCTGGACGTGCTGGTCGTGGAGCGCGGGCTCGCCGAGTCGCGCACCAAGGCCCAGGCGCTCATCCTCGCCGGCCAGGTGGTGGTGGCGGATCAGCGCGTGGACAAGCCGGGCTCGCTGGTCCCCGTGGACGCGGAGCTGCGCCTCAAGGGCGAGGTGCTGCCCTACGTGTCGCGCGGCGGCCTCAAGCTGAAGGCGGCCATGGACCGCTTCGGCCTGGACGTGACGGGCCGCGTGGGCGCGGACATCGGCGCCAGCACGGGGGGCTTCACCGACTGCCTGCTCCAGCACGGCGCGGTGCGGGTGCACGCCATCGACGTGGGCTATGGCCAGCTCCACGAGAAGCTGCGCGTCGACCCGCGCGTGCGCTCGCGCGAGCGCGTCAACGCGCGCTACCTCACGGACGAGGACCTGCCGGAGCAGGTGGGCGTGGTCGTCATCGACGTGAGCTTCATCTCGCTCACGCAGGTGCTGCCATCGGTGCTGCCGTTCCTCTCGCCGGGCGGCCTGCTCATCGCCCTGGTGAAGCCCCAGTTCGAGGTGGGGCCGGAGCGGGTGGGCAAGGGCGGCGTGGTGCGCGACCCGGAGGCGCGTCAGGACGCCATCGACACGGTGACGGCCTTCGTGCGCGAGCACGGCCTCACCGTGCGCGGGGTGATGGACTCGCCCGTGCCCGGGCCCGCCGGCAACGTGGAGGCGCTCCTCGTCGCCGACAGGCCCTGACGGCCGTCCGTCACGGCTTGACGGCGCGGTACTCGGGCAGCGTCAACGCCTGGACCAGGTTGTTGCCCACGCGCATCCACAGCCGCCCGCTGTCATCCACGGAGCAGGACAGGCTGCTGGAGACCTCGTAGCGGAACAGCTCGCCCTGTTCGGCGGAGTCCACCGCGACGATCTCCTGGGGCAGGGCGCCGGCCACGTTCGGGGCGTTGAGCAGGTAGAACTCCTTGCTCGTCGCGTGGCCCAGCTGGACCTGGGCGATGCGCAGCTGACCGGACGCGTCCACGGACGTGCCACCCTTGTTGGTGACCAGGCCGTTCGACGCATCCAGGAACCACACCCGCTGCGTGCCGATGGCTGCCAGCCGGGAGCCGGCGGCGAAGGGCAGGAGGAAGTTCATCGGCACCGGGAACGTGGTGCTGCTCCACTTGAAGGCGGCGCCCTCGCAGCCCTCCTGGTCCGTGGAGCAGGCCTGCACGCGCGACTGGTTGTTGGCGAGGAGGAACGCCACGTAGAGCGTGGACCCGTCCGGGCTGAAGGCGGTGACGGGCGGCTCGTCCAGCTCGCCGTTGTACGCGAGGATCTTCTTCTCCTGGACCGGTTGCAGCTCCTGGCTGGTGCCGTTCGCGTCGAGGTAGGCCACGATGATCTGCGGCACCGTGGAGAACTCCAGCTGCGCCACGTAGGGCACCAGCACCTGCTGGCCCTTCTCCAGCGGTGGGCTGATGGGGCCCAGCACCGCGCCCTTGTACGTCCACTGGAAGGTGCCGCCGGCGTTGGTGTGCTTGAGGCGGGACACCGTGTAGCGGTCGCGCACCAGCGCGTCGCCGTTGGCCATCACGGACAGGTTGACCAGGAAGTACGTGGGCGAGGTGCGGCCGCTGATGCCGAAGTTGGAGTCCACCGCCACGGCGCCCTCGCCGGGCGTCCACACCCAGCGCTTGCCGCTCTGGGAGTTGATGCTCGTGATGACGGTCTCCGCGCTGCACGGGATGCCCAGCGCCACCGAGTTGCGCACCACGCCCTCCGAGTCCACGCGGTAGAGCGTGCCGGAGCCCGTGGTGGGGTTGCCGCACCCGATGAAGGCCACGTTCGCGCCGCTGCCCTCGGCGATGAAGTAGTCCGTCACCACCTGGCCGTTGGGGTCCGGATCCTTGATGACCTTCGCCACCGGCAGGAACGTGGCCGCCTGCGGCTGGGACACGTTCGTCCGGCCGTCCGCGCACGTCGCCCGCGCGTTGAGCGACAGGCCCACGGCGAGGCCGCGGTCGTACTTGATTTCGTTCAACGCCAGCTCGAAGTCCATGGACCCGCTGGTGTAGGGCACGGTCTTCAGGAACGTGTCCCGGTCGTAGATGTCCACCCGCGACACGGCGTCGCACCCGGACACGATGACCCGCACCGTCAGCGACGGGGCCGCCGTGTTGGGCTGCGGCACGGTGAGGGTCACCGTCGGCGGGTCCAGGATGGGCGCCGGCTTCTCGCCACCACAGGCGGCGAACACGGAGGCGCAGAAGGTCAGCGTGGCCAGGAGGGCCCGCGGCGCGAACGGGCGCGAAGGAGCGAAGTGCATGGTTTCACACTCTACCGCGCTCCCTCGGGAAGCGGGCGGCGCCACCTCCCAGGGACCCCTCCGCCCGCGAAGCCTGATCGCGAAGTCCCCGGATACCTCCCCGCGCCTCCTGCCCGACCGCCCGGCTGCCGGCCATCCAGCGGGAATGGTGGGGGAAGAAAGTAACAGTTCGACTGTTTCCGCGGGGTTCCACTTCTTCAAGGGAGTGGGCAGGCGATTCCGGTCACCGGTCCGTCATGCGCGTGCGGGATTCCGGAGGAAGAATCCCGGTCCGGGGTATACGTCGCGCGCCTTTTCCCACCCCTCCCGCTTGAGGAGAGCCTCGTTCATCCGCTGGCCCGCGGACGGGTTAGACGGCATGATCCGGAATCGACCATGACCCCTTTCGCACCCAACGGGTTTCCGCGGCGTCGTTCCCTGTCTGGGCGGGGCGGAGGAGCGCCGTGAGGATCGAGATGTTGTCGTCGGAGCAGCGGGGGCGGGTGCTGGTGCTCGCGGCGAAGGCCGCGGGCGACGCCTTGGTGGAGCGGCTCACGGCGAGTGGCTATCAGTGCGCCTCCACCGAGCGGGAGACCGGGCTGGCGGAGATGGTGGATCAGCTCCAGCCGGAGGTGGTGCTCCTGGCGGTGACGGCCAAGCGGGCGGCGGAGCTGCTGGAGACGGTGCGCAAGACGGACAAGCTCCAGCGCCTGCCGGTGCTGGTGGATCAGGGCCGCGCGCGCTCGGCGGAGGCCTTCAAGCGCCTGGCGGTGGACGACTTCGTGCGCGGCGCGGACGAACTGGTGCCCCGGCTGGAGTCCGCCCTGCGCGCCTGGCGGCTGAAGGAGCGGGAGGAGCGCATCCGGATGCGGATGGGGATGCTGCTCGAGATCACCCAGGCGGCCACCAGCTCCCTGGAGCTGGAGGAGATCCTCCGCATCGCGGTGGAGAAGGTGGGGCAGGTGACGGGCACGGACCGCTGCTCCGTGGTGCTGGTGGAGGGCAGCCACGCGCGCACGGCCACGGTCGTCGCGACGCAGGAGGACCCCAGCCTCGTCCAGCTGGACATCGAGGTGGCGCGCTACCCGGAGCTGCGCCGCGCGCTGGAGACGCGGCAGCCCGTCCTGATCGAAGAGGCGCAGCGCGACCCGCTGATGGCGGAGGTGCGCACGTCGCTGCTGCCGCAGGGCGTGAAGTCCATCCTGGTGCAGCCGCTCATCTGCCAGGACGACCTGCTCGGCGCGCTCTTCCTGCGCGTGTCCAGGGGCGAGGCGTCCATCGGGCGCGACGAGCAGGAGTTCGCGGAGGCCGTGGCGGGCGTGCTCGCCAACTCCATCCGCAACGCGCGCCTGCACACGGCGGTGAAGAAGAAGCGCGAGGACCTGGAGCTGGCGTACGTGGAGCGCTACCGCGAGCTCAACGACGCGAACCGCCGCCTGAAGGAGCTCAACCGCCTCAAGGATGAGATCATCGCGGTGTGCAGCCACGACCTGCGCGCGCCGCTCCAGGTGCTCCTGGGGCACGGCCGGCTCCTGTTGGAGGGGCCGCTGGAGGCGCAGCAGAAGCAGTCCGCGGAGGCGATGATCCGCCAGGGCCGGAAGATCCTCACCCTGGTCGAGTCGCTGCTGGAGAAGGGCAAGGGCGAGGCGGCGCGCCTCTCCATCGAGCCCCGCGTGCTGGACGTGGCGCAGCTGTGCCGCGACGCCGTGGCGGAGCTGGAGATCCTGGCGGCGGAGAAGGCCGTGTCGCTGCGCTCCGAGTGCCCGGACAGCCTGATGCTGATCGGCGACGAGGTGAAGCTGCACGAGGTGCTGCAGAACCTCATCAGCAACGCCATCCAGCACGCCGCGGACCCGGGCGTGGTGGTGGTGCGCACGCAGCGGCTGTCGCGGCCGGACGGCGACGCGGTGCGGGTGATGGTGAGCGACAACGGCGTGGGCATCCCGCCGGACGAGCTGCACCTCGTCTTCGACCGCTACCGCCACGGGCCCAAGGGCACGGGGCTGGGGCTGGCCATCTGCAAGGAGTTCGTGGAGCTGCACGGCGGTGAGATCTGGGCGGAGAGCCCCGCCGATGGCGGCTGCACCTTCGTCTTCACGCTGCCCCTGGCGCAGGAGGCCGCGCGCAACCCCCGGCCGCAGCCGGCGCCCGGCGCCGCGCCCGAGCAGCCGCGCGTGCTGGTGGTGGAGGACGAGCCCGAGATCGCCGCGGTGCTGTCGGAGGTGCTGCGCTCGAAGTACCGCGTGGAGGTGGCGCGCGACGGCGCGGAGGGCCTGGCGAAGGCGAGAGCGTCCCGGCCGGACCTGGTGGTCATGGACGTGTTCCTGCCCAAGCTGGACGGCCTGGACGCGGCCATGGCGCTCAAGTCCTCGTCGGACACGGCGCACATCCCGGTCATCCTGCTGTCCGCCCACCAGGGCGTGGCCGACAAGGTCCGCGCGCTCAACCTGGGCGCGGTGGACTACATGGCCAAGCCCTTCAACGCGGTGGAGCTGCTCAACCGCACCGAGCGCGCGCTCAAGCTGCGCCAGGGGGAGAAGGACCCGCAGGACAAGACGACCTCGCTCCAGCGGCGCACCGGCAGCGACCCGGCGACGGGCCTGCACGACCGCCGCGGCCTGCTCCTGCGGCTGGAGCAGGAGGTGGCCCGCAGCCGGCGCTACCACCGCGCCCTCACGCTGGCGGTGCTGCGCCCGGACCGCGAGCTGGACGTCATGCCGCCCAACATGGCCGAGGTGATGCGCAAGCGCGTGCGCCACCCGGACGCCATCGCCCACCTGGGGCTGGGCGTCTTCGCGGTGGTGCTGCCCGAGTGCAACGCGGACGCGGCGCGCACGGTCATCAACCGCCTGATGCCGGACGTGGAGAAGGTGACCTCCATCGAGTACCGGGCCGCCATGGCGGACGTCAGCCAGGACAGCGATCCGGTGGAGAAGCTGCTGGAGAAGCTGGGGGCGCCCCCGCCGGAGGTCCACTAGCCCCCCGTGCGTCCGCTCCCGCTCCTCAGCCGTGCCGCCGTGGTGTGCCTGGCGCTGGCCGCCGGAGGCGCGGGCGCCGCGCCCGCGAGGAAGGCCCCGCACGTCGACCGCGAGGCGATGCGCGAGGCCATGGACGCCAGCGAGCGGGACGACGAGCCGTCCGCGTCGTCCGCCAGCTACGCGCACTACCTCGAGTCGCGCCTGCTGCACCTGGAGGGCAACCACCGGGGCTCGGTGGACGAGCTGCGGCTGGCGCTCGTCACCGACGACGGCAACCCGACGCTCCTCACCCAGCTGGGCGAGGAGTACGCGCGCCTGGGCGACCTGGCCCGCGCCGAGCGCGAGCTGCGCCGGGCCGTGGAGCGGGCCCCCACGCACTACGCCGCCCACGTGCTCCTGGGCCGGGTGCTGCTGGAGTCCGGCCGCACGGCGCGCGCGAGACAGCACCTGCGCCGCGCGGTGGCCCTGCGCCCCCGCGAGCCGGAGGCGTACCTGGTCCTGTCCCAGCTGTACCTGGACGCCAGGAAGCCGGAGGAGGCGGTGAAGGTGGTGGAGGCGCTGGCCCACGCGCTGCCGGGAGAGGCCTCCGGCTACCGGCGGTTGGGGCTGGTCCTCGCCGAGCGCGGCGACGCGGCCCGCGCCGAGCGCCTGCTCGTGAAGGCCACCGAGCGCGACCCGGGCGACGTGGAGGTGTGGTCCACGCTGGCCCGGCTCTACGAGGACTCCGGCCGGCCCAAGGAGGCGGAGGACGCGCTGGCCCGCGCGCTGGAGGCGGATCCGGACAGCCGCGAGGTGCTCCTGTCCGCGGGCCGCGCCGCGCTGAAGGGCGGGTCGGTGACGCGGGCTCGGGCGTACTTCGACCGGCTGCTGTCGCTGTCCGCGTCGCCGGAGCTGGCCGTGCGGGTGGCCTTCAGCTACCTGGCCGCCGGGGCGCCGGACGCCGCGAAGGAGGTGCTGGACGCCGCGCGCAAGGACGCGCCGGACGAGCCCCGGCTGGCCTACTACTCGGGCCTCGTCGCGGAGCGCACGCGCCACTTCTCCGTCGCCGCCCGGGACTTCGCGCTCGTGCCCGCGGACTCGGAGGTGTTCCCGGACGCCCGCCTTCGCCAGGGGCGCTGCCTGTCGCTGGCGGGAGACCACGCGCGCGCGCTGGCGCTCTACGGCGCCGCCCTGGCGGAGGCGCCCGAGGACGTGGAGGTGCGCGTCGGCTACGCGCGGGCGCTGGAGCGGAGCGGGGACGCGGCGAAGGCGGAAGGGGTGCTGCGCCAGGCGTTGGCGGGGGAGGGGGCGGTGCTCGCGTACGACGCGCTGGCGTCCCTGCTGGAGCGCCAGGGCCGGGCACAGGACGCGCTCTCGCTGCTGCGGGACGCCGTCGCCCGGACCCCGAAGGACCAGGACCTGCAGTTCGCCCTGGGCGTCCTCCTGGAGCGCCAGGGCGACGTGGCCGGGGCGCTCTCGCGCATGCGGGCGGTGCTCGCGCTGAAGCCGGACCACGCCGCGGCGATGAACTTCATGGGGTACGTGCTGGCGCAGCGGGGCCGGGACCTGGACGAGGCGGAGCGGCTGGTGCGCCGCGCGCTGGCGCTCCGGCCCGACAGCGCGGCCTACGTGGACTCGCTCGGGTGGGTGCACTACCAGCGCGGCGACGTGAAGAAGGCCGTGGAGGTCCTGGAGCGCGCGGTGGACCTGTCCCCGGACGAGCCCCCCATCCTGGAGCACCTGGGGGACGCCTACCTCAAGGCCGGCCGCGCCCCGGAGGCCGCCCGGGTCTGGACGCGCGCGCTGGAGGTGCTGGCGCTGGATCCGGAGGCCGCCGAGCCCGCCGATCAGCGCGTCACCCTGGAGCGCAAGTTGAAGGCGCTACCCTCGACCGCGCCGGGCCGCTAAGGTCCAGGCCTCATGGCCCGTCACGACGAAGGCTTCTTCAGCGGCAAGGACAACACCCGGCTGTTCTGGACGTTGGACATGCCGGACTCCGCCCCCCGCGCGCATGTCGCCATCGTCCACGGCTACGGCGACCACATCGGCCGCTACCGGCCCGTCATCGACGCGCTGGTGCAGGACGGCTTCGCGGTGCACGGCTTCGACTACCGCGGCCACGGCCGCGCGGACGGCCGCCGCGCCTACGCCAGCAGGTGGACCGACTTCCTCGACGACCTGGACGGCTTCTGGCAGCGCGTGCGCAAGGCCGCGGGCACGGAGAAGATCTTCCTCCTCGCCCACAGCCACGGCGGCCTGATGGCCGCGCACGCCCTGACCGGGAGGCTGGAGGGCCTCTCCGGCGCCATCCTCTCCGCGCCCTACCTCAAGCTGGCCATCTCCCCGCCGGCCGCGAAGGTGCTCGCCGCGCGCATGGTGGGCACCCTGGTGCCCTGGATGAAGGTCCCCTCGGGCCTGGCGCCGGACATGCTCAGCACCGACCCGGACATCCAGAAGGCGGTCGAGGCGGACCCGTTGTACGTGCCCTTCGCCACGCCCCGTTGGTTCGTGGAGTCCACGGCCGCCCAGGCGCAGACGCTCTCGCTGGCGCCGAAGATTCAAGTCCCGCTGTTCGTGCTGTGCGGCCAGGAGGACGGGGTGGCGCTGCCGGCGGCGGCGCGGGCCTTCTTCGAGGCGGCGGGGACGGCGGACAAGAAGTTCAAGGAGTACCCCGGCATGCGGCACGAGCCGCTCAACGAGCGGGACCGCGCGACGGTGTTCCAGGACATCTCCGGCTGGATCTCCGCGCATCTCTGACATAATCAGGTCGCCCCGCTCCCGACGGAGCAGGCGCTGGCGAGGATCACCTCATGGCACAGGGTGAAACGGGCATCATTGGCAAGGGCATCGTCATCAGGGGCAACCTCACGGGCGGAGGGGACCTGGTCATCGAGGGGCGCGTGGAGGGGCAGATCGCCCTGAAGAACCACCTCACCATCGAGGGGACCGGCAAGGTGCAGGCGGACATCCGCGCCGAGGAGCTGACCATCAACGGCGAGGCGAGCGGCAACATCGACGCCTCCACGCGCGTGGCCATCAACGCCTCGGCGAAGGTGGCGGGCGACATCAAGGCCCCGCGGGTCATCATCGAGGACGGCGCCGTGTTCAACGGCTCCATCGAGATGGACGTGAAGTTGCCGGACGACATCTAGCATCCACCGGGGACCGACCCACGGTCCCCCAGGCGCACAGCTTCGAGAGGGCGGACAACACTCATGGCGAATACGATCATTGGTTCGAGCATCGTCATCGATGGGGAGATCTCCGGTGACGAGGACCTGGTCATCCAGGGCACCGTGAAGGGGAAGATCTCCCTCAAGGAGAGCCTCTACGTGGAGGGCTCGGGCGTCGTCGAGGCGGACATCGAGACGCAGAACGTGGAGATCGCCGGCCGCGTGACGGGCAACATCGCCGCCAGCGACAAGGTGGAGCTGAAGACGGACTGCCGCGTGGTGGGCGACATCAAGGCCCCGCGCATCCTCATCGCCGACGGTGCCTCCTTCAAGGGCAACGTCGACATGGACATGAAGGAGCGCTGATCCGTGGCGACCGCGAAGGAGCTTGCAGGCAACGCCGTCGATAACACCGTGGTGGGGCCCTCCATCCTCATCAGCGGTCGGCTCACGGGTGACGAGGACCTCACGGTCCGCGGGCGCGTCGAGGGTGAGCTCACCCTCAGCCGCACCCTCATCGTGGAGCCGTCCGGCGTGGTGAAGGCGAACGTGGCGGTGAAGAACGCCATCGTCAGCGGCGTGGTGGTGGGCAACATCAACGCTACCGAGAGCGTGGAGCTCACCCGCGAGGGCCGCATGGTGGGCGACATCCGCGCCCCGCGCGTCATCATCGTGGACGGCGCCAGCTTCCGAGGCCGCGTGGACATGGGCGACGTGGAGCCGGGCCGTCTGCCGTCCGAGCGCCCCGCCGTGGCCCGTCCCCAGGCGGTGACGCGTCCCACGGTGCGCCCGGGGGCCACCCCGCCGCGTCCTCCGACGCCGCCGGCCGCCCCGACGCGCGCCGCCCCGACGCCGCCCCCGCCTCCCGCGCGCACGCCGCCCGCGACGACGGCGCCGGCCACCGTCGTGGCGCGTCCGTCCGCCAAGCCGCTGCCGCCCCCGCCGCCCGCGGCGGCCGCACCCCGGGCTCCGGAGCCTCCGCGGCCGGCGTCCACTGAGCAGGCGAGCAGTGCTGGCGCGCCTGTTCCCCGCGTGATGGGTGCTGGCGCGAAGAAGAAGGTCGTGGTGAAGAAGTCCCGCTAGATGCCGCCCGCCGCGCCGTCGTTTCCGGCGGCGCGGGGGTGGAACCACCGGGGGTGCCACCATGGACGCCGAGCACAGGGCCGAGGGAGAGGAAGGGATGCCGGGCACGCCGGGGGAGAACGCGACGCCGCCCCAGCAGGACGGCGCGGCCGACGCGTCCCCGCCGAAGCACGGCGAGGGTGTGGGCGGGGACGTGACGCCGGAAGGCGCCGCCCAGGCCGCGGCGGGTGGGGCCCAGTCGGACCTGCCCGGCGAGGGCACCGCGAGCGGGGCCGACGCCGCCGCTGCGCCCGAAGCGCGCACGGAGGGCGCAGCTCCCGGTCCGGACGGCGCACCAACGGGCGCGGAGGCGTCCTCGACGGGCGCGGAGACGTCACCGACGGGCTCAGAGGTGTCTCCGACGGATGGGGAGACGTCCTCGGCGGGCGCAGAGGCGTCTCCGACGGATGGGGAGACGTCATCGACCAGCGCGGAGGCATCCTCGACGGGCGCAGAGGCATCCTCGACGGGCGCAGAGGCGTCCTCGACGGGTGTGGAGACGTCACCGGCGGGGACGGAAGCCACGTCAGGGCCCGGCCGCTACGTGGAGCTGTCCTCGGGGGAGCGCGTCCAGGACGCCTCCGGCACGGGCAGCGACGGGGGCGGCGAGGCGAGGGACGTGCTGGCGGAGCCGCCTTCCGGGCCGGTGTCGGGCGCGGACGCCGCGCTGCTGAGCGCCGGCATCTGGGACGTGGCGAGCCGCGCGAGCCAGGAGGCCGCGGGCGCGGAATCGGAGCAGGGCTCCAACGATGAAGCGGCGCCCCCGGAAGGGGAGCCCCACGCGGAGGCCATCGTGCCGCGCGTGATGGGACAGGTGACGGCGATGGTGTTGCCGCTGGAGCGACTGGACGAGGACACCACCTTCCGCCTGCGGGACGAGGGCGACGTGTCCGAGCTGGCCACGGACCTGGCGCGACTGGGCCAGCTGTTCCCGGTGGACGTGCGCCCGCGCGGTGAGGACCGCTACCAGCTCATCTGCGGCTTCCGCCGCGTGGCGGCGCTGCGCTTCCTCAAGCGCGACCAGGTCCAGGTGCGCGTGCACGAGGAGCTGTCGGACGAGGACGCGCTCCTCTTGTCCCTGGCGGAGGCCATCCACGCCTCGCCGGTGGAGCACGACGTGCTGGCGGCCAAGCGCGAGTCGCTGGAGGCCGAGGGGCGGCTGACGGCGCCGGTGCGCGACATGCTGGAGAAGGCGCTCGCCACCGAGGAGACGCTGGCGCCGGAAGGGGTCGAGGAGGAGGTCGACGCGGACGAGCTGGCGGCGGACGTCGTGCAGCGCATCGGCGCCCTCAACCAGGACCTCTCGCTGCTCGCGGACGTGTTCGCCGCGCTGGATGAAGCGCGCAGGGCGGAGTTGCTGATGCAGCTGCGCTACTCGGCGCAGCTGGTGGTGTACCTGGAGGGTCTGTAGGCCATGGCGGAAACGCTCGAACGCGACCGCGCCCGGCTCCTGGCGGTGCTCACGCAGCGCTCCTTCGAGCGGCGGCGCGTGGTGCTGTCCTCCGGCAAGGAGTCGGACTTCTACATCGACTGCAAGCGCACGGCGCTGCTCGCCGAGGGCCACTACCTCATCGGCCGGCTGCTGCTGGAGGCCATCCGGCGCGACGCTCCGTCCGCGGTGGCCGCGGGCGGGCTGACGCTGGGCGCGGATCCGCTCGCGTCGGCGGTGAGCCTCACCAGCTTCCTGGAGGGCGGCGGCCTGAAGCCCCTGCACGCGTTCATCGTGCGCAAGGAGCCCAAGGGCCACGGCACCGGCCAGTGGATTGAGGGGCTGTCCGCGCTGGGCCCCGGCGCCCCGGTGGCCATCGTGGAGGACGTCGTCACGACGGGCGCGTCCACGCTCAAGGCCATCGAGCGCGCGAAGCTGGAGGGCCTGACGGTGCTGGGCGCCTTCGCGCTGGTGGACCGGCTGGAGGGGGGGCGCGAGGCCGTGGAGGCCGCCGGCCACCGCCTCACCACGCTGTTCACGCGCAAGGACTTCATCCCGTGAGAAGGCTGCTGGTGGCCGCGGTGCTGCTGGGCGTGCTGGGCGGCTGCTCCACCACGCCCCCCGTCGTCGGGGAGCCCGCGCCCACGCTGGATGATCCGAAGCAGGAGGCCGCCTACCTCGCGGTGTTGGATCGGTACTCGGACCGCAAGGAGATCTACGACGGCTTCGACACGCGCGTCTTCGCGGGGGCCACGCTCCAGACGCCCGCCTTCCGCGAGGCCCGGGTCCACCGCCGCGCCATCTTCCAGACGCTGCCCGCCGCGAAGGTGGAGCAGCTCCTGGCGGAGGAGCAGGCGGATGCGGCGAAGTTCCACGAGTTCTTCCTGGCGGTGCACGTCAACGACTACCGCTACGACGACTTCGCCCACCGCAACAGCATCTGGCGGCTCGCGCTGGTGACGCCCGCGGGCGAGATCACGCCCCTGGAGATCCGCCGCCTGGGCCGGTCGGACCTCAACGTGCGCGCCTACTACCCCTACGCCAGCCTCTTCTGGGTGGGCTACCGCGTGCGCTTCCCCAAGACGTTCTCGGACGGCCAGCCCGTCATCCCCGAAGGCACGGAGGAGGTGGTGTTCCGCGTCGCCTCGTCGCTGGGGAACGTGGCGCTGAAGGTCCACGCGCGCTGACGCGGGGCGGCCGCGGGCCTTCAGGTCTGCTGGCCATCCTTCAGCCACTTCGACGTGAGCGGCATGGTGGGCCCCGCGAGCAGGCGGTCCAGGAGCGCGTCCGGCGAGGCGCTCACCGCGAAGGGCATGCCCTGCGGCTCCGGGACGAAGCCCGCCTCCACCATCTGCCTCGCCATCGCGAGCAGCGGCTGGAAGAAGCCGTCCACGTCCAGCAGGCCCATGGGCTTGCGGTGCAGGCCCAGCTGCGCCCAGGTGACGATCTCGAAGAGCTCATCCAGCGTGCCGAAGCCGCCGGGCAGGGCGAGGAAGGCGTCCGCGCGCTCGGCCATCAGCGCCTTGCGCGAGTGCATGGAGTCCACCCGGTGCAGCTCCGTCAGCCGCGGGTGGGCCAGCTCCTTCGCGTCCATGAAGTGGGGCAGCACGCCCACGGCCTTGCCGCCGTTGGCGAGCACCGCGTCCGCCACCGCGCCCATCAGCCCCACGCTGGCGCCGCCATAGACGAGCGCCAGCCCCCGCTTCGCCAGCGCGGCCCCCATCCTGGTGGCGGCCTCGCGGTACTCGGCGCGCGCGCCGGAGCGCGAACCACAGAAGACGCAGACGCTGCGCACGGTGGCTTCAGCCATCGTCAAAGGCCTCCAAGGCGCCCGGGATGGGCGGCGACCACGGCCAGCACCGCGGCGATGAACAGCAGGACGGGGATGGCGCGCGCGTAGAACTTCGGCCCCTGGCGCAGCGCCATGCCGCACGGGAGGCCGAAGAGGAAGCCGCCCAGGTGCCCCGACCAGCTCACCCCGGGCAGCAGGCTGATGACCGCCACCTGCAACAGCCAGAACATCAGCTCCCGGCGGCCCTGCTGGTTGAAGATGGGCAGCATCGCGCCGCCCCAGCCCAGGATCATTCCGGACGCGCCCACCGTCACGGTGTCGAAGTTGAAGAAGAGCGCGAACGCGGAGCCGCCCAGCGCCGTGACGAGCGACAGCGCCAGGAACCGCGCGCTGCCGATGCCCCGCTCCAGCGACGCGCCCATCGAGTACACGGCGAGCATGTTGAAGAGCAGGTGCATCGGGCCGCCGTGCTCGAACACCATGCCCAACAGGCGCCAGTACTCACCCGCCTGGACCCACGGCCCGTAGAGCGCCAGCGGCCCCACGACTCCGTAGTTCGTCCTGCCGATGATGAGCGGCCGGCCCAGTGACGGGCTGAGGAAGAACATCACCACCGCGCCCGCGATGATGGCGAAGCACACGTAGGGCGTGGGCAGCCGCGTCCGGGGCTGCTGGGGGCCCGGCGGCGGCCCGTCCCCATCCCGGGGGCCCGGCGCGGCGCCCCGCGCGTCATCCATCCCGGAGGGACCGGGGAGGTCATCCAGCATGCGGCGTGGGCGGGACATGGTCGCTCACAGCTCCCGTGAGAGGACGGTGTCGCGCGTCCCCTGGTGCTCGTCCGTGTGGGGGTAGTCCAGGGTGTAGTGCAGGCCCCGGCTCTCCTTGCGGCGGCTCGCGCAGTCCACGATGAGGTGCGCCACCTCCGCGATGTTGCGCAGCTCGATGACGTCGCGGGTGACCTTGAAGCGCCAGTAGTAGTCGCGGATCTCCTCGCGCAGCAGCTCCAGCCGCCGCCGCGCGCGCATCAGCCGCTTGTCCGTGCGGACGATGCCCACGTAGTTCCACATCAGCCGGCGGATCTCATCCCAGTTGTGGGTGACGACCACGCTCTCGTCGGAGTCCACCGCGCTGCCGGAGTCCCAGGCCGGCGGATCCTCCTTCGGCAGGGACAGCGAGGACAGCTCCTCCGCCGCCACCCGCACCGCGCGGTGGCCGAACACCAGGCCCTCCAGCAGCGAGTTGGACGCGAGCCGGTTGGCGCCGTGCAGGCCCGTGCAGGACACCTCGCCAATGGCGTAGAGGCCCGGGATGTTGGTGCGCCCGTCCAGGTCCGTCACCACGCCGCCGCACTGGTAGTGGGCCGCGGGCACCACCGGGATGGGCTGCACCGCCATGTCGATGTTGAACGCCTTGCAGGTGGCGTAGATGTTGGGGAAGCGCTCCGTGAGGTACGCGCGGCCCAGGTGCGTCATGTCCAGGTAGACGCAGTCGTTGCCCGTGCGCTTGAGCTCCGCGTCGATGGCGCGCGCCACCACGTCGCGCGGGGCCAGGTCCCGCATGGGGTGGTAGCGCTCCATGAACGTCTGGCCGCCCTTGAGCCGCAGCTTGCCGCCCTCGCCGCGCAGGGCCTCGCTGATGAGGAAGCTCTTGGCCTCCGGGTGGAAGAGGCACGTGGGGTGGAACTGGTAGAACTCCATGTTCGCCACGCGCGCGCCCGCGCGGTACGCCATGGCCACGCCGTCGCCCGTGGCGACGTCCGGGTTGGAGGTGTAGAGGTACACCTTGCCCGCGCCGCCCGTGGCCAGCACCGTCACCTTGGAGAGGAAGCGCTCGATGGAGCCGTCCTCGATCAGCGCGTACACGCCCAGGCACCGGCTGCCGGCCGGAGTGTGCGGACGCCGGTCCAGGATGAGGTCGATGGCGGCGGTGTTCTGGAAGAAGGTGATGTTGGGCTGCTCGTCGCACGCGGCCAGCAGCGCGCGCTGCACCTCGCGGCCGGTGATGTCGCCCGCGTGGATGATCCGGCGGGCCGAGTGGCCGCCCTCGCGCGTGAGGTCGAACTCGCCGCCGCGCTGGTCGAACGCCGCGCCCAGCGCCACCAGCTCCTTGAGGCGCGTGGGCCCCTCGCGCACCGTCACCTCCACCGCGTCGCGGTGGCACAGGCCCGCGCCCGCGACGAGCGTGTCCTGGATGTGCGCGTCGAACGTGTCCGTGGGGGACAGGACCCCGGCGATGCCCCCTTGTGCGTAGGCCGTGTTGCCTTCACCACGCTCGCGCTTGGTGAGGACCGCGACCGTGCCGTGCTGGGCCGCCTGCAGGGCGAACGACAGGCCCGCAACGCCGCCGCCCATGACCAGGAAATCGAACCGATGGGGCATGGTCGACAGCCTTAATGGCGGTAAGTGCCGGAAACAAGGCGTTTTCTTGAGGACTTTCCGGGCGTTGTCTAAGGTTTCGCCCGCCGCCATGCGTGTCCTGACCGCCCTCGCCGTCCTGCTGACTGCCTCCCTCCCGGCCTTCGCCGCGGACGGCATCTACAGCTACGTGGAGAAGGACGGCACCATCGTCTACACGAACGTGCCGCCCGGGGGCGCGCGCAAGGCGCGCAAGCTGGCCGGGACCTTCACGCCGGCGCCGGCCAAGTCCGCGCCCGTGCGGGGGCGCGCGCGGACGCCCGCGGAGCTGGATCCGCACATCGCCAACGCGGCGCTCCGCTACCGCATCCCGACGGCGCTGGTGCGCGCCATCATGCACACGGAGAGCAACTTCAACCCGAACGCGCTCAGCAACAAGGGCGCCAGCGGGCTGATGCAGCTCATGCCGGGCACCGCTTCGGAGATGTACGTGAAGGACATCTTCGACTCGAAGGACAACATCGAGGGGGGCGTGCGCTACCTGCGCGTGCTGGCCAACATGTTCGACGGCGACATGGTGAAGATGGTCGCCGCGTACAACGCCGGGCCGGACGCGGTGAAGAAGTACGGAGGCCAGGTGCCGCCGTACGCCGAGACGCAGGAATACGTGCGCAAGGTCCTCCAGCTCTACTACCACTACAAGGAGCGCGAGCGGCTCGCCCAGGCCGAGGCCAGCAGCCGTGAGCCCACATCCGAGAATGACGACGCGCACGAAGGGGACGCGGGAGCCGGGTCCCGCTGATGAAGAGTTCCTGCAGCAGCTCCAACGCGGGAGCGAGCTGCTGGGCGCCGGCAAGGTCACCGAAGCGAAGAGCTTCCTGGAGCGCGCGCACCAGCTCCAGCCGCGCCACGAGAAGGCCCAGAACCTCCTGGGCCTGACGTATTTCAAGCTGGGCCTCTTCGACCGCGCGGCGGACCTGTACGAGATGCTCGTGCGGGACAACCCCGTGGACCCGACGCTGCGCGTGAACCTGGGGCTCGTCTACCTGAAGACGAACGCGCTCCAGCGCGCGGCGCGCGAGTTCGAGACGGCCACCGACCTGGCCCCGGACCACAAGAAGGCCCACAACTACCTGGGACTGACCTTCGCCCAGATGGGCGAGTACGGCCGCGCGCGCGAGCACTTCCTCCTGTCCGGCAGCGACGCCATGGCGGAGAAGATGTCGCGCGCCATCGCCGGGGAGGGCTACAGCCGCCCGCCGCCCGCCGCCGCCCCTCCCCGCGAGGCGGAGCCCCCGGCCGCACCGCCGCCCGCGCCCTCTTCCGGTGAGAGCGACTGGGGCGCCCAGTTCGGCCTGGACGAGGCGCCGCCCCGCCCGCCGCGCACCGCCGCCACGCCACCGCCGCCCGCGGCGGCTCCGGACGACGAGCTGCGCTTCGCGGAGGACGAGGGCCCGCCCGCGCACACGGACGAGCACGCCTTCGCCCGCCGCACCGCGCCCCAGGTCCAGGAGGACGAGGACCCCAGCCTCGCCGCCACCGCGGACGCGGACGCCTCCGGGGCCGATGTCGAGGTCACCGACGAGCTGCCCCCCACGCCCGTGTCGGAGGAGATCGAGGTCTCCGAGGAGCCGCCCGTCGTCGCGTCCGACGTGGAGTCGGCGCCCGGCGATGCCTTCGCGGAGACCTTCGCCGCGCTGGCCACCAGCGAGGCGCCTCCCGCCGCGCGGGCCTCCGAGCCTCCGCCGGTGGCGCCTCCCGCCGCGCCGGGCTCCACGCCCGGCGCCGGACCTGTCGCGAACCCGCCCGTGCTCACCGAGTGGGTGCCCACGGTGGCGCTGCCGGGGGCGGCCCAGGGGCAGGTCTTTACGCTGGGCGCGACGGGCCTGGTGCTCGCGGTGAGTGGCGAGCTGCTCACGCGCCTGGAGGGGCTGGTCGCCGTGCGCGGACAGGTCGCCTTCGAGCCGGAGATGAAGCGCTTCCGGGGCCGGGCCACGGACAAGCCGTTTGGCGTGGGCCCGCAGGTCATGGTGCGCGCCCGGGGGCAGGGGACGCTGCACCTGGAGCCCGTGTCCGGGCGGCAGTGGACCGCGATGTCCCTGGACGACGAATCCGTCTACCTGCGCGACGCGTGCGTCTTCGCCTTCGAGGAGCCGGTCGTCTTCGAGAACGGCCGCGTGCCGTCGGAGCTGGCGGAGGACCTGGACCTGGTGCACCTGCGCGGGCAGGGGCGGGTGCTGCTCAGCCTGACGGGTCCGCTGCGCTCGGTGCCGGTGTCCATGGACCAGCCGGTGACGGTGCCCCTCACGCACCTGGTGGGCTGGGTGGGCAACCTCACGCCCCGCGTGGTGCCGCTCCTGGCGCCCGCCGTCGGGGAGACCCCGAGGGGCGCGGTGGAGCTGGGCGGTGAAGGATTTGCCCTCATCGCACTCGGGGTCCGGTAGAACGCGCGCCCATGGCCACCGAGCGAGCCCTCAGGAAGCAGCGCAAGCGCGAGGAGCGGGCCCGCCGCCGCGCGGCCCGCCGTCCCAGCATCCTGGTGCAGGAGTTCTGGAACCTGCCCAACATGCTGACGCTGGGGCGCATCCTCATCATCCCCGTGTTCGTGTGGCTCACCTACGACGCGGACCCGCTGCACTCGCTCCTGGCCGGGCTGGTGTTCGCCGTGGCCGCCATCACGGACGTCATCGACGGCTACCTGGCCCGCCGCTGGAACCTCATCACGGTGGTGGGCAAGTTCATGGACCCGCTGGCGGACAAGCTCATCGCCATGGCCGCCCTGGTGATGATGGTCCGCCTGGGCCGCATCGCCGCGTGGGTCGTCATCGTGCTGCTGGCCCGCGAGTTCATCGTCACCGGCCTGCGCACCATCGCCGCCAGCGAGGGCATGGTCATCGCCGCGGGGCAGGAGGGGAAGTGGAAGACGTCCCTCCAACTGGTGGGGATCATCTCCCTGTGCGTCCACTACGTGCACCCGCTGGACCTGGGCTTCCGCACCGTCACCGTGGACTACAACCAGGTGGGCAAGGTGCTCGTGTACCTGTCCGGCGCGTTCTCCGTCTGGAGCGCGGTCGTCTATTTCCGGGCGTTCCTCAACATGCTCGCCCGCCGGGGCAGCACGGATCCGGATGCGAAAAGTGTTTGACGTGTCCGGGAGGGCTCTGTATATCGCACCCCACTTCCGGCGCGGCACTGACCGGGCGGTAGCAGTTCAGCAACATCTGATGCGGGAATAGCTCAGCGGTAGAGCATCGCCTTGCCAAGGCGAGGGTCGAGGGTTCAAATCCCTTTTCCCGCTCCAGTGAATCTTGGTTGTGCAGGAAAGTCGCACCTGATGCGGGAATAGCTCAGCGGTAGAGCATCGCCTTGCCAAGGCGAGGGTCGAGGGTTCAAATCCCTTTTCCCGCTCCAACAGAAGGCCTCCTGGGAAACCAGGAGGCCTTTTTCTTTGGCTCCGTCGGCACGGCGGGGCGTATCACGGCAGGCGGGCGCGCGAGGGGCCGGCGGTCCGCTGTTCCAGGGCGTTCGCCACGGGCGGACCCTTGCGGTATGGATACCGGCGCATGATTCGCAACTTCCGGGAACTCTATTCGTACCGGGGGCTCCTGCTCAGCCTGGTGCAGCGCGAGCTGAAGGCGCGCTATCGCGGCTCGGTGCTGGGCTTCTTCTGGACGTTCCTGAACCCCACGCTGCACATGCTCGTGTACGCGCTGCTGTTCGGCGTGTTCATGAAGAACCAGATCCCCCACTACGCGTACTTCATGTTCGTGGGGCTCCTGCCGTGGATCTGGTTCTCCACGTCGGTGTCGGCGGGGGCCAGCGCCATCAGCGACCGGCGCGACCTGATGACCAAGGTGCGCTTCCCGGCCCAGGTGCTGCCGGCCACGGTGGTGGCCACCAACTTCTGCAACTTCGTCTTCTCGCTGCCCCTGATGGTGGCGCTGGGGCTGCTCTTCGGAGTGGTGCCCACCTGGCACGTGGTGCTGTTCCCCGTGGTGGTGCTGGTCCAGATGTGCTTCACGTTCGCGGTGGTGTACGCGGTCAGCGCCTTCAACGTGACGTTCCGGGACCTGCAGCACATCGTGATGAACCTGATGACGCTGTGGTTCTTCGTGACGCCCGTGCTTTACAAGCTGTCCACCATCCCGGAGGAGTACCGGCGCGCGCTGCAGGTGCTCAATCCGATGTCCATCCTCATCACCTCGTACCAGGCCATCTTCTACGAGCACCGGCTGCCGGAAGCGGTGCCGCTCGTGTCGCTCCTGGGCGTCTCGCTCGTGCTGCTGTGGGGTGCCACGCAGATCTTCGAGAGCCGCCGCGAGGAGTTCGCGGAGTCCATCTAGATGGCCCAGTCACCGACCGAGGACGCCATCGTCATCCAGGACGTGGTGAAGAACTTCCGGAAGAAGACCATCCGGGGGGAGTACACCACGTTCAAGTCGGAGCTCGTGCGGTGGCTGCGCGGGCAGCGCAACGCGGCCGTCCAGGGCAACCGCTTCATCGAGTCCCTGCGCGGCGTCAACCTGCGCATCCCCAAGGGCCAGACGGTGGCCATCCTGGGGCGCAACGGCTCCGGCAAGAGCACGCTGCTGAAGCTGATCACCGGCATCTACGCGCCCACCTCCGGGCGCATCCAGGTGAACGGGCGCATCTCCGCGCTGCTGGACCTGGGCGCGGGCTTCCACCCGGACTTCTCCGGCCGGGAGAACATCCTCATCAACGGCATCATCCTCGGCATGTCCCGGTCCGAGGTGCGCGCGAAGATGGACGACATCATCGCGTTCAGCGAGCTGGGGGAGTTCATCGACGAGCCGGTGCGCACGTACTCCAGCGGCATGTACATGCGCCTGGCGTTCTCCGTGGCCACGCACGTGGACCCGGACATCCTCATCATCGATGAGATCCTCGCCGTCGGCGACGAGCACTTCAGCAAGAAGAGCCTCGCGAAGATGACGGAGTTCAAGCGGCTGGGGAAGACCATCGTCCTCGTCACGCACGACATGTCCACCGTGGAGCGCTGGTGCGACCAGGCGGCGTGGCTGGACGGCGGGCGGATCCGCCGCGTGGGGACCCCGGCGGAGATCGCCGCGGAGTACCGGCAGGCGGTGTCGCTCGCGGAGGCGCGCTCCACGGTGTTCACCCCGCCGGCCCTGACGGAAGGGGGCGGGGCGCTGCCCTCGCTGCCGGAGGGCCCGGTGGTGCGGGACGAGCCGCCGGCGTCGCCGTCGCTGGCCGTGTCGCGGGTGTGGCTGAGCGGGCCGCGCGGCGAGGAACTGGGGCTCATCACCGCGGAGGCGCGGGCGGAGGCCTGCATCGACTACGTGGCGCGCGAGCCGGCGGAGGACGTGGAGTTCGTCCTCACGCTGTCCAGCGCGGATGGGGCGGTGCTGTACGTGACGAGCACCCGGACGGACCGGGTGCCGCTGCCGACGCCGTTGCCGCCGCAGGGCCGGCTGCGCTTCGTGCTGCCGCGAGTGGGATTGTTGGGCGGCTCCTACGTGCTGAGCGTGGAGCTGAAGACGGGCAACACCGCGAACCCGGAGCCGGGCCGGGAAGCGCGCTGCACCTTCTCCGTGTCCACGGAGCATGACGACCGGGGCGTCTTCCGACCGGAGCATTCCTGGGTGGTGGAGGAGGCTCCGGCCGCTCCCGTCCAGGCGGTCTCCGTGTCCAAGCATGCCGCGGCCTCCTGAGGGGGAGGAGGCCCACCCGCGCGCCGCGGCTCGGGGCCTTGAAGAAGGGGAGGCGCCTGGGAGGTGAGCACCTTGTTCCGAAGCGTGCCCGAGGGGGGCCAGGAGGCATCGTCCGCCGGTGAGCTCGCCGAGCGCATCGCCGCCCTGCGCGCGGAGCCCTCCGAGGCCCATGCGCAGGAGCTGGCGGCGCTGACGGAGGCGCTGCGCCGGCGGGTGCCTCCGGCCAACACGCCCCTGTCGCCGCTGCTCGCCGCGGCCCGGCTCGCCGTGCCGTTCGAGTTCTCCGTGCCGCCGTCGCACCGGGCGTCGGGAGGGCAGTGGGTGACGGCCGCCAAGCGCGCCTTCGTGCTGGGCCTGCGGCCGCTCCACGTCGAGTGGCTGAAGCCCCAGGCGGCCTTCAACCAGCGCGTGCTGCGCGTGCTGGAGCGGCTGGAGGCCCGGCGCGACCAGGGCACCCGTGAGGACCTGACGGAGTGGGTCCGGGGACAGCTGGACGCGGAGGGGGCAGGGCAGGGCGGTTCGGCGGGAGCCGCCAGCGGGCCGTATGGGACGCGAGGCGCCGGTCCTGGTGCTCCGGCCAGCGGGCCGAATGAGGCGCGGGGCAGCGCTTCTGGCGTTTCGGCGAGCGCCGCCAGCGAGGCGCAGGGCGCGCGAGGTTCCGGCACCGTTGATGGGCCGCAGGGCGCTGGAGTTTGGACAAGCGCTGCGACGGAAGCGCGAGGCCGCGGGCGCTTCGGGGCACGGGGGTTCGCCCCCGTGGACAAGGTCTGGGCGCTGGCGTGGCGCGCGTGGCGCCGGGCGATGCGGCCCCTGCTGGATCCGCTGCTCGCGCGCCAGACGGAGTGGAACGCGCTGATGCGCGAGACGCTGCTGGGAGTCGCCGCCACCCCGGGAGCCGGGACGCCGGATCCGCAGGACGCCACGCACCGTGTGGCGCGGCTGACGGCGCTGGCGTCTCCCTTGGCCCAGCCAGGACTGCCTCGGGGCATCCGGGCCTCCGCGCCGCTGTGGCGCGAGGTGCTGCGCCGGCAGTCCCGCTTCAACGGTGAGGCGGTGGTGGCGCTGGCCGCCATCCTCGGCGTGCGCACGCCGCCGCCGCCCGTGCCCGCCCTGGAGGACTTCCACCACTGGTGCACGCTGCGCGAGCCCGCGGCCATCCAGGCAGCCCGCGCGGCCGTGCAGCGCCTGCCGCGGCGGCCCCGGCTGTCCCTGCTGGTGGCCCTCGCGGGGGCCAGTCCCGCGCACCTGCGCGAGTGCCTCGCGTCGGTGGAGGCCCAGCTCTACCCCGAGTGGGAGCTGGTGCTGGTGGGGCCGGAGGACGGCCCCGCGCTGCCGGAGCCGTGGGGCTCGTCGCGTCGCCAGCCGCGCATCCGCCGGGTGACGCTCAGCGGGCCCACGGACGTCGCCCGCGCGCTGCGCGTGGGCCTCCAGGCCGCGAGCGGTGACTTCGTGGGCGTGCTGGGCGCGGAGGACACGCTGGCCCCGCATGCCCTGGCGGAGGTGGCCCGCGCCCTGGTCGCGGATCCCGGCCTGGACGTCGTCTACGGCGACGAGGACCGGCTGGACACGCGCGGCCGCCGCGCCGGCCCCTTCTTCAAGCCGGACTGGTCTCCGGACCTGCTGCGCTCCGTGGACTACCTGGGCCGGGGCGTGATGGCGCGCCGCTCGCTGGTGGAGGCTGTGGGCGGCTTCCGCGATGGCTTCCCGGGCGCGGAGGAGTACGACCTCTTCCTGCGCATCAGCGAGGCCTCGGAGCGCATCGGCCACGTGCCGCACCTGCTCTACCACCGGCGCGCCGGCGCCACGGGGCAGGTGTCCCCGGAGGGCCGCCGCGCGCTCGCCGAGCACCTGGCCCGCCGGGGCGAGGACGCCGAGGTGACGGTGCCCGGCCCGGGCCGCTACCGCGTGCGCTACGCCATCCGCGGCGCCCCGAAGGTGTCCATCATCGTCCCGTTCAAGGACCGGCCGGACCTCCTCAAGACGCTCACGGACACGCTGCTCACGCGCACGAAGTACCCGCACTTCGAGCTGGTGCTCGTCTCCAACAACAGCGTCCGTCCGGAGACCTTCGCGCTCCTGGACACGCTGACGGATCCGCGCGTGGTGAAGCGCACCTGGGACTTCCCCTTCAACTACCCGGCCATCAACAACTGGGCCGCGCGGCAGGCCACGGGCGAGCTGTTGTTGTTCCTCAACAACGACATGGAGGTGGTGGACCCCGGCTGGCTCACGGAGCTGGTGTCCCAGGCGCAGCGCCCGGAGGTGGGCGCGGTGGGCGCGAAGCTCCTCTTCCCGGAAGGCACCGTGCAGCACGCCGGCATCGTCGTGGGGATGACGGGCATGGCGGGCCACCCCTTCTGGCGCCTGCCGGACGGGCCCATCGTCACGCCCTTCGGCCACACGGAGTGGGTGCGCAACTGGCTGTCCGTCACCAGCGCGTGCGTGATGATCCGCCGGCCCCTCTTCGACGCGCTGGGCGGCTTCGACGAGCGCTTCCTCCTGTGCGGCAGCGACGTGGACCTGGGCCTGCGCCTGCACGCCCGGGGTCTGCGCGTGGTGTGCACGCCCTTCGCGCGCGTGGTGCACCACGAGTCCGCCAGCCGCCGCACGGACGCGATCCCGGAGCCGGACTACTGGCGCTCCTTCACGTCGTACCGGCCCTGGCTCCTGAAGGGCGACCCCTACTACAACCCCAACCTCACGCTGCTGTCGGGGGACTGCGACCTGCGCCGCCACCTGGAGGACGGCGAGGCGCTGGCGGTGCGCACGCTGGCCCACGAGGTGCCCAGCGCGCGCCGCCCGCTCGCGTGACGGCGGCTGTCGCTACCGGATGGCCCGCCAGGTGAACCAGGCGTCGTAGGCCAGGTTCGCCAGCGGCACGCCGCTGCGGCGCACCACGCTGTCGCGCCAGGGGTTCGTCTCGAAGGCCTTCCACGCCTCCTGGATCGCCCCCTTCACCGAGCCGACCCGCGCGAGCTTCCGCAGCTCCAGCTTCAGGCCGAAGGTGGTGATCTCGTGCACGCCGAAGCTCTCCACGTGCGAGTACTTGAGGAACTCGCGCGCCTCCTGCTCCGTGGGGTAGCGGGTGTAGCGCAGCAGCTCCTGGAGCGTGCCGGGCTGCAGCTCGTCCGCGGTGAAGCGCAGGAGCGGGGACAGGCGCGCGTAGTCCCGCGCGTAGTCGTACATGCCCTCCTGCACGCGGCGGAAGAAGCGGGCGCTGTTGTCCTTCTCCTGGTCGTGATGCAGCAGCTCCGGCATGGGCAGGTGCGGCGCCCACGGGTTCTGTCCATAGCGCACCGTGCTGCCGTGGTTCGCCGTGGTGATCATCTCGAAGATGGCGGTGTTGCGCAGGAAGTCCGCCTCCTCCAGGTCGCGCCGCCGCAGGTCCGACAGGTAGCCGTACTTGTAGGAGTTCTTCGGCTGGGGCTGCCCGTCCGGCACATACGCCAGGTAGAAGCCGTGCAGCTCCGGGAAGCGCGCTTCGTGCTCGAAGGCGCGCAGCAGGTTGTCCTGCATGCTGCCCTTCCACCCGATGTCCACGAGCGCCGTGCGCTTCAGGCCCATCATCCCGCGGTACTCCAGGTAGCGGGACAGCCGCGCGCGCGCCTCGTCCCGGCGCTGGTGGAAGGCCACGCGCACCCGGCGCGACGCGAGGAAGCGCTGGAAGGCCGCGTCCGTCGTGGGCTCCAGGATGGGGCGGTCCGGATCCGTGAGGCCACACTCGGCGGCCAGCCGGATGAACTCGTCCTGGGGCAGGGACAGGTTCTTGAGCAGGCCGCGCAGTGACTGGCGGCTGTACTGGCGCCAGAAGCGGTGCACCTCCTCCCAGCTCAGCTCGCGCATGGACGCGAGGATGGTGGAGGCCCGGCTGACGAACAGGTAGTGCGCCCTGGGCAGCCGGGGGAACAGCCCGGAGTCCTTCAGGATGGCGAAGACCTTGAGCAGCGTCAGGCCCTCGCGCGCCAGGAAGTAGACGTGGTCGATGCCCAGCTTCTCCGCGCGCTCGATGACGTCCACCACGAAGGCGACGATGCCCGGCCCCAGCGTGCGGCCCAGCTGGTAGCTCGGGTCGTCATCCGGCGCGCGGACGTGCTGTGCTTCGTTGCTCAGCACGACGTCCACGTAGTGCGCGGACCAGAACGGGTTCTGCTCCACGGCCTTCTGGGCGGCCTCCAGCCGGCGGCGGCGCTGCTTCTCGTCCGGGTCGTCCACGCGCAGGGTGGCGATGCCCAGGCGGCGCGGCTGCACGTTGTCCGCGTTCTCGTCGTCGCCCACGAAGAAGAGCTGCTCGGGCTTCAGCCCCTCGCGCTCCAGCACGCGCGGGAAGAGCCGCCCGGACGCCTTGCGCAGCCCCTCGTCGATGGAGACGTAGCCCGCGTCGAAGTACTGCTCCAGCCCGCAGTGCCGCAGCAGCTCACGCAAGAGCGGCTGTGACAGGTACATGTCGCTCACGAAGATGAGCCGCTTGCCCTGGGCCTTCAGCGCGGACAGCACCTCCGCGATGCCCGGGGCGGGGCGCAGCGCCCGCTTCTCCAGCGACAGCTCCAGCGCGCGCAGCTCCTCCGCCATGCGCGAGCGCAGCGGCTCGCGCGGCACCCAGCTGCCCGCCCAGCGCCGCAGCAGCTCCTCGAAGTCCACCTCGTTGTCGCGGCCCTGGGCCACCTGCTCCCCGGCGATCTCCATCTCCAGGGCGAAGCGGCGCTGGCGCACCTGGGCCACCGTGGGCAGGGCCTTGGGGTGCACCAGCGCCTTCAGCCGCGCGTGGAAGCCGCGCGCCACGGCCGTCTTGAGCCACTCGCCCTCCACGCTGCGCACCACCAGCGTGTTGAAGACGTCGAAGCCCACCACGTCGTAGCCCGCCGTCGCGGTGAGCAGCCGCTCGCGCAGCGTGGCGAAGGGGGAGGCGTCGATGGGCGGCGCGTCGCTCGCGCGGAACAGGCGCGAGGCCTGGCCGAGGCCCTCCACCACGTTCAGGGGCAGCGCCTCCGACGCGATGATGGACATGCGCTCGCCGGGCGTCGGGCGCGTGTGCGTGGACGCGGCGGGGGCGCCCTTCTGCATCAGGTACAGGTCGCGCGCGGTCTCCACCGTCCAGCGCTGCAGGGCGGGGAGCAGCGCGGCCGCTGCGGGTTCACGGCGGGAAGTCATCTGCTTCCGATGTCCTTGGCTCTAGTTGGGGACGGCCGCGAGGGTGTGGGGCAGGCGCTGCACCTGCTCCGCGCCCAGGGCCTCCGGGGCTGAGGGCTCCGGGGCGCGCGCGCCGTTGGACTCCACGGCGACGACGGGCACGGCCACCGGGGGACGCGCGGGCGCCAGCGACGCCAGGTGCGCCGCGGGGTCCGCGAACAGGTGGGCGTCATGCAGCACGCGCTGGAAGCACGCCGAGGCGTCGTAGGCCTCGCGCATCTTCTGCCAGGCGCGGATGCGCACCGCGCGGAAGGACACCGGCAGGCGGAACACTTCATCCAGCGAGCGCGCCCACTGGCCATCCGGCCGGTAGAGGAACTCGTCCTCCGGCTCGATGTTCCAGTCCGAGGCGAACACCGTGTCGGCCACCAGCAGCAGCCCGTGCGCCATGGCCAGGAGGGGCAGCGGATCGAAGCGGCCCATCAGGTCGCGCGACGCGTAGACGAGCGTCCCGGCCTTCTCCAGCGCCTGCGTCACCTCCTCCGGCGTGGCGTGCGAGGACAGCACGTCCACCGGGCCCAGCTTGCGCAGCTGCTCCAGCGCCTCCGGCGTGGGGCTGGCCCAGTCCGCCACCAGCATCCGCCGCGTCTCCAGGCGGGGGCCCGTGGGGCACCGCGCGGTGTCCACCGGCAGGGGCAGCGCCTGGAGCACCGGCAGCCGCGCCAGCTCCGGCGAGGTAGGGGCCTCCAGGTACGTGAGCCAGCGGAAGCCCTTCGCGTCCTCGCCGGACATGCGCGCGAGCTTCTCCACTTCGTCCGCGCTGAACAGCGGCGCGGGGATGACGCCCACGCGCATGGTGCCGGGGACGCGCGCCGCCTGCTCCAGCGTGAGGTCCTGCGGGCGGAAGACCATCGTCGCGTTCGCGTCCCAGGCCCGGGCCGCGTCGAGCGCGGGCTCCCACTGGCCGGCCGTCACCGGGAAGAAGCGCACCTGGGCCCACGCCGCCTGGACGGGCACGTGCGGCTCGAAGGCCGGCTCGCCCACGAAGGCGACGCGCTGGAGGGAGGAGGGGGGCGGATGGACTCTCATGACAGGACTCGCGTGAGACGCGCGCGGAGGGACTTCTTGACGTCGTCGGACACCAGCTTCTGCAGCGCGCGGACGGGGCGGGACTTCTTCAGCCGGCGGTAGCGCTCCAGCAGCACCTGCTCACCGGGGCCCACGTACGGATGCAGCGGCGAGTGGCCTCCGCGCTCCGCGCGCCACACGTCGTCCAGCCAGTGGCCGTGCATGGTGGACATGGCGGCCAGCGCGGGGCGCAGGTGCGTGTTCGTCCAGCCCTCCGCGTGCAGCGCCTCCAGGCCCGCGGCCACCTGCCGCGTGCTGGACTCCCAGTCCGTGAACGCCTTCGCCGTGGCGAGCGCGTTCGCGCGCAGGTGCGCGAGGTACGCGGGCTGCGTGCTCAGCAGGCGCAGGAACTGGGCGATCTGCCGGCGGTTGTACGGCTCCACCATCAGCGAGTTCTGCCCGTGCACCATGTACTCGTCGGTGCCCGTGACGGTGTACGTGATGGCCGTGCCGCCCTGGGAGAACATCTCCAGCGGCGGGCCGAACATGCCCTCCACGCGGGAGAGCTTCAGCAGCACGTCGTACTGGCCGTAGACCTGGTGCACCTGGTTGATGGGGATGCGCTCGTGCACGTGCACCGGCTGGCCGCCGACGGTGGGCTTCTGCCCGCCGGACGACGACGCCAGCCACCCCGTCTCGAACTGGACGCCCGCCTGCGCCGCCAGCTCCAGCACCTCGAACGTCTCCGGCACGCCCTTGAAGCCCACGCCCCACGGGCCCTCCACCAGCACGCGCAGCTTGCCGTCGCGCTGGGGCGGGGCCTGTACGCAGGGGAAGTGCTCCCGCGACAGGCCATTCTGCACGTAGAGCGTGCGCCCCTCCGGCTGGAGCGTCTGGATGAACTCCACCAGCCACTTCGCCTCGGTGACGAACAGGAGCGGCAGCGAGTATGTCTGCCGGTTGAGCAGCTTGTAGTGGCGCTCCGCGTGGAAGCGCGACTCCAGGCTCTGGTTCAGATAGCCATACACCCGGGCGTTGACGCGCCACAGGTCGTAGAAGGTGATCCACCAGGTGGCCAGCGCGAAGTCGAAGGACTCGTTCTCCGCCTCCGCGACCGACCGGCGCGGCAGGTCCGCCAGCCGCGGGTGCCAGAGGGGATAGGTCAGCTGGACGGGGCCCGGGGTGATGAGGACGGCCTCATGGCCAAGGTCCTGCAACCGCGAGGCGTACTCCAGGATGACGTTGGACCCGCCGGAGATATTGGCGATGTCCCCAACGAGGAACCCGATCTTCATGCCTTGGCAACTCGCGTCGTGGGCGGGATGAGGCCCTTTGAAAGCGCTTCGCCGCCGCCGCGGATTCTCTCCGTGGCATCCCCCTCAGGATTGACGAGGCAGGCGAAGTGAAGGGCCGATGTAGCGCGGAGCAGGTTGCTGCGTCAACGCCCGCTCGGGCCGCCGTTCGTCGACCAGGCAGCCATTCTCTCAGCGCGAGGATGGGCCCGGCGGATCCTTCTCCAATTGCTTCAATCGCGCCTCCAGCTCGCGCCGCCAGAGGGCCTGGGTGCGCGCGTGCTCGCGCTGGTTCTCGATGACGACGGTGAGCGCGTCCAGGATGGCTTCGTTGAAGTGCACTTGGCGGCGCAGCACTTCGTTGATGAATGGCTGGAACGCGCGGCGGAAGGTTCGCTTGGCGAACACGAGCACCGGACCGACGACGGGGCGGTGCGACGTCGCGGGTTCCACGTAGCGCACGTCCGCCTTGGCGCGCGCCTCCAGCAGCAGCGCCGGCCACTGGCTCGCGACGGGGCCGCGCTGGGACGCGGCGAGCGTGCGGCGCAGGTGGTCGCGCGCGGTGGCGGACGGCTGGGGGAGCCGCTCGGTGGCGGCGGCCACGGCCTGGGCGGTGGGCTCGGCCGTGAGCAGGTCAGCGGCGTGCATGGCGCGCTCCTCGTCTCGATGACAGCGCTTGGACCAGGGCGTTCGCGACCCCGTCCAGGTCCGAGCGGTCCAGCTCCAGCAGCCGCGGCCCCAGGTGATGCCGCGCTGCTTCCATCGACACCTCGTCGGTCGCGACGACCGTGTCGCGCACGCCCCAGCTCCGGCGACCCACGCCCGTCATCAGCGCCTGCGCCACGGCGGTGTCCATGCCCAGCAGCAGCACCTTCCCGGGCGAGGCCCGCACGGCCGTCTCCAGCGACGACGACCCGGGCAGCGGCTCGGGCTCGGGGCCCACGGGCTGGTCCGGGGTGAAGTGCCAGACGGGCGCTCCCCCGGCGTCCTGGGGACCGAGCGACAGGGCGGGCTCCTCGCCGCGCCCCCGGAGGGCGAGGATGCGGGAGTCGGGAAGGCGGCGGTGCAGCTCGCGGGCGAGCCGCGACATGGGCGCGTCCGGCCGCGCGGAGAAGCCGGGGCAGACGAGCTCGATGGTGGACGCCCGCGACGGCGCCTCCGCCGCCTCGGGCCCGCGTCCCCCCAGCCAGCGCAGGAGCGTGTCGCGCAGCTGGGTGGCCACGGCCTTCTGGGACAGCGTGGCGACGCGGGCGCGCTGCGCGGTGAGCACCTGCTGGCGCAGCGCGGGGTCACGCTCCAGCACCGCGAGCAGCTGCGCCACGTCCGTGGGCTCGCGCGTGAGGGTGGTGAGGCCCGCGCCGCCCATCGTCTCCGGGACGGCCGCGGCGCCGTACGCGACGACGGGGACGTCCCGGTACATGGCCTCCAGCAGCGGCACGCCGAAGCCCTCGTGTCGGCTCATGGACAGGTAGGCGGTGGCGGAGGCGAAGCAGGCGGACAGCTGCGCGGCGTTGATGCGGCCCAGGAACCGGATGCGGTCCGGGCCGAGCAGGTCCTTCAGGCCGTGCAGGAAGCTGCCGTAGGGCGCGTCGCGGTGGATGTTGCCCGCGATGAGCAGGCGGCTCTTGGGCTGGTACAGGCGCTGGTACGCGGTGAAGACGCGCATGACGTCGTCCACGTACTTGCTGGGCACCGCGCGGCCCACGAAGAGGATGTTGGCGCAGCCGTCGTCCAGCTCCGCCATCAGCGAAGGGTCGGGCGGCGTGTCGAACGCGTTCCAGTCGATGGCGAAGGGGAGCACGTCCACGCGCGGGTAGCCCGCGGCGACCAGCTCCTCCGCGCTGAAGCGCGAGTAGGCGAACGCGCCGTCCACGTGCGGGCGCAGCGCGAGCAGCTCCACGCGGGCGACGTCGCACGAGAGCACGGCGCCCCGGTCATAGCCCTCGAAGAGCCGGGCGGGCGTGATGTTGTGGTAGACGAGCAGCTTGCGGCCGCGCGACCGGGCGATGAGCGGCACCTGCCTCGATTCGAAGCTGTGGTGCACGAGCAGCACGGAGTCGCGGGTGGCCTCGCGCGGGTAGCTCTTGGCGGGGCGCACCTGGTCCTTGCACGCCTCGTCCCAGCTGTCCGCGTAGATTTCAGAGGTGTGGCCCCAGGAGCGCAGCAGGCTCTGGAGGTAGCGCACCTGATTGCCAATCGCGTCACCCCAGGCCAGGCGGGTGACCAGCTGATGGATGTGCAAGGGTCCGCCCGGGCCGTGAGGAGGTCGCGGTGACACGCGCGCGTTCCCTTACAACCGTCCAGCCCGCCCTTACAAGGGCGCCCGACGTGCCTTGACGGAGGGACCCGCGCACAGTACCCAGGACGGCCCACACATTCCCGAGGTTGGGTCCATGTCAACGAACGTCCTGGTCACGGGAGGGTGCGGCTTCATCGGGTCCAACCTGGTCCGCCACCTGCTCCGCGAGCGGCCGGACTGGAGGGTCATCAACCTGGACCGGCTCACCTACGCGGGCAACCTGGAGAACCTCACCGGCCTGGAGGACGACGCGCGCCACGTCTTCGTGCGCGGCGACGTGGGCGACCGGGCGTGTATGGACCGGGTGCTCCAGGAGCACGCCATCGACTGCGTCCTCCACCTGGCCGCGGAGAGCCACGTGGACCGCTCCATCGAAGGGCCGTCCGTCTTCGTCACCACCAACGTGCTGGGCACGCAGGTCCTGCTGGAGGCCTGCCGGGCGCGCGGCGTGCGCCGGTTCGTGCAGTGCTCCACCGACGAGGTGTACGGCTCGCTGGGGCCGTCCGGGGCCTTCACGGAGGAGTCGCCCCTCCAGCCCTCCAGTCCCTATTCGGCGTCCAAGACGGGCGCGGACCTGCTGGCCCTCGCGTACCACCACACGTTCGGGATGGACGTGGTGGTGACGCGCTGCTCGAACAACTACGGGCGCTACCAGTTCCCGGAGAAGCTCATCCCGAGGATGGTGGTGAACGCGCTCCGGGACCGGCCGCTGCCCGTCTACGGCGACGGCCAGCACGTGCGCGACTGGCTGCACGTGGAGGACCACTGCCAGGGGCTGCTCCTGGCGCTGGAGCGGGGGCGGGCGGGGCAGGTCTACAACCTGGGCGGCGGCGCGGAGCGCAAGAACCTGGACCTGGTGAAGGGCATCCTCGCGGCGCTGGGCAAGCCGGAGTCGCTGATCGAGTTCGTCACGGACCGGCCGGGGCATGACCGCCGCTACGCCATCGACCCGGCGAAGAGCCGCCGCGAGCTGGGCTGGGCGCCCGGGCATTCCTTCGAGCAGGGGCTCACGGACACGGTGCGCTGGTACGTGGACCACGCCACGTGGTGGGAGCGCGTGCTCAGCGGTGCGTACCGGAACACCGTGACGCTGACGCGCCGGGGGCACGGAGCATGAGCCGCTTCGTCGTCACGGGCGCGAACGGGCTGGTGGGCCGCCGCGCGTGCGCGCTGCTGGCGTCGCGGGGCCACGCGGTGGTGGGGCTGGGCAAGGGCCCGCGCCGCGCCGCGGGGGCGTTCGACTACGAGACGCTGGACCTCACGCGCGAGGCGGAGGTGGCGCCCACGCTGAGCCGGCTGTCGCCCGAGGTCGTCCTGCACTGCGCGTCGATGACCGAGGTGGACGCCTGCGAGCAGGCGCCCGGGGCCGCCTACGCCGCGAACGTCACCGCCACGGCGGCGCTGGCCCGCTGGACGCGTGAGGCCGGCGCGCACCTGGTGCACGTGTCCACCGACTACGTCTTCGACGGCGACGCGGGGCCGTATTCCGAGGACGCGGTGCCGAACCCGCGCGGCGTCTACGCGGTGACGAAGCACATGGGGGAGCAGGCCGCGCGCGTGCTCTCGCCCGGGTGCGCGATCGCGCGGACCGCGGTGGTGTACGGCTGGCCTCCAGTGGAGGGTCGGCTCAACTTCGGCGCGTGGCTGGTGAAGACGTTGGCGGCCGGGCAGCCGGTGAAGCTCTTCGAGGACCAGGTGGTGTCCCCGAGCTTCGCGGACAGCGTGGCCGCGATGCTGGTGGAGCTGGGCGAGCGGCGGTGGGGGGGGACGTGGAACACCTGCGGCGGGACGGTGCTGGACCGCGTGGCCTTCGGGCGGGCGCTGTGTGAGGTGTTCGGCTTCGACGCGGGCCTGGTGGTCCCCACGCGGATGGCGGACCAGAGGCTGTCCGCGCCCCGGCCGCTGAAGAGCGGGCTTCGGACGGACAAGGCGCGGGAGCTGTTGTCGGAGAAGCCGCTGGCGCTGGCGGAGTCGCTGAGGCGCTTCCACGCGAGCTGGCTCGAGGCCCGGGCCGGGGAGGCGCGATGAAGGGGATCATCCTCGCGGGAGGCTCGGGGACGCGCCTGTATCCGCTGACGTTGGTGGTGAGCAAGCAGCTACTGCCCGTCTACGACAAGCCGATGATCTACTACCCGCTGACCACGCTGATGCTGGCGGGCATCCGGGAGGTGTTGATCATCTCCACGCCGCAGGACCTGCCGCGCTTCCGCGACCTGCTGGGCGGCGGCGAGCAGTGGGGCATGTCCTTCCAGTACGCGGAGCAGCCCCGGCCGGAGGGGCTGGCGCAGGCGTTCGTCATTGGCCGGGACTTCGTGGGGGGCGACGCGGTGTCGCTCATCCTGGGGGACAACATCTTCTACGGGGATGGCCTGAGCGAGCTGGTGCGGCGGGCGGTGCGGCGCGTGTCCGGCGCGACGGTGTTCGGCTACCAGGTGAAGGATCCGCGGCGCTACGGCGTGGTGGAGCTGGCGCCGGGCAACCGGGCCATCAGCATCGAGGAGAAGCCCGCGAAGCCGCGGTCCAACTACGCCGTCACGGGGCTGTACTTCTACGACAACCAGGTCCTGGACATCGCGGCGGGGCTGAAGCCCAGCCAGCGGGGCGAGCTGGAGATCACCGACGTCAACGCGGAGTACATGCGGCGCGGCCAGCTCACGGTGGAGCTGATGGGGCGCGGCTACGCGTGGCTGGACACCGGGACGCACGAGTCGCTGATGCAGGCGTCGTCATTCATCGAGATCATCGAGCGTCGCCAGGGCCTGAAGATCGCCTGTCCCGAGGAGATCGCCTACCGCATGGGCTACATCGACGAGGCGCGGCTGGAGGCGCTCGCGGAGCCGATGCTGAAGAACGACTACGGGCAGTACCTGAAGGCGCTCCTGGGGACCCGGGGGACGGCGCCATGAAGGTCCAGGAGACAGCGCTTCCGGGCGTCCTGCTGCTGGAGCCGCGTGTGTTCGGGGACTCGCGAGGCTTCTTCGTGGAGACGTTCCAGGCCCGGCGCTACCACGACGCCGGCATCCCGGGCCCCTTCGTGCAGGACAACCTGTCGCGGTCGGTGCGGGGCACGCTGCGGGGGCTGCATTTCCAGGAGCCGAACGGGCAGGGGAAGCTGGTGCAGGTGCTGGCGGGCGCGGTCTGGGACGTGGTGGTGGACGTGCGGAGGGGCTCTCCCACGTTCGGCCGGTGGATGGGGGCGGAGCTGTCGTCCGGCAACAAGTGGCAGCTATGGATTCCGCCGGGCTTCGCGCACGGGTTCTGCGTGCTGAGCGAGTCGGCGGACTTCTTCTACAAGTGCACCTCGCTGTATGCCCCGGAGTCCGAGCGCGCCGTCGCCTGGGATGATCCGGACCTGGCCATCCCCTGGCCGGTGAGGGAGCCGCTGCTGTCCGTGAAGGATCAGCGCGCGCCCCGGCTGAAGGACGCCCGGGTGCTGCCCGCCTACTGAGGTTCGGGCGGCCGGGCAGGCGTGGAGCGGGGCCTTGCCATTTCGCGCCCCCTGCGCGGTGAGCAGCCAGGGGGGCGGGCCCTCCCTGCGGGGAGGGAGCCAGTCGGGGGATGGAATGCCCAATCTCTCCCGAGGAGGAGACGGCATGGTCCTGCCCGGCAAGGGTATGAGTTGGAAGGAGTTCTTCGTATCCCTCAAGGACGAGTGGGGGCGAGACAACATCAGCAACGTCGCGGGCGCGCTGACGTTCTCCGCCATCATGGCGCTGTTCCCATTCCTGCTGTTCCTCGTGTCGCTGGCGGGTGTGCTCATCGATCCGCACCAGGCGCAGCAGCTCATCCAGGAGCTGTCGAAGGTGGCGCCGCAGGAGGTGACGAAGATCCTGGGCGAGCGGCTGGAGGCACTGGCGAACAGCAATCCGGTGGGCCTGCTGACGGTCGGTGGCGTGGGCGCCATCTGGGCGGCGTCGGGCGGTGTGGTGGCGCTGATGGAGGCGCTCAACACGGTCTACGGCGTGACGGACAAGCGCCCGTTCTGGAAGAAGCGCGGCATCGCGCTGCTGACGACGTTGGGCACGGCCGTCACGGTGGTGTTGGCGGCCATCGTGGCCATCGCGTCACCGGCCATCGCGAACAAGCTGGGCGAGCCGTTCACCGGCATCGTGCTGTGGTTGCGCATGCCGGTGGCCGGCATCCTGATGATGCTGCTCCTGGCGGTGCTGTACTACGTGCTGCCGGACGTGAAGCAGAAGTTCAAGTTCATCACGCCGGGGTCGGTGGTGAGCGTGATCATCTGGGTGCTCGCGTCGTGGGGCTTCTCGAAGTACGTGTCGAACTTCGGCTCGTATGACGTGAACTACGGCGCCATCGGCGGTGTCATCGTGATGCTGCTGTGGATGCAGATCTCCTGCATGGTCGTGTTGCTGGGGGCGGAGATCAACGGCGTCCTGGAGCACAAGTCGCCGGACGGGAAGTCGCCGGGACAGCGCGACCCGAATGCTCTGGGACCGAACGTGACGAAGACGGAGGCGGAGGAGAAGGGCGCGAACCTGCCCGGCGCCACGGACTTCCGGCCCATCCCTCCGCAGCCTCAATACGAGAGCCGCCCGGTGGCGCTGAGCAAGACGCCGCTGGCCGCCGCGGCGAAGTGGGCCGCGGGCGTGGGCCTGGGCGTGTTCCTGATGCGCCGCAAGTCCGCGGCGCGGTAGCGCAGGGGGATGTTCCCACGGCGGGCGGTCCTCGGAAGGGGGCCGCCCGCCGGTGTTTCACTCCGGTGAATAGCTGTGGGTCAGGTCGATGACGAGCGTCTTCACGACGGGTGGGATGGCGAGCTCGATGCGGCCCAGGTTCAGGTCGGCGGGGGTGACCTGGTAGGAGAGGCCGCCGAACTCGTCATCGAAGGTGAAGTCGTCGTTGTCGAAGACGGAGAGCTGGAGGGGATGGCGCAGGAGGTTGGACGTGATGACCGTGCAGCTCCCGCTGCGCCACTCGGGCTCCCAGTCCTCATCCTCCTCGGTGCGCGAGCGCCCGGAGGCGGAGGGGCAGTCCATCTCCACGACGACGTCGGGCGGCGAGCCATCGGAGTCCCAGTCCTCGCCCGTGTCCGGGTCGACGTCCGCGATGACGGCGTAGCGGGGCTGCACGCGGGTCCGCATCACGCCCGTGTAGCAGGCGCGCTGATCGAGCCGACAGACGCTCCCCTCCGCGCAGGCTTCACAGGTGCCGCCATTGGGACCGCATTCCGAGTCGCCGCGATAGCGGACGCACTCGTTGTTCGCGGAGCAGCACCCGTCCGCGCAGTTCTCCGGGGAGCAGTCATAGGGACCGCAGGCGGGAAGGCAGAGGACGCACGCCAGGGTCAGCAGGAGGACGCAGGGGAGTTTCATGGGGGCCGCGAAGAGTATCAGAGGGGTGGGCCGTTCGCGGTGGCCGCGGCCATGATGAAGCGCGGGAGCAGCTCCTTCAGGGCGAAGCTGGCGCTACGCGACCGCCTTCTGGTTGGGCTCGTGCTGCTCCTCATCGAGGAGCGCAAGCGACTTGCGGTACTCCGCCGCCTCCGCGAGCCGCGTCAGTTCGAACTCACCGTGGTGCTTGCGCACGGCTTCCGCGATCTCATCCAGGCTGACTCGGAAGAACTCCTTGCGCTCGTTGATGCGGTTGACGCGCCGGTTCGCGAAGGTCTTGTGCAGGGCGTTCTCCAGGGCTGGAGCATCCGAAGTTCGGATGATGGCGTGGACATCGAACTCGAAGGGCACCGAGGCATCTCCCAGTTCATCGATGCGATCCTGGGGAACCAGCCGCCGGGTCATTCCCAGCTTGAATACGCCCTCTCCGAAGGAGCCAATGTTGGAGATGACGTAGACGTGCCCCGTCCTCGTGAGCTGGGCCTGGGAGATGGCCCGCTGTTTCTCCAGATCTTCCGCCACCCGGCGCTCCAGCTCCGCGATGCGCTCTATCAGCTTCTGCTGCTCTGAACCCTTGGCCTGCTCGTAGTCCGCTCTTGCCTTCGCCAGGGCCTCGGCGTCGCGCCTTGCCTCGCGTTCCGCCTCCAGCTTCGCCTTCTCCAGCTCACGCTGCGCAGCCTCTTCTTCACGCATCTGCTCGCGGATGCGGCGCTGCTCATCCCGTTCCTGCTGCACCTTCTCCGCGTACTCATAGGCGAGCATCAGCTCCTCGACCTTGAGCTTGACGTAGCGCCTGGCGATGACGCACTGCTGGATTTCCGCGAGGCCATTGATGGCGGCAGCGGCCTTCTCGATGCGCGTCTCCATGGCCTTCACGTTCTTGTAGGAAACCTTCGCGACACATGCGTCTGCCTCGCCATTGAAGGCGCGGAGCATCAGCTTCAGTGTCCGGTCGATCTGCTTCTTGCCCTCCGCCTTGCTCCCATTCACCTCCCACTGAATGGAGCACGTGGCGGCTTCCTTGTTCTTCAGCATCTGCTTCTGGGATTCACGGACCTTCTCCATCCGGTCCTCGTATTCCTTCACGGACGAGAGCGCGTACACCGGCTTGTAGAAGCCGAAGGAGAGCAGGACCTCTTCTTCCTCCAGGGCCTTCAACTCTGCCTTCAGCCGGGCAATGCCGGCCTCCAGGCTGGTCCTCTCGGTGTTCGCTTGCTTTCGGCGAGCCTCCGCATCCTCCATGGCGCGCGTCGCGCTTTGCGTCGTCCGGGTCGTCTCTTCGCGGATCCGGTTCAACTCCGCCTTCGCGCGGCTCTGTTCCGCCGCGATGGCCTGTTCCACGTCCGCCTTGGCTCGCGCGAGCTCGGTTTCCACCCGCTTTCGTTCGGCCGCCAACGCGCTGTCCACCTCGCTCCGCGCCCTGGTCAGCTCATCCTGGACCCGCTTCTGCTCCGTGGCCATCGTGGCGTTCGCGTCCGTGCGGGCTTTCGTCAGCTCCTCAGCGACCCGGCGCCGTTCGGCCTCCAGGTCCAGGATGGGTTTGAAGCGCTCCTGCACGGCCTTCAGCCGGCTTCGCGCCTGAAGCCACAGCGCCAGGAGCAGCAGGCACAGCACGCTCAGTCCAAAGGTGATGATCGGGATCATGGATGTCTCCTGCTCAGGCGCTGACGGCGCGCATCTGGTTCTCCGCCGGCGGCTCTTCACGCGTCACAGCTGGAAGCTCCGCTGCTGCCTCTTCCCGCAGCAGTGTTTCGACGCGCGCGACGATCCGGGCGACCTCTTCCGAAGGCGAGCGGAACCAATCCGTGGACCAGATGCGGTGAAGGTTCCACCCCAGGCCCTTCAGCACTTGATCCCGCAACCGGTCCCGGTCACGCGCGGACCGGGACGAGTGATACCGCTCACCGTCACACTCGACGCCAAGGATGTAACGGCCCGGTTGCCGGGGATGCCGGAGGGCCAGGTCGACGAAGTACCCGGCGACGCCCACTTGTGGAACCACCTCGAAGCCCCGCGACGCGAGCGCCTTCGCGACGGCGATCTCGAAGTCGGAGTCCGGGGGGCGGCCGCTCCCAACACCATGGGCCACCTCCTTGCCCATGGCTGCGAACAGATAGTTCTGGAGGACGCGCATCCCGCGGGGACTGCTTTCCTGGACCTTAAGATCTGAAGGATCGAACGAAGCGAATACCCTCAGGGAGCATCGCGCCCGCGTGAAGAGGACGTTCAGGCGTCGGTACCCGTCCGCCTGGTTGATGGGCCCGAAGTTCATGCGGAATTGCTTTTGCTGGTTCCGACCGAACGTGACCGACACGAAGATGGCGTCGCGCTCGTCGCCCTGGACGTTCTCCAGGTTCTTCACGTCGAAGGGCATGGGGGACTTCTCCCACTTCGCCAGGAAGGCCCGCAGGGCCGCGTCCGTCTTCTCCTCGGCCGTCACCAGGTCGTCGATGAGGTCGCGCTGCTTCGAGTTCAATGTGACGACGAGAAGGCTCTGCTCGGGGCGCGTGCGTGCGTGTTCCTTCACCTTGGCCAGCACCTCGCGGGCTTCGGGAACGTTTCGATTGGATTCGTAGAGCCCTGCTTCCACCTTGTGGAATTGGAGGCCCAGCCCCTCCAACTGATCGCCAGGAGCGGGGAAGGTGATGAGGTCGCCGTTGTAGAACTCCCGGTTGCTGAAGGCGATGAGCGAAGGGTGGCGGGAGCGGTAGTGCCAGCGCAACATGCGCATGGGGAACCGCTCCGCTGCCGCCGTGAGGATGCTTTCTGAATCCTCCAGGAAGGACGGGCCCTGGACCTCGTCGCTTTCCGCGTCTCCGGGGTCGATGTCCTCCTGCTCCACCTGGGCGAAGAAGCTGGTGGGAGGGAGTTGCTCCGGGTCCCCTACCACGACCAGCTGGCGCCCTCGCGCGATGGCTCCCAATGCATCCTCGGGGCGCATCTGGCTGGCTTCATCCATCACCACCAGATCGAAGGTCAGCTGTCCAGCAGGCAGATACTGGGCGACGGACTGCGGCCCCATCATGAAGCAGGGCATCAACGTCTGAAGTGCATTGCCGGCGCGAGCCACCAGCTCACGGATGGGGAGGTGGCGCTGCTTCTTTCCCAGCTCGTGCTTGAGCAGGTGGGTCTCCGTCATGGCCGCCACCTTCGCTGAGGACACGCCGGGAGGAACCGGACGCCGGCTGAGTTGACGTGCCAGGTAGCGGCCCTGCTTTTCGATGCAATGCGTGTCCAGGCGCGCGAACTCCTCGCGCTGGGAGGCGTGGACCGCGCCCGTGAACTGGTCGAGCTCTGGCTGGTCACGCAGGATGGCTTCCGCCAGGGAGCGGAAGAAGACGGCATCAAAGGCGGCGAGCAGCCGAGCTGGCTCCAGGGCAGGTCGGGTATCGACGCGTTCCAGGAAGCCAGCGGTGCCCTGCGCCCGTGCGACGGCGCGTCGCTGCCGCTGGTATGCGCACCAGGCTGGGAGCGTCGCGGCCCGCTCGCGAGCCTGACGCAGGCGCATGACCGTCGCTTGGAGCGACTTCTCGGCGACGACATCCTCCCAGGTTCCCGGCGCCATCTTCCCCAGCCCCCACGCCTGAGCGGCGGACTCTTTGTAGGCGATGAGCGCTGCCTCGATCTCGTGCGTGGTGGTGAGCAGCTCAGCCTGTCTCTGCGGCGTGCCCTCTTGCAGCAACCACGCCGCGAGTCCTTCCGGCAGCGGCGCGGCAGCGAGGTCATCGACATGGCGGAGGGCGCTTCGCGGGCCCGCGATCGACGTCGTCCGGCCGCGATATGCCACCCCAGGTAGGGCCGTCGCGGGGACGTGCGCTTCCAACCGGTCCGCGGCTTCGCAGGCTTCGCGCACCCGGCGCAGCTGCCCCTGGAGCTGGGAGAGGGTCTGGGACGGTGGAGCGTCCCCCCGCCGAGCCCAGCTCAGGACCTGACCCAGGTGCTTCAACAGGGCTTCAAGGCTGTCCTGGGCCTTGCCGCAGGGCTCGCTGTTCCAGGGCGCGTGCGGCAGGCCCATGCGAGTCGCGGCGTCCTGCACGGAGGTGCTCACGTCGCGGACCTGGGGCAGTTCATCCGTTCTTGCGCGGACCTTCGCCAGGGCCTCTCGCCAGTGACTCGCGGGCCGCTCCAACACCGCACGGCGGAGCTCTGCGCCTCGCTCCTCCAGAGGCAGGAGCAGCGCGTCGATGGCCCGGTAGGCGTCCAGCCACGAAAGGATCCGGTCGAAGCGGGTATCGACTCCCTGGAAGCGGGCGCCCAGGGCCGCTTTCAAGTTCGCGTCCTCTTGGAACCGCTCCCGGGCCGCGTGATGCGCCAGCAGATCCGTGTAGCCCTGGAGCAACACGGGCCGCGTCGGACGGACTCCGTGGGCCATGGCCTGGAAGTCTCGACGCGCGGCGCGCCATGGACTCGAAAGCCATGGAATGAAGGGCGCTGTCGAGGCCGCGACGGCATGTGCCTTCAGTGTCGCGAGCGGCGGAACGAGCTCGGGCATGAAGCGCACTGCGAGCGCCCGCGACTGCTCCTTCAACGCAGTGCAGGTGCCGTCGGCCTGCCGAAGGGCGTCCTCGGTCTCTCGCTCGATCCAACGCGCGTCCCTCCACTCCAAGGTGGCGTCGTCCAGCGCCGCCATCGTTTCGACGACGCGGACGAAGGTCTGGAGTTGCTGAGGTGTCCAGGGCGTGACGTCGACGTCAAGGCTGGAGGCCACGGCGGCCACGAACCGGCGTCCCTGTGCCAGGGCCCGGGCCGCTGCTTCCACGGCTTCATGCGCGCGGGTCAGGGTGACCAGCGTGGTGTCGGGTGAAAGCAGCCGGAGGGCGATGCTCAGGACGGCTTCCGCTTCGTGCAACGCTGGCGCGGTCAGGTCCTCCTGGGAACGCCAGCCCGCCTCCAGTCCGGCCCACTGAGCCTGGACCGACTCGATGGCATCGAGCAGGGCACGCAATCCCTCGCGTCGCGTGGGGTCGAGCAGGGCAGGGACGAGCTCTGGAGAGGCCTCGGCTGGGAGCGTCGGTAAGACCCGGACGGCGGAGACCAGGGCATCCGCCGCGAGCACGCTCGACCTCGGCGTGACGCCCGTGCGGGCGGTCAAAGCCGCGAGTGCCTTCTCCAGACGCAGCGTGGCTTCCTCCCAGGATGCGACCCGTTGAACAAGTGTCTGGCGATCCTTGTCGGTCAGCGCGTCGTTCGTCACACCCGCCCACGGATGGGTGCTGAGCAGAGGCGCGACGCGGCGGACATCCCCCAGTTGCGCCGCGAGGCCCCGAACCGCATCACGAACCTCCGCCAGGGACGTGGAGGACATCCCTTCGGCGCCCTCGAAGCGCAGGCCATCCAGCTCGACGACGGCGTCTCCCAGTTCCACTTCGGCGCGACTGACCCTCCAGAACACGTCGTGCGGTGACATGCCGAGGGCTCCGAAGGGTTTGTGCATTCGTTCGGAATGCGCGCGCAGGATGCCGGCCGCGCTCGTGAGCTGTTCGGTGAGCGGGCGGGGAGCGCTCGCATTCGCATCCAGGTTGAGCCTTCGGCGCAGGTCCTCCATGAACTGCTGCTTCTGGGTCTTGTGGCTGTGCAGCTCCAGGCAGAACTCGCCCAGCCCCGCCTGTTGGAGCCGGCGTGAGACGACCTCCAGCGCCGCCAGTTTCTGGGTGACGAACAGCACGGTCTTACCCGCCGCCAGCGCCGCGCCAATGAGGTTGGTGATGGTCTGCGACTTCCCGGTGCCTGGCGGACCCTGCACCACCAGGTTCTCACCTCGAAGCACGTCCACCAGAACGCTGTGCTGGCTGCTGTCCGCGTCCGCGATAAGCGGTGGAGGAGCAAGCTCCGGCGCGTCCAGGTCATAGACCTCGCTGCGACGTTCCCGGAGGGGCGCGCCGCCTCCGCTCGGCCCGTTCGCTTGTCCCAGGCCGCCCATCAACGTCTGGACGAGCGGGTTCGCCAGCAGGGGACTGTTCTGTGGCCATCGGGCGGGCTCCAGGTCTCGCCACATCAGGAGTCGTCCGAAGGACAGCAACGTCAGGGTGACCTGTCGCTCCAGGCCCCATCCGGGGCGCAGGCCTTTCAGCAGCACCGTCACCTTCTCGAAGTAGGCCTCCAGCCCTTCCTCGGCGGAGAAGGCGGGCAGCGCGATGCCGAACTCCTGTCTCAGCTTCTCCTGAAGGGTGAGGTTCAGCTCGATGGACTCGCCTTCGTTGTAGTCCACCTCGTAGGCATGGACCTGCGTGTCCGGGTGAGCCTGGCCGCGCTTGAGGCTCACCGGCATGAGCACAAGGGGCGCGCTGCGGGGTTTCTCTTGCCGCGAGTCGCCGGACTCGTACCAGCGCAGGAATCCGAAGGAAATGTGGAGCAGGTTCGCCCCTGTCTCCTGGATGGCTGTCTGTGCGAGGCCCTGGAGTCGGTGCAGGTGGCTCTCCAGGTCCTCCGGGAAGTACAGCGTCTGTAGATGACGGTCCTGGTGCTTGCGAGGACTGGTGCCGCTTTCGGTGGAGATCGCCTGGGGCAGCTCATACCGGGTATCGATGCCCAGGCGTTTAGCCTGTTGAAGCAGCAGCTTCTGCCGTGAGTCCTTGCTGCTGCTCTCCTCCGTCATCGAGAACACCACGGTTGCATCGGTGGGGTCGGACTCCTCCTTCTTGGGTGATGTCTCCGGAGGTGGCACCGGGAGGAACGTGAGCGCGCGGTGGTTGCTCAGCCGCTCGAAGACGACGCCCGGAAGTTCATCCACGATGCGCAGCGACGTCCTGGCCGTGTGCTTGAAGTTGAGGAGCCGGTTGGTCGCGCTCAGATCCAGCAGCCGGGTGCGTTGCCGCTGAAGCTCTTTCAGCAGGACCGAGTCTTGCGGATTCATGGATGTGTTCGCCCCCCGGGTCGTCATGGGTGGGACGACCTAGCACTCCAGGTTGTGGCCCATTCCAAGCGACGTGGGCATCCCCCGTGAGGGTGATTGACACCCGCACGAAAACGCCGCCTCGCTTCCGGAGGACCGGAAACGGGCGGCGTTCGCACTGCCTTGCTGTGTGTCGTGCTGACTACCGGCGCTTCAGCGCCGCGTCCGCATGCTTCTCCATGAACTCGGAGTAGGGGCCGTTGAAGTCGAGCACGTCCTTGCCCGCCTCCAGGCTCCAGATGCGGGTCGCGACCTCGGAGATGAGCTCCTGGTCGTGCGTCACGCAGATGACCGTGCCCTCGAACCTCGCCAGGCCTTCCGCCAGCGCCGCGATGGACTCCAGGTCCAGGTGGTTCGTCGGCTCGTCCAGGATCAACACGTTGTCCTGCATGATCATCAGCTTGGACAACAGCACGCGCACCGTCTCACCACCGGAGAGCGTGTCCGTGTTCTTCATCCGCTCCTCACCCGAGAAGAGCATCCGGCCCAGCACGCCGGAGATCTCCTCGTTGGTCAGCTTCTCGCTGATCTCCCGGAGGTAGCCGAAGCACGTCGTCCCCTTGTGGATGACGCCGTGGTGGTCCTGCGGCAGGTAGCCCACCGACGCCTGGTGCCCCCAGGTGATGCTCCCCGCGTCCGGCTCCAGCTTGCCCGCCAGCATCTTCACCAGCGTCGACTTGCCCACGCCGTTGCGGCCAATCACGCAGATGCGCTCGCCCTTGCACACCAGGCCCGTGAACGGCTTGATGACCGGCACCCCGTCAAAGGACTTCTGCAGCCCCTCGAACATCAGCGTCTGCCGCCCGCTCGCCACCTTCTGGTCGAACCGGATGAACGGCCGCGCGATGTTCGAGCGCTTCAGGTCCTCCGTCTTCAGCTTCTCGATCTGCTTGATGCGGCTCTGCACCTGCGACGCGCGCGTACCCGCGTGGAAGCGCGCCACGAAGTCCTGCAGCTGGGCGATCTTCTTCTTCTTCTCCGCCGTCTCGGACTCGACCCGGCTGCGCAGCTGCGACTTCTGCCGGACCATGTCGTCGTAACCACCCGTGTACTGGATGATGGTCTCGTAATCGATGTCCGCGATGTGCGTGCAGATGGCGTTCAGGAAGTGCCGGTCGTGGCTGATGGTGATCAGCGTGCCCTCGTACACGTGGAGGAAGTTCTCCAGCCAGCGGATGGAGTCGATGTCCAGGTTGTTCGTGGGCTCGTCGAGCAGCAGCCCCTCCGGCTTGCCGAACAGCGCCTGCGCGAGCAGCACCCGCAGCTTCAGGCCGCCCGTGAGCTGGCGCATGGGCCCTTCGTGGAAGGACTCCTCGATGCCCAGGCCTGACAGCAGCGTCGCCGCGTCGCTCTCCGCGGAGTAGCCGTCCTCCTCCGCGATGACGCCCTCCAGCTCACCCAGCCGGTTGCCGTCCTCCTCGGTGATGTCGGCCTTGGCGAGCAGCTTGTTCTTCTCGTCCATCGCCGCCCACAGGTGGCGGTTGCCCATCAACACCACGTCCAGGACGCGGTCGTTCTCGTAGCGGAAGTGGTCCTGGCGCAGGATGCCCAGCTTGCGCGGGCGGATGACCTCGCCCATGTCCTGCTCCTCGTCCCCCGCGAGGATCTTCATGAACGTGGACTTGCCGGCCCCGTTCGGACCGGTCAGGCCGTAGCGGCGGCCCGGCGAGAAGGCGACGTTGACCTCCTCGAAAAGCTTCTTGGGCCCATAGGCCTTGGAGACGTTGATGACGTTGAACATGGCGGCGGCTTGTAACGGAAATGGCGCGGCGACCCAAGACGCGCGGTAGATCGAAGCCCGGCGGCGTACCGGAGGACCCAATGTAACCGCCGGCGCGCCCCGGAAATGCCGGCTTCCACTCCTCGCCATCCCCCCGCCCCCGGGGGCCGGGTAGGGAAACCGGGGCCTCCCGAGGGAGCCGGGCGGGGCCCCGGGCCTCCTGGTGACCGGGCGGGCGACCCCCAGGAAGCGGGTGCCCCCGGACGGGCGGGCTGGGTATAAGGCCCGACAATGGCCGTCCGCTTCGAGCTCCTCAACACCGACCCCACCGGCGCCCGCACGGGCATCCTGCACACCCGCAAGGGGTCCTTCCCCACGCCGATGTTCATGCCGGTGGCCACCCACGCCGGCTTCCGCCACCTCGCCATGGAGGAGGTGAAGGAGACGGGGGCCAAGGTCCTCCTCGCCAACACCTACCACCTCATGCTCCGGCCCGGCCCGGAGGTGTTCGAGCGCTTCGGCGGCATCCACCCCTTCATGGGCTGGGACGGCGCCGTGCTCACGGACTCGGGCGGGTTCCAGATCTTCTCCCTGCCGGAGGACCGGCTCATCACGGAGAAGGGCGCGCACTTCCGCAGCTTCTACGACAACAGCCGCCGGCTCCTGAGCCCCGAGTCCAGCATCGCCATGCAGCAGGCGATCAACTCGGAGATCATGATGGTGCTGGACGTGTGCATCGACTCGCGCACGGACGAGGCCGGCACCCGCGAGGCCATGGAGCGCACCCACCGCTGGGCCGTGCGCAGCCTCGCCGCGAAGGAGGCGCGCCCCACGGGCCAGGCGCTGTTCGGCATCGTCCAGGGCGGCGTGCACCCGGCCCTGCGCGACGAGAGCGCCGCGTTCCTCACGAAGCTGCCCTTCGACGGGTTCGCCATCGGTGGGCTGGCGGTGGGCGAGACCAAGGTCGAGCGCGACACGATGACCGAGCGCGCCACCGCGTCCCTGCCGCAGGACAAGCCTCGCTACCTGATGGGCGTGGGCACGCCCACGGACCTGCTGGAGGCGGTGCTGCGCGGCGTGGACATGTTCGACTGCATCATCCCCACGAAGATGGCGCAGCAGGGCTACGCGTACACGTTCCAGGGCCTGGTGCGCATCTCCCGCACCGCGTACCGCCTGGAGGACGGGCCGCTCGACCCCGAGTGCGACTGCTACGTGTGCAAGAAGTACTCGCGCGGCTACCTCCAGCACCTGATGCGCGGCAAGCACCACCTGGGCTCGCGCTTCCTGTCCGTGCACAACGTGCGGCACTACCAGAGGCTCATGGAGCGCGTGCGCGAAGGCATCCTGCGCAACGGCTATGCGCAGACGTACCGCGAGCTCAAGGCGGCCATCGCCACGCCCAAGGACCTGAAGGACGAGGCCGCGGCCACCGCCGCCACCCTGAAGGACGTGGGCTGAAGTCCGGGCGCGTGTCCCTCCGCCCGCCCTGCGGCCGGGTTGCGCCCCGGACCTCGTGAAGGGCGGTGCGGCGGGACGGGACGGGTTAGCCTGCGGTGCCTCCCGCCTCATGGACCCGCGCGTCGCCACCCTCCTGAGTCACGTCCGCGCGAGCGCGGAGAACCGGCCCGGCGTGTATCGGTTCTTCGGGCCCGCCGGAGAGCTGCTCTACGTGGGCAAGTCCGTGCGCGTGCGCACGCGGCTCCTGTCGTACTTCCGCGCGGAGGAGGGCGAGAAGGCCTGGGAGATCGTCGCCCAGGCGCACCAGGTGGAGTGGGAGTACACGGCCAGCGAGTTCGCGGCGCTCCTCCGCGAGTTCCGGCTCATCAAGAGCCACCGGCCCCGCTACAACGTGGAGCACAAGCGCGACCGCGCGCACTGCTTCCTCCAGCTCACGCGCGAGGCCGTGCCCCGGCTGCGCGTGGTGGGGCAGCCCGGCGGCGGCGGGAGCGCGGAGTACTTCGGGCCCTTCCACGGCCGGCACACCCTGGCGGACGTGGTGCGCGCGGTGAATGATCTGCTGGAGCTGCGCGACTGCCCGTCCGAGACGCCCATGCGGCTGGCGGATCAGATCCAGCTCTTCCCCCTGAAGGACGACCCTCGGTGCATGCGCGGGCAGACGGCGCGGTGCCTCTCCCCGTGCGCGGGCGGGTGCACGGCGGCGGAGTACCTGGCGCAGGTCGCGCTGGCTCGGGCGTTCCTCAACGGCGAGTCGGACCGGCCGCTGGTCATCCTCCGCGAGCGCATGGCCATGGCGGCGCGGCGCCTCCAGTTCGAATACGCGGCGGAGCTGCGCGACCGCGCGGAGCGGCTGGAGAACGTGCAGGCGTGGATCGTCGAGCTGGGCCGCACGCTGCGACGCCTGTCGCTGGTCTACACGGTGCGCGGACACGGCGGCGAGGACCGCGTGTATGTGCTCCGGCGGGGACGCATCCGCGCGGAGGCGCCCGCGCCCCGAACGCCGAAGCAGCACGCGGCGCTGGAGGCTCGGGTGCGGGACATCTTCGCCGTGCCGGAGCCGGAGGCGATGGGCCTTCGCGCGCAGGAGGCCCAGGAGCTGATGCTCGTCGCCAAGTGGTTCCGCCTGCACCCGGACGAACTGGAGTCGACGGTGCCGGTCCCCTCGCGGGCCGGGAGCGAGGAGGTCTCGGAGGCCCGGGCCGCGCTCGCTCGCACGCTGGAGCGCACCGTGGAGGGCCCGGACGAGCCGGAGCCCGACGGCGCCGCCGACTCAGCGTAGGCCCGTGGGACGGAGCGACACCGTCGTCAGCGGCGCTGGAGCCCGCCCGCGGCATCGCGTGGAATGACCGGGGGTGATGACGCCGGACATCACCCCACCAACGGCAGTCATCAGCGGCGCGGGCCTTCGCTGACGAGGGCGGGCCCATGAGCCCTGGAAACACAGGGGTTTGGCGTTCACCCCATGCCCCCGAGCGTTGGCACACGACGTGCTCATGGGTCAGGCATCCCCGCGGTTCCTTCGAGGCCCTGTCCCATGGCGATCTCCTCCCTGTCGCGTCCGTCCTCCAGCCCGTGCGCGAAGTCCCCTTCCGATGTCGCGCAGGCCCCGCGGAACGTCGTGGTGAAGGTCGTCAGCCCGGACGGCTCGCCGGTGAAGACGGTGGACTCCGCGAAGCAGCCCAAGGAGTTCGCCGCGCTGCTGAAGGAGCTGGGCCTGACGAAGGAGTCCCTGCTGAAGGGCGAGGGCGCGAAGGCCCAGGGCCCGAAGCCCACCAACACGCAGAGCTTCCAGCAGCGCTGGAACCGCGACAGCTTCGAGCCGTCCAAGGCCCAGGCCCAGAAGGCGCAGCCCTCGCCGGCCCCGGCTCCCGCTCCCGCCCAGTCGCAGCCCACGCAGGCGCAGGGCGCGAAGGGCCCGTCCTCCGGCAAGAGCGCGGAGCAGGTGGCCCAGGACATCGCGAAGGACGCCACGTCCTGGAACTACGACTACTCGGGCGGCAAGACGTGGGACGCCGCCATGAACAACGCCAGCAACTTCGACGCGTCCAAGTCCGGCGTCTGCGTGGACATGGCCATCGAGGCCGAGCAGCGCTTCGAGCAGGCCGGCGTGGACGCGCGCGTCGTCTTCGGCAAGACGGACCGGGGCGACCATGCGTGGGTGGAGTTCAAGGATGACAAGGGCCAGTACCAGGCCTTCGACCCCACCGCCGCGGCCTGCACCAAGAAGGCCGACGAGGCCATCACCCCCTACGACGGCAGCGCCTACAAGTACCAGGGCATCACCGAGACCCACCAGGCCGTCGCCTGAGGTCCCCTCCGCGGAGCTGCCGTCGCCCGTCGCGACGACGTGGAGCCCCGCTACCGGAGGTTGCGGATGACGCGGCAGGGGTTGCCCGCGGCGAAGACCGCCGGGGGAATGTCCCGCGTCACCACGCTGCCCGCGCCGATGGTGGTCCCCTCGCCGATGGTGACGCCCGGGCAGATGATGGACCCGCCGCCAATCCACACCTTGGCGCCGAGGGTGATGGGCCGGCCTGGCTCCGGGCCCGCTCGGCCACCCGTTGCGGGTCGGCGGCGACGTACAGCTCGCCCGCGAGCATCTTCTCTTTCTCCGTTCGTGCCATGCCCGGGAAGGTAGTCACGCCCCGACGGCGTGTGAGTGAACAGCCCGTGCCGTGTCCGCCTGGACACGGATGACACTGGACGGCCCGGCCAGCGAGGATGCCGCCCATGAGGATCGAGCGGGTCGAGGAGACGCTGGAGCGCATCCGGCGCGAGGTGGAGCGGACGCCGGACGGCGTGCTGGCCTTCGACGGGGACGGGACGCTCTGGAGCGGGGACGTGGGCGATGACCTGTTCCTGGCCCTGCTGGAGCACGGCGGCGTGCGCCCCGAGGCGCGCGTGGCCCTGGAGTCGCTGGGCGCCCGCCATGGCGTGGAGGCCCAGCCGGACGCGGTGACCCTGGCGCACGCGCTCTTCAAGGCGTTCGAGGCCGGGCGGCTGCCGGAGAAGGACACCTACGAGATGATGGCGTGGATCTTCGCCGGCTGGCACGCGGAGGAGCTGCGCCACTTCGCCCAGGACGTCGTGTCCCGCAGGGGCGTGGCCGGCCGCGTCCACCCGGAGGCCCGCCGCGTGGTGGAGTGGGCCCGGGGGCAGGGCGTGGACTGCTACGTGGTCAGCGCGTCGCCTCGCGCGGTGGTGGAGGCCGCCGTGCGCGAGGTGGGGCTCACGCCGGACTTCGTGCTGGCGTGCACGCCGAAGGAGGAGGGCGGGCGGCTGCTGACGTCCGTCCTCGAGCCCGTGCCCTACGGCCCCGGCAAGGTGAACAGCCTGAGGCAGCGCACGGACCGGCCGCTCTGCGCGGCCTTCGGCGACAACGTGTTCGACCTGGACCTGCTCGCGGCGTCCCGCGTCCCGGTGGCCATCCGGCCCAAGGCCCGCCTGCGCGAGCGCGCGGCCGAGCTCCCGGCGCTGGTGCAGCTGCACCCCGAAGAGGCGTGACGCGGAACGGGCGTGGAGGAGGCCCCCCACGCCCGCCTCATCTGCGCGGCCATGCGCCGCTTCGTGGGGGGATCCACGAAGCGGCGTCACCTCGATGCTCGCGGGGCTCAGCTCCCCGTCACGGGGATGAACTCCACGCGGCGGTTGTCGCTGCGGCCCTCCGGCGTCTCGTTGGACACGCGCGGACGGTCGGGGCCGTAGCCCTTCGCCTCCAGCCGCGAGCCCGCGATGCCCTTCTGGATGAGGTACGCGCGCACGCGGTCCGCGCGCTGCTGGCTCAGCGTGCGGTTGGCGTCCTCCGGACCGCTGTTGTCCGTGTGGCCCTCGATCCGGATGTGCAGCTCCGGGTTCGCCTTCAGGTACGCGGCGATGTCATCCAGCTGCTGCCGCTCGCGCTCCTGGAGCTCCGACTGGTTCACCGGGAACTGGACGATGTGCTCCAGCGGCGACTTCGTCTCGGCGGGCTTCTCCTCCGGAGGCTGGGGCTGTTCCTTCGCGGGGCAGCCGCGCTCGGAGGCGGGGCCAGCCTCGTTCGGGCAGGCGTCGTCCTTGTCCGGCACGCCGTCGCCATCCGAGTCCTTCACGGGGCAGCCGCGCTCGGAGGCGGGGCCAGCCTCGTTCGGGCAGGCGTCCTCGTCGTCGCGAACGCCGTCGTTGTCCGCGTCCGGCGCCGGGCAGCCGTGGTCGCGCGCCGCTCCCGCCTGCGTCGGGCACTGGTCCTCGCGGTCCGGCACGCCATCGCCATCCGAGTCCTTGTCCGGGCAGCCGCCGTTCTCCGCCGTGCCCGCCTCCAGCGGGCAGCGGTCGTCCTTGTTGGCCACGCCGTCGCCGTCGTCGTCCTCGTTCGGGCACTGCTCGGGCGTGTGGCTGCGGCCGGTGCGGCACTTGTCCGCGGGCTCGGGCTCGTTCGCGTACGCGATGCCCGCGCCCAGCCGGAACGACGGCGTGCCCGGGATGTCCGTGAAGCCATGTCCCGCGAGCGCGAACGCCTCGAAGCCGGCGCCCACCGGCAGCCGCACGCCGCCCAGCAGCTCCAGCGCCAGGTCCGACTCCACCAGCGACTCGGCGGCCTGCAGCGCCACTTCACCGCGCAGCCCCTTGCCGCGCGTGGCCACCACGACGCCCTGCTCCAGCTCGGTGCCGAAGTCGCGGCCCGGCTCGACCTCCTTCGAGCGGATCCGCACGCCCGCGTTGGCGCCCAGCACCACGGGCCCCACCTCGCGGCTCACCGACACGCGGGGCGCCACCTGGAACCCGGCCCAGCCCGCCTGCCGGCCGAACGCGTCCGCCGTGCCGCCGGGCAGCCCGATGTCCAGGCCCAGGCCCAGGAACACCGGCGCGCCTTCCTCGCGCCGCAGCAGCTCGTAGCGCACGCCCAGCTCCGGCGTGCCCAGGCCGAACGAGTCCGGCTCGCTCACGCCCACCAGCTGCTCCGCGCCATGGCCGCCCTGCGCGATGATGACGGGCAGCTTCGCGGAGAACTCCAACCGGTCCACCGGCGACCACGCGCCGGCCAGCCAGCCCGCGGTGCGGTAGTGGAGGACGGAGCGCTCCAGCCCGTCATCGCCCTGGAGCAGCAGGATGCCGCGCTCGTAGTTGACCATGAGGAGCAGGCGGTAGCCGCCCTCGGGAAGCACGCGGCCGGTGTCCACGAACATCGAGTCCGTCGCCGCGGGCTGGAAGCGCAGGCGCTCCAGGTCCATGGGGACGATGGGGCGGGGGGTGGTCTGCCCGAACGCGGCGGGGGTGACGGCGGTGGCCAGCAGCGCGGCCAGCGCCCAGCTCTGGGTCTTCATGCGCAAGGCGGAGTCCATTCGAGAAAAGAGGGAGCGCATGTCTCAGTTCCCCCGGGCCGGGTGCTGACGACGGCGCGAGCCGCCCCAGGCCGCGAGCGCGGCGAGGAGGGCGAGCGCGGAGGACGTGCCGCCAGCGCTGTCACAGCCGCCTCCGGCGATCTCCACGACCTGGGCCTGGACGCGGACCTGGAACGTGCACTGCGCGGTGTTGCCCGCGTCATCCGTGGCGGTGACGGTGACGTCCGTCGCTCCCGGCGGGAACGTGCTGCCCGACGCGGGCGAGGACGTCACGGTCGGGTTGGCCGTCACCGCGTCCGTGGCGGTGGGCTCGAACGTCACCGGCTCGTTCCGCGCCGCCGTGGTGTTCGCGGGGCAGGTGAGCGCGGGCGGCGTGGTGTCCTGCACCGTCACCAGGAACGTGCAGGTGAGGCCGGTGGAGGTCGCCGTCACGGTCGTGGCGCCGAGCGGGAAGCGGGAGCCCGACGCCTGCGAGTAGCTCACCGGGAGCCCCGCCGGCTCCAGCACCGCCGGGTCGTAGGTCACGACGGCGCCGTCCGCGCCGGTCGCCTCCACGGTGACGTCCGCGGGGCAGGTGAGGGTGGGGGCCGCGCCATCCACCACGGTGAGGCTGACGGTCGCGACGTTGCTGTCGTCGGCGCAGTCGCGCACGCGGTAGGTGAAGCTGTCCGTCCCCACGTAGCCCGGCGCGGGCGTGTACGTGAGCGCGGGCGGCGTGCCGGTCAGCGTGCCGTGCTGCGGCTGGGTGACGACGGTCCAGCTCAACACCTGGCCGGCGTCCGGATCCGTTCCGGCCAGCGTCAGCGCCACGGCCGTGTCCTTGCCCGTGGTGGCGGCCTGGTCCTGCGCTGCTGGAGGCTGGTTGGCGACGACGGTCACCATGCGGCCCCCGGAGATGGCGTTGGCGAAGACGGAGAGCCCGTAGGTGCCCAGCGGCGTTCCGGCGGGGACGGTCACCGTCGCGCGCGTGGCCGAGGTGTCGCTGCTGGGGAGCGTCCACAGACGACCGCCCTCCGCGGCGCGCAGCCGCACCAGGGGGAAGTCGGTGGAAGAGTCGGAGTAGGTGCCGCTGCCGCCGCCGGAGATGCCCCGGAACAGGAGGCCCTCCAGGACGGTGGGGCAGGCGGCGACGAGGGTCGCCGGGCTCGTCACGGTGGGCCGCCACGCGGGCGGCGCGCCGCTCTCGTTGAACAGCTCCGCGGTGGGGGCGGCCGTGCCTCCTGCCAGGAGCAGCTCCCCTGACGGGAGCGCGACGCTGAAGAGCCCGCCCTGGGTGGTGGGATCCGCGACCGTGGTCCAGCGACCCAGCATGGGGTCGTAGGCCTCCGCCGTCGTGGCGTAGTCACTATTGGTGGTGATGCCGCCCGTCGCCAGCACCTTGCCGGAGGGCAGCAGCGCGGCGGAGTGCAGCCAGCGCGGCTGCGCGAGCGCGCCCACGGTGGTCCAGGTGTTGGTGCCCGGGGTGTAGAGCTCCGTGGACGTGAGCTCCGTGGCGGCCGCGATGCCGCCCGCCGCGAGCACCTGTCCCGACGGCAGCAGCGTCAGCGACAGCTCGTCGCGGGCGTCCGCGAGGTTGGCCGCCGACGTCCAGGTGTTGGTGGCGGGGTCGTACAGCTCCGCCGAAGCCAGCGCCGTGCCGCTGCCGTTGTGGCCTCCAGCGACGAGCACCCGCCCGTCCTGAAGCAGCACGGCGCGATGCCCCGCGCGCGCTGCGACGAGCGAGCCGGCGGCCGCCCACGTATCCGTGTCCGGGGCATAGACCTCCGCGGTGCCGAGCACCGTGGTGTTGGTCTGGCCGCCGACGACGAGCACCCGCCCATCCGGCAGGAGCGTGGCGGTGTGAAGGTGCCGCGGCTCCAGGAGCGACGCCGTGGCGAGCCACGCGTTGGTGGTGGGGTCGAAGCGCTGCACGCTTGGCGTCGAGGTGCTCACGTTGCGGCCGCCGGCGATCAGGACCTGTCCGGAGGGCAGGAGCGTGGCGGTGGCGCGCTCGCGCGGCACGTCGAGGTCGGGCAGGGGGGCCCACGTGTTGGCCGCGCGGTCATACAGCTCCGCCGCGGGTGACGACGTGAAGGCGCCGCGGCCGCCCGCCACGAGCACCTTGCCCGAGGGCAGGAGCGCCACCGCAGAGTCGGTGCGGGGCGTGCCCATGTTGCCGGCTGGGGACCACTGGCTCACGGCGGGGTCATAGACCTCCGTCGATGCGAAGAACGTCGTGGAGGGGGACAGGCTGAAGCCACCCGTGATGAACACCTTGCCGGTGGGCAGCAGCGTCGCGGTGTGGTTCTCGCGGCCCACGCTCATCGCGCCCGCGGCGGTCCAGGTGCCGGTGGCGGGATCGTAGATTTCGGCCTCGGCCTGCGCGGGTGAGCCGCTGACGGCGCCGCCGGTGACGAGGACGCGGCCGTCGGGCAGCAGCGTGGTCTGGTGGCCGGCGCGGGGGAACGCGAGGCTGCCGGTCGCGGTCCAGGTGTTGGCGACCGGGTCGTAGAGCTCCGACTGGGTCGTCACGCCGCCCGAGGCGAAGCCGCCGGCGACGAGCACGCGGCCGTCGGGGAGCAGGGTGCTGGAGGCGTAGTGCCGGGGCACGAGCGGGGGCGCGGCGGCGGACCAGGTGCCGGTCGCCGGGTCATAGAGCTCCGCGTCGGCGACCTCGTCGCTCCCGCTGAAGCCGCTCACCGCGAGCACCCGCCCGTCACGCAGCCGCGTCGCCACGTGCGCGCCGCGGCCCAGGGTCATGGCGCCCGTGAGGGTGAAGGTGTTCGTCGCGGGGTCATAGAGCTCCGCGGTCGTGAGGCGGACGCCCCCGGCGCTGGTGCCGCCCGCGACGAGGACCTGCCCCGAGTCCAGCAGCGTGACCGTGGGGATGAGGCGGCTCGCGGACATGTCGCCGGAGTCGGACCAGGTGCCGGTCGCGGGATCGTAGACGCGGCCGGTCAGCGAGCCGTCGTTCAGGACCAGGACCTTGCCGGTGGGCAGGAGGATGGCCTCGGTGACGTTGCCCTGGATGCCCGGGGTCCCCGCGGGGCTCCAGGTGTTGGTGGCGGGGTCGTACAGCTCCGCCGTGCCCACGAAGCCGGTGTTGGTGACGCCGTTGACGACCAGCAGCTTCCCATTGGGGAGCAGGACGGCCGCGTGTTGCCCTCGCGACGCCGCCATGGGGGCGGTGGTGTACCAGGCCGGCGCCGTCGCGAGACGGGCGTGCGTGGTGCGGACGTTCGCCGATGCCGGGCGCTCGTTCCCCCCGCAGGACAGAAGGCCCAGGCTCGCGGCGAACACCAGGAGCCTGCTCCAGACAGCGCGTTGTGACCGCATCGAAGAAACCCCGATCCGCGAGGGCAGGCACGACCACGACCGTCGGCCCGCCGCTCGACGTGAACACTCCGGGTACGCGGATTATCAGCGCGCCGGGTGCTGGGGCAATCCGTGAATCCGTCCGGCGCGGTCACCCGTCGCGTGGGTCGTGGATCTTCTCAGGAGGGGCCTCCAGGAAGCGGCGCCACCAACGGCGGGTCTCCTCCTCGGTGTAGCCGTCCCAGGTGTCGGAGGGCGCGAAGGGCAGGAGCCATGGTTCCAGGAACCGGGCCAGCTCGCGATACGCGGGCAGCGTTTCGCCCAGCTTCGTGTCCCCGGCGAGGGGCGCGGGGCCCAGGCTGATCAAGGCACGGTCTCCGGTGAACGCCTCAATCGTGGTCCCCGGATGATGCAAGTGGGCGCGGATCTCCTTGGGGCCTCCCACCGTGGCCAGGATGGAGGACCCCAGGAAATTCAGCCAGTGAATGCCGTCGATCCCATCTCCCATGCTCGACGTGCTCTCCCGTGGAACCTCCCAGCCGGGATGCCGGAGCAGCAGATTCTTCAGGAGGGGAAGGAGCATGGCCCTGCCACGGGTGAAGGAAAGCGACAGTCCCGCATGCCCAGTACTGAAGGGGAGGAACTCCGCCAGCGATCGCGCCAGTTCATGGGCTTTCCCAGGACCCTGTTCGTCCAGGAAACGCATGGGGACCTGCACATCCAGAATGCTATACCCAAGAGGTTTTTTCCAGGGAAGCCGAGACTCGAAGCTGAATTGGTAGCCGTCAGGTTCCGAGAGTCCCCCCCTGAGAAGCACCCATGTGTCGAAGCCCCTCTTGGTCAATTGGCGGAACCAATAGGAGTCTTCTTGCAGGTCTTCCAAATCCTCGAAGCGAGGCTTCGTGAGATGGCGTTGCGCTTCCTCCCAGTACTCAGGAGTGAGCGGGAAGGTAGCCTCACTGATGTCGGGATCCTCCCCGGTGGTTAGCGCGCCGCCGCTACGCTGGATGAACTCAAGGTAGGCATCGAGGGCCCGTTGGAGGAGTGGCGCCAGGACGGAATGGTCGTGCGGCAAATAGAAGACAACGCGCATGACCAGTTGGACTCGGGGGAGCGAGGTGGCGAAGTGCTCGTACGAAGGGTAGTTACTCACGCACGACTCCCATTTGAGGCGTGACGATGGCTGGTTTGCACTTTCCGCCCAGTTCTTTGTAGCGAGCCATCTGCTTCTGGGTTTCGGAACTGGCAAGGGGGTCGCTCTTGCCTGACCTGGTGCATGGGAACTTGAAATCGAAGATGCATTGAATCTGGAGCGGCTGGCCTGAAGCGTGAAGGACGATGTCGGGCTTCTTCGAGCCCGCCCACTGGTTTGCCAGGGAAGGGTTGCCGGGCCTGGCGCCCCCGTCATAGCGCGGCTCAATGGAGACATTCTCGGGGAAGAGCCGGAGGATTTCGCGCCGGACGCATGCGAATGCGACGTCATGCTTCATCGTCCCGAGTTCGGCCTGCCGTCGAAGCGGACCGCCTTTCTTGTCGTAGCCGACGACGCGCAAGCACTCCTTGTCGTCTGGGTATTTCCCCTCGCCGTACTCGCGTTCGTTGACGACGCGATTCGCCTCCTTCGAGCACTCCTCCAACATTTGCTCGATTCGGGACACCTCCGCCGCCTCCAGCACCTTCAGCGCGGCTCCCGCGGTGGCCGCGGCCCTGGCGGCCTTGTTGACCCAGGGGAGGAACGCTTCATCCCCCGGCTGCGTATAACAGCTGGGATTGCGAAGGCATCCACTGGTTGCTGTGTCCGTGGTCTGCGCGTACCGCGCCGGCCCTGATGCGCACGACAGGCTCAGCGATACAAAGAGCCCACGCGTCCACCCGAAGGACCCACGCTCAATCATCATCCTCACCCACGTCGTGCGCCGCCGCGTTGAACAGGCCGAAGCCTCCGGCCTCCTCGCTCGAAATCTCCGCGCGGCGCAGGGCAGGGGAGTCCCGCGTCTGCCCCACCGCCATCCACCGGGGCGCGGCCAGCAGCACGCCGTTCTTCGGCAGCTCCGGCAGCAGGTGCTCCAGGTCCCCGAGGATGAACTCCGCGTGCCCCACGCCCTCGGGCTCCGCCAGCTCCCCCGGCGGATGCCACGGCCCTCCGTCCAGGTGCCCGAAGGGGAAGCTGCCCGTGCCGCTCGCGCCCCCGTACCCGCCCTCCAGCAACCGCCGCGTCCGCTCGGCGCTCCCCGTCACCGCCGGCAGGCACACGCGCGTCAGCCAGGCCCAGGTCGCCGTGCCCTGCTCCACGGGCCAGTCCAGCTCCACCGTGTCGTCCGCCTTCGCCAGCAGCGCGTCGATGAACGCACACGCCGCGCGCGGCCCCAGCACGCCGCCCCGGCGCGCCTCCTCCACCGCCGCGGGCCACAGCTCCTCGCGGTAGTAGTGCGCGAAGTAGAACCCCGGCTCGTCCCACTCCGGGCTCGCGCCGCGCGGCAGCTTCGCCAGCACCAGCCCGCTCGACAGGTACGCGGGCCCCAGAGCCCGGGGGTGGAACTGGCTGAACGCCAGGCGGAACACCCGCACCGCCAGCCCCGCCTCCTCCGTCGCCTCCAACCCGTCCGGACAGCCCGCCCGCAGGTGGAAGTCGTCGAAGCGCAGGAACACGTCCACGCCCATGCCCACCGCGTTCTGGCACAGCGACTCCAGGCACGCCGCCAGCGGATGCCCCGCGTCCACCGGGGCCTCCCACGCCGCCGCCAGGACCATGCGCGTCGAGGCTTCCACCCGCAGCGACAGCCGCACCCGGCCTCCCGCGCAGGGGGCCTCCCCATGCCGGACGTCCCCTCCGTGGAGCGCGCCCCGATGTTCCTGCCCTGGAGTCGTCATGCTAGGCACCCATCCTTTCCCACACGCCCCCTCCAGGCCAGGAGCCCCATGTCCGAGCCCTCCCATCCGCGCGACGGTGACTTCGAGCTCGTCACCCTGCGCAACGGCCACCGCGCCGTGCGCCACCTGGGCCACGGCGAGGTCATGCACCCCGCGGTGGGCCCGTGGCAGGAGGCCCTCCGCCTCTACGTGGATCAGCCCGGCCTCGCGGACCGCCTGCGCCAGCCGGGCCCGCCGCTCGTCATCCACGACGTGGGCCTGGGCGCCGCCACCAACGCCGTCGCCGCGCTCACCCGCGCCCGCGAGCTGGGCCCGGCCCGCGCGCGTGAGCTGCACATCGTCAGCTTCGAGGTGGACCTGGCCCCGCTGCGGCTCGCGCTCGCGGACGCGGAGGGCTTCCCCTTCCTCCAGCCGTTCCGCGCCGCCGCCGAGAACCTCATGCGGCACGGCGCCTGGTCCGAGCCCGGCATCCAGTGGGCCCTCAAGCTGGGGGACGCGGTGCCCTTCCTCGAAGCCGAGCTGCCCCCCGCGGACCTCGTCTTCTTCGACCCGTTCTCACCCGCGTCCAACCCGGACATGTGGACGGAAGCCGTGCTCGCCCGGGTGCGCCGCCACTGCCGCGAGGACGGGGAGGGGGCCCTGCTGATGACCTACAGCGCGGCCACGCCCACCCGCGTCACGCTGCTGCTCGCGGGGTTCTACGTGGGCGCCGGCGTATCCACCGGCACCAAGGGGGAGACCACCGTGGCCTCGACCCGCTACGACTCCCTCACGGCCCCCCTGGGGCCCCGGTGGCTGGAGCGCTGGGAGCGCTCGTCCTCCCGGGCCCCGCATGGAGGCACCCTCACGCCTGAGGTCGAGCGTCGCCTCCGGACCCATCCTCAGTGGCGCTGAGCGCCCCCTCCACGGGGGCCTCGCTCCAGCGCAGGTGGAACGTCGCCGCGGTGCCGTCGAACTCCTCCGGCAGCGCCACCACCCGCCAGCCCCCGCACAGCTCCACCGCGCGCGCCAGGAGCCCCGCCGCGAACGTCGGCTGGTCCGCCAGCACGTCGTTCATCCAGAGCTCCAGCGACGTCGCGCCGCGCTCGACGATTTTGACTTCACTGAAGTTGTTGCCGGCGCGAAAGCCCAGGTCCGCCCGCAGCAGCAGCCGCCGGGGACCGGCCAGCCGGCCCACGCCCAGGAGCGCGCGGCCAAAGAAGGTGCCGAAGTAGGCATCCATGAAGCGCTCGCCCAGGGAGTAGTACGCGGCCTCCGCGGGCACGCCGCCGTAGACGTGGCCGGCCGCGATGCGCAGGAACTCCCGCCACTGCTCCAGCGAGTAGGCGCGCTCCAGCCGGCGGTCGAGGTCCAGCCCCGCCCGCTTCAGGTGCTCACGGCACGCGGGCGTCAGGCGGTTCTCCAGCGCCCGGACGAAGAGCGCTTCGACGGTCTGGGCGAAGACAAGCTTCTCAGGATTCATGCGGAGCACCCTACACGAAGCCTCCCATGCGATGCTCCCCCCCCTGTGTACTGACGTTCAGTGTCGCGCCCACGAGTGTCGGGAAGCTGGCGCGCGCCGCACCCTTCGTGAACTCCGGGTGTTTTCAGACACCGTGTTGACGGCGCGCGCCACGAGCCCTCGCGGCCACGAGTGGGCTGGGGCTCCGTCGAGGTGCTCGTGTCACGGCTGGGATGAGGTCGAAGGAGCGTGGCGGGCCGGGCGGGGAGAGGCCCGGGAGCGCGTAAGCGTCACTGAACGCGGCGATGAGCCGGCGGGGCACGGAGCGGGTGAAGGTGCCCGGCGTGCAGCGCGGGGTGCTCATCTCCAACGTCAACGTCGGCGCGCGGACCGGGCCGGTGTTCGTGCTCACGCTCATCGAGGGGGCCTGCCCTGCGACGGCCCCCCTGTCGCCGCCCGCGCGCGGGCTTCTTCATGGAGGCCCTGCTGCGCGACGTGCACCGCCTGGCGAAGGCCCGCGCCCTCTTCAGCGCGCCCCCGGAGACGTCGGGCTCACCAGCGCCGTGCTCGAGCCGGTGGTGGAGAGGGTGCGCGCGTCGTTGGGGCGTCCGGCCGTTCGCTCGCATAAGGAACAGAAGGGGGAAACGTCCGCTGCCCCGTTCTCTTCCTGACAACTGGTGCACGATGGGGGCCTGCCGGAGATTGCTCCGGTACGGCCACCCCACCGAAGAAGAGCGCACCATGGACGAGCAACGCCCCGCCACGCCTCCGGCCCGGACGGATCCTTCCATCGACCTGTTCCACCAGCGCACCCGTCAGCCGCTGGAGGTCCTCTTCGCGCCCCGCAGCGTCGCGGTGGTGGGGGCGAGCGAGCGGCCCGGCAGCGTGGGCCGCACCGTCCTCTGGAACCTCATCAGCAGCCCGTTTGGTGGCACGGTCTACCCGGTCAACCCGCAGCGGCCCAACGTCCTGGGCATCAAGGCGTGGCCCTCCCTGCGCGCGCTGCCGGAGGCCGTGGACCTGGCCGTCATCGTCACCCCCGCGAAGACGGTGCCCGCCATCATCCGCGAGTGCGCGGAGGTCGGCGTCAAGGGCGCCATCATCATCTCCGCGGGCTTCAAGGAGACGGGCCAGGAGGGCGCGAAGCTGGAGCAGGAGGTGCTGCGCATCGCGCAGGCCGCGAACCTGCGCATCATCGGGCCCAACTGCCTGGGCGTGATGCGCCCCACCAGCGGCTTCAACGCCACCTTCGCCAAGGGCATGGCCCGCCCTGGCAACGTGGCCTTCATCAGCCAGTCCGGCGCGCTGCTCACCTCCATCCTCGACTGGAGCCTGCGCGAGGCCGTGGGCTTCAGCGCCTTCGTCTCCGTGGGCTCCATGCTGGACGTGGGCTGGGGAGACCTCATCGACTTCCTCGCGGATGATCCGATGACGCGCTCCATCCTGCTCTACATGGAGTCCATCGGCGACGCGCGCGCCTTCCTGTCCGCCGCGCGCGAGGTGGCCCTCACGAAGCCCATCATCGTCATCAAGGCCGGCCGCACCGCGCAGGCCGCGCAGGCCGCCGCGTCCCACACCGGCACGCTCGCCGGCAGCGACGAGGTGCTCTCCGCCGCCTTCCGCCGCGCGGGCGTGCTGCGCGTGGACTCCATCGAGGACCTCTTCCACATGGCGGAGGTGCTGGCCCGCCAGCCCCGGCCCTCCGGCCGCCGGCTCACGCTGCTCACCAACGCGGGCGGCCCCGCGGTGCTCGCCACGGACGCGCTCGTGTCCGGCGGCGGCGAGCTGGCCGTGCTGTCCGACGCCACCCGCGCGCAGCTGGACGGCTTCCTGCCGCCGCCCTGGAGCCACGGCAACCCGGTGGACATCCTGGGAGACGCGGACGCAGAGCGCTACGCGAAGGCCCTGGAGACCACCGGGGCGGACCCCAACAGCGACGGCCTGCTCGTCATCCTCACCCCGCAGGACATGACCGAGCCCACCCAGACCGCGGATCGCCTCAAGGGCTACGCGAAGCTGCCCGGCAAGCCCGTGCTCGCGAGCTGGATGGGGGGCAGCGAGGTCGCCGCCGGCGAGCGCATCCTCAACGACGCGGGCATCCCGACGTTCGGCTACCCGGACACCGCGGCCCGCGTCTTCAACTACATGTGGCGCTACTCGGACAACATCGCCGGGCTCTACGAGACGCCCACCCTGGCGGAGGAGCCCACCGGCGGAGGCCGCGACGTGGCGCGGACCCTGGTGGAGGAGGCCCGCGCCGCCGGCCGCACGCTGCTGTCCGAGTACGAGTCCAAGCGCCTCCTGGCCGCCTACGGCATCCCCACCGTGGAGACGTGGCTCGCCACCACCGAGGACGAGGCGGTGGAGAAGGCCCGCGCGCTGGGCTTCCCCGTGGTGCTCAAGCTGCACTCGCTCACCGTGACGCACAAGACGGACGTGGGCGGCGTGCGGCTGGACCTGCGCGACGAGGCGCGCGTGCGCGAGGCGTACCGCGCCATCCGCGACGCGCTCGCGGAGCGGGGGCTCCAGGACGCGTTCGACGGCGTCACCGTGCAGCCCATGGCGAAGCTGGACGGCTACGAGCTCATCCTGGGCAGCAGCCTGGACGCGCAGTTCGGGCCGGTGCTGCTCTTCGGCGCGGGCGGCACGCTGGTGGAGGTGATGCAGGACCGGGCCCTGGGCCTGCCGCCCCTCAACACCACGCTGGCGCGCCGGATGATGGAGCGCACGCGCATCCACCACGCGCTCAAGGGCGTGCGCGGCCGGGCCCCCGTGGACATGGGCGCCCTGGAGCGGCTGATGGTGCGCTTCAGCCAGCTGGTGGTGGAGCAGCGCTTCATCCGCGAGCTGGACATCAACCCGCTGCTCGTCTCCGGGGAGCGCCTGCTCGCCCTGGACGCGCGCGTGGTGCTGCACCCGCCGGACGTCTCGGCCGCGTCGCTGCCCCGGCTCGCCATCGAGCCGTACCCGTACCAGTACGCGAAGGCGTTCACGCTGAAGAACGGCGAGCAGCTCCTGGTGCGCCCCATCCGCCCGGAGGACGAGCCCGCCATGGGCCGCTTCCACCAGGCCCTCTCCGAGCAGACGGTGTTCATGCGCTACGCGGGCCTGATGAAGCTCAGCCAGCGCGTGGCCCACGAGCGCCTGGCGCGCATCTGCTTCAACGACTACGCGCGGGAGATGGCGCTCGTCGCCGAGCGGCCGTCGGCGGACGGGAAGGGCGGGGGAGAGATTCTGGCGGTGGGCCGGCTCACGCGCCTGCGCGGCACGAAGGACGCGGAGTTCGCCATCACCGTCAGCGACCCCGCGCAGCGGCTGGGCCTGGGCACGGAGCTGCTGCGGCGGCTGGTGGACATCGGAGGGGACTGGGGCCTGCGCCGCATCGTCGCGGACATCCTCACGCGCAACCGAGGCATGCAGGCCGTCAGCAAGAAGCTGGGGTTCACCCTCCTGGAGCACGAGGAGCTGGCCCCGGACATGGTCAAGGCCGTGAAGGTGCTCCACGGCTGACCGTGCCCGGGGCTCCCCGGCACGGCCCTGCTACACGTCGTCGCAGGGCGTGCCCAGCCGCGCGCCCATGTAGACGCCCAGCTCGTTGTAGATGAACGGCAGGTTGTCGTTCACCGGCACCGCGCGCAGCTTCTGGCGCTTGCTCTTCACCACCCAGAACGACGGCTCCTCGCGGTCCACCACGAGGCGCAGGTCGCCGCCCTGCGTGGAGAAGATCTCCCCCTGCGAGTCGGTGACGACGTTGAGCATCTTCTGCTGCTTCACCTGGCCCCGCTGGCCCGTGAAGACGCGGAAGCTCTTGTTGTCCGCGCCGATGCCGCGCTCCACCAGGTAGTACACGCCCTTGTCGTCGCGCAGCAGCGCGTACGGCTGGAACTTCACCGGGCTGGGCTGGTAGCTGGCCTTGCGCAGGAGCTCCCGGGCCTGCTCCGCCGGCACCGGCTGCTGCGGCAGGTTCTTCTCACCGCAGCGCAGCTCGCACGTCTTGAAGTCCTCGCTCAGCTTCACGCCCGAGACGACCCGGTAGTCCACGCCGCGGAAGTTGTCGTTGGCCTTGGGGTTGAAGAAGCGCGGCTCGAAGAAGCCCCCCTCGGTGCTGGAGGGGTAGCCCACGGGCGGCACCTGCGTGAACGTCTTGCCGTCCCCGTAGTACAGCTCGCCGTCGTGCTCGGGCGTGTTGGGGATGAGGACCGTGTAGTGGCCCTTGCCGTCCGCGCAGACCTTCGCGGACTCCAGCACCATGCGGTCGCGCAGCTTCTCCTCCTTCTTCCAGGGCGGATCCAGCGCGAGCGCGGCTTGCGGGGCCAGGACGAGCCCCAGGGCGATGACCATGTGTCGAAGCGTCATTGTCGGTGGGCTTTCGTTCTAGAGGTTGTCGGTGAAGAAGGTGGTGGTCGCGTCCGGCTGGACCGTCTCGCCCTCGGCCACGGCCCAGATGACCTTCTGGGTCTCGAGCTTCAGCGCGGCCTTGGGGTCCAGGCGGCACTCCACCGTCTGGAGCTTCTGCTGGACGGCGCGCTTCGCCTCGTCGGAGCGCTCGCACAGCTTCTGCAGCGACTCCATCGGGCCCACGCAGTAGCTGCCGAAGGACATCTTGTTGAGCTGGTCGTCCGTGATGGAGTCCCAGGCCACGGTGGACGTCAGCTTGGAGCCGCACGCCTTGTTCGTCGCCGCCAGGGCGTCCGCCAGCTGCACCTCCGCCTGGTTCGTCCAGAACTTGCGGTCGAACGCGAGCAGCGCCTGGTACTTCTTGTCGCCCTCCAGGTCCTGATAGCGCTCGAAGAGCTTCTCCACCTTCAGCGCGCCGGTCTTCCCCGCGTCCGGCCTCAGGTGCGTGTAGCCCTCGTGGTTCACGCCGCTGAAGACGAGGTCCTCGTAGCCGCCCCGGTCGTTCACGGTGACGAAGCGCTGCTTGCGGCCGCGCCACTGCGTCCAGTACTGCGTGCCCCGATCCTGGTCCACCCAGGCGACGAGCACCTGGCCGTCCAGCTCGCTCTTCGTGCCTTCGAAGGCCACCAGCGCCTTGTGGGCGTCACCGGGCTCCAGCCCGATGAGGGTGACCTGCTCGCCCGCCTCGTTGGAATACACCTTGCCGGTGACGGGCTTCGTGCCCGCCACGGCGCTGTCGGGCCGCACGCCCCGGGAACACCCCAGGGACAGCGCCACGACCCCCACTGCCAGTAGGACTCTCACGACGACTCCTTGATTTGCGGACGCGCCCCCGCTCTGGAGATTCCGCGCGCCCGGACGACCCTAGAGGTCGATATCGTACTGCGAACAGTATTGTCGGACCCTTGGACGTTCCGTTGCCGGGACGCGGTTCCATTGCGCCCGCGCGTTCGCCAGATCGTGCTGCTGGCAGTACACGCGGGTGAGCAACGAGAACGACAGGCCGGTGATCTTCGTGCGCTGGCTGCGCCGGATGTGACGCAGTGCTTCCGAGGGGTTCGACGCGTCCAGCGCCTTCTGCGCCGCCGCCAGGTCCTCGCGGACGCTGTCCGGCATGGACTCCGGGGTGCCTCCACGCGCCCGCGGCCTGGGCGAGACCGCCGGGGTGCCCACCCCGGGCGGCTGGGAGGGCTCGGAGTCCGAGGGCTCCGTCGGCTGCGCCTCCGGCTCCGTGGGCTTCGTGGTCTCCTCCGGCTGCGCCACGACCGCGGTGGGCGGGGGCGCGACGACCGCCGGGGGCTCGACCGGCTTCTCGGGGGGCGGAGCGGCCGGCTTCACCGCGACGGCGGGTGGGGGCGGGCTCCTCCAGAAGAAGGCGACGGCGAAGGCGATGACGACCGCCACGCCCAGGACCACGGCCACCGGCCACTTCGGGCGGGGACGGGCCAGCGGCCGCGCGGACAGGGACGCCGTCGCGGGGCCGGAGGGGTCGGAGGCCGGGTCGCGCACGGCATGCGGGCGCATGCCCACCGTGGCGATGTGCTCCTCGCGGTCCGGGGGCGGCGCCGAGGGGGCCGTGGGCGTCGTGGGGCGCGCGCGCTGCTCCGGCTTCATCTCCGCGAGCGTCTGGAGCGGGGTGCCCGTCAGCTCCAGGATGAACGCGCCCACGTCCGGGTGGCGGTCCTCCGGCTTCTTCGCCATCGCGCGGGCGATGGCCGTCACCACGTGCGGCGGCGTCTGGGGCGCCAGCGTCAGCAGCGGCGGCGGCTCCAGGTGGACGATCTGGTAGATCAGCTCCGCGACGTTGTCGCCGGAGTAGGGCGGCCGGCCCGCGAGCATCTCGTAGACGATGGCGCCGAACGCGAAGAGGTCCGTGCGCGCGTCCACGTTGCTGTTGTGGCCCATGGCCTGCTCGGGGGCCATGTACTGCGGCGTCCCCATCAGCACCGAGTCCAGCGTCTGCACGGTGCGCGAGTCCACGAGCTTGGAGATGCCGAAGTCGAGCAGCTTCACGCGCTCGCCCACGACGCCGCCCGCTTCCGTGGGCACGAGGAACACGTTGCCCGGCTTCAGATCGCGGTGCACCACGCCCGCGCGGTGCGCCGCCTGGAGCGCCGCGCCCATCTGCCGCGCGATGGAGAGGACCTCCTCCAGCGGCTGCTGCTTCTGCTTGCGCAGCCGGCGCGACAGGCCCTCGCCGCGCAGGTACTCCATCACCATGAAGGGCGTGCCGTCCTCCAGGGTGTCGAAGTCCAGCACCTCCACGATGTTCGGGTGCCCCAGCCGGGAGGCGATCTCCGCCTCGCGCCGGAAGCGCACCGTCACCTCCTCCGACAGCGCCTCCGCGCCGTGGAGCACCTTGATGGCCACCTGCTTGCCCGGCAGGCGCAGGTGGCGGGCCAGGAACACCGCGCCCATGCCACCCCGGCCCAGCACGGTCCCAATCTCATACGTGCCGCGCAGCACCCGTCCCGTCGTCAACGGCTCACTCTGCGCGGAGGTCGGTTCGGTTGGCTTTTGCATCGGCGGTCCAAATTCCTACTAAACCGGGCCGACACGATTGGAAAGCACCTGGGTCGAGTCCTCCCCCACAGGTCACCTGCGCCGGCTCGGGCTCTCACGTTCTGAGAGCCCGAGCTGGATTTTTTTCCAGGGACGGTACCGCCCCGGGCCCCCGCGCGGGCTACGGCGTGGCGGGTGGGAGCACCAGGCCCGACTGGATGGGCTGCGCGGCGTCGAGGTGCATCTGCACGCTCTGCCGCTCGGTGGTCAGCTCCTGCTTGAGCGCCGTGTTGGTGACCTGCGGCGCGAGCTGGGCGTCACCGATGAAGGCGACGCGCGCGTGGGCGTCGAGCTGCGCGCTGATCAGCGCCAGGTCGAGCTCGGCGCCGGTGGGCGCGTTCGGCCCGGAGAGGACCTCGATCATCTGCTGGACCTCCAGCTGCAACTGGAGGCTCAGCGTGGAGTCCTCGGGGACGATGCCCTGCGCCGCGAGCAGCGCGTCCAGCCGCTGTCGCGCGGCGGTGTGCTCCGTCACCATCTGCTGGTTGAAGGCGAGCACGTCCGCGTTGGTGGCGCGCGGCGCGGAGAACTGGCCCAGCATCACCTCGCCGTCGTTGGCCACCTGTAGGACGCGGGCGATCTGCGCGTCGGTGAGCGTCAGCATCACGCCCGCGTCCATGCCCGCGTCCGGGACCTGCTGCTGGGGCACCTCCTGCGGCGTGGAGTCCTTCGCGTCGCTCCCGCACCCGTAGCCCAGCGCCAGCGCACCCGCCACCACCGTCCCCATCCAGAACTTCGCTGCTCGCATGTCCAACCCCCCGTGAATGTCGCGGGGGCAGGATGGTGAGGTGCCACGTCCCTGGCCATGAGCGCTTCAGCCGTTGCCAGTGTGCCCGGGTGCACAGGCCGGGCAGGCGGGGGACCGCGCCGGATGCCAGCGGGGGCCGGCGGACGCGCGATTTTTCACGGGGACCGGGCGGCTCCCCCTAGAGTCGGGGCCGATGAGTGCCCCCGCCGACACCCGCGCCCCGCTCGCCGCCCTGCTGCCGAAGGCCGGAGAGCCCCCCCTCGATGCCGACGAGATCCTCAACCGCTTCGTGGGCTACGTGGCCACGAACGGGCTGAGCCTGTACTCCGCCCAGGAGGAGGCCATCCTGGAGCTGCTCAGCGACAAGCACCTGTTCCTCAAGACGCCCACGGGCTCCGGCAAGTCGCTGGTGGCCATGGCGCTCCACTTCAAGGCCATGGCCGAGGGCAAGGTGTCGTTCTACACGTGCCCCATCAAGGCGCTGGTGAACGAGAAGTTCTTCGCGCTCTCCAAGGCCTTCGGCCCGGAGAACGTGGGCATGCTGACCGGCGACGCGTCCATCAACCGCGAGGCGCCCATCCTCTGCTGCACGGCGGAGATCCTCTCCAACCTGGCGCTGCGCGACGCGTCCGCGCGCGTGGACGCGGTGGTGATGGACGAGTTCCACTATTACTCCGACAAGGAGCGCGGGGTGGCCTGGCAGATCCCGCTGCTGGCGCTGCCCAGGACGCAGTTCCTCTTGATGTCCGCCACGCTGGGCGACACGCACGTCATCGAGGAGAGCCTGGAGAGGCTCACCGGCCGCGAGGTGGCCACCGTGCGCAGCGCCGAGCGCCCGGTGCCGCTGGACTTCGACTACCGCGAGACGCCGCTGCACGAGACCATCCAGGAGCTCATCGCGCGCGGGAAGTACCCCGTGTACCTGGTGAACTTCACGCAGCGGGCCGCGGCCGAGCAGGCGCAGAACCTGATGTCCGTGGACTTCAACACCAAGGAGGAGAAGGAGGAGATCCGCCAGGCGCTGATGGACGCCCCCTTCGACACGCCCTACGGCAAGGACTTCCAGCGCTTCCTGCGCCACGGCATCGGCATGCACCACGCCGGCCTGCTGCCCAAGTACCGCCTGCTGGTGGAGAAGCTGGCGCAGCAGGGCCTGCTCAAGGTCATCAGCGGCACGGACACGCTGGGCGTGGGCGTGAACATCCCCATCCGCACGGTGCTCTTCACGCAGCTGTTCAAGTTCAACGGCGAGAAGCTGGCGACGCTGAGCGTGCGCGACTTCAAGCAGATCGCCGGCCGCGCGGGCCGCAAGGGCTTCGACACCGAGGGCAGCGTGGTGGCGCAGGCCCCGGAGTACGTGATCGAGAACATCCGCCAGGCGGCGAAGGAGGCCGCGGGCAAGAAGAAGTCGCCCAAGGCGAAGCCGCCGCAGAAGGGCTTCGTGCAGTACGACCGCAACACCTTCGAGCGGCTCCAGAGCGGGCTGCCGGAGCCGCTGGAGTCGCGCTTCGACGTGACCCACGGCCTCCTGCTCAACCTGCTCCAGAGCGACAAGACGGAGGGCAGCGGCGGCTACCGGCGGCTGGTGCAGCTGGTGATGCGCTCGCACAGCTCCGACTACACGAAGAAGAAGCTGCTCAAGGACGCGGCGATGTACTTCCGCACGCTGCGCGACGCGGGCATCGTGAAGGTGGTGCAGTGGGAGAAGCACTCGGCCACGGTGGAGGTGTCCGAGGACCTGCAGCGCGACTTCAGCCTCAACCACACGCTGTCGCTGTACCTGCACGAGACGCTGGAGCTGTTGGATCCCACGCTGGACACGTACGCGCTGGACGTCGTGACGCTGGTGGAGTCCATCCTGGAGAACCCGGACGTGGTGCTGTACGCGCAGCTGCACCAGCTGAAGGGGGAGAAGATCCAGGAGATGAAGGCGCGGGGCGTGGAGTACGACGACCGCATGGAGGAGCTGGAGAAGCTGGAGTGGCCCAAGCCCAACCGCGACTTCATCTACAACACCTTCAACGCCTTCGCGCGCAAGCACCCGTGGGTGGGCGAGGAGAACATCCGGCCCAAGTCCATCGTCCGGGACATGTTCGAGCGCTTCATGTCCTTCCACGACTACGTGCGCGAGTACGGCCTCCAGCGCAGCGAGGGCGTGCTGCTGCGCTACCTGGGGGACGTCTACAAGTCGCTGGTGCAGACGGTGCCGGAGAAGTTCCGCAACGAGGACCTGGACGACATCCTCGACCACCTGCGCGCGACGCTGCGGCAGGTGGACTCCAGCCTCCTGGACGAGTGGGAGCGGATGAAGAATCCGGAGGCCACCATCGAAGTGAAGCCGGTGGTGGACCTGAAGCCCAAGGAGCTGACGGAGGACCCCAAGGCCTTCGCCGCGCGCGTGCGCGAGGAGCTGCACCGGCTGCTGCGCGCGCTGGGCCAGCGGCGCTACCTGGACGCGCTGGGCATGCTGGACAACGCGCTGGGCGAGTGGACCGCGCCGAAGCTGGAGCAGGCCATGGCGCCGTACTTCGAGGAGCACACGCTGGTGGTGCTCACGCCCCAGGCGCGCAAGCCGGCGAACACGCAACTCAAGGAGACGGGCCCGCGCCAGTGGGAGGCCCAGCAGCGCATCATGGACCCGGAGGGCCACGGGGACTGGGTCATCGACTGTGAGATCGACCTGCGCGGCCGGCGCATGGACGACGGGCCCATCCTGATGCTGCGCCGGATTGGCGGCGTGGCCGCCTGGTCGTAACCGTCAGGCGGGGGGCGGCTTGGAGGCTCCGGCGCCCCCGGCCGCCTCGCGCACGGTGCGCGCGGCGATCTCCACCTCCGCGAGGATGCGGCGCGCGTGGTGGAGCAGGGCCTCTCCGGTGGGCAGGAGGCGCATGCCCCTGGGGACGCGCTCGAAGAGGGGCGCGCCCAGCTCCTCCTCCAGGGCGAGGATGTGACGGCTGAGCGGCGGCTGGGTGAGGTGCAGCCGGCGCGCGGCCCGGCCCACGTGGCCCTCTTCCGCCACCGCGACGAAGGACTGGAGGTGCGTGATGCTCACGGGCACGGAAGCTAGCGCGGGACCCGCGCGCCGTGCAGGGGGCCGCGCGATGCTGGAACAGCATTGGACGTTCCAGACGGCCGGGTGCCACCTTGCCCGGCATGGGGATTCCTCTCTTCAAGGGCAGTGAAGTGGAGCGGCTGCGGCGCGCGGGCCGCGCGGCGGCGGGCACGCTGGCGCACGTGGCGTCCCGGCTGCGGCCGGGCGTGACGACGGCGGACATCGACGCGTGGGTGCGCGAGGACACGGCGCGGCGCGGGGGCACCCCGAGCCAGCTGGGCTACAAGGGCTATCCCGCCACGGTGTGCACCAGCCGCAACCACGTGGTGTGCCATGGCGTCCCGCGCGCGGACGAGGTGCTGAAGCCCGGGGACATCATCAACGTGGACGTGACCACGCACCTGGATGGCTTCCACGGCGACACGTCCGCGACGTTCATGCTGGGCGAGGTCTCCGCCGACGCGGAGCACGTCGTGGACGTGGCGCGGCGGTGCCGGGACGCGGGCGTGGCCGTGGTGCGGCACGGCGCGCGGCTGGGGGACATCGGCGCGGCGGTGATGGCGCTGGCGAAGGCGGAGGGGTGCAGCGTGGTGGAGGAGTTCGGGGGCCACGGCATCGGACGGCAGATGCACGGGGAGCCGCACGTGCCGCACGTGGGCCGGGCGGGCACGGGCATCACGCTGCGCTCGGGGATGGTCATCACCGTCGAGCCGATGATCAACCTGGGGCGCCCGGAGATCCGGCTGCTGCCGGACGGGTGGACCGTCGTGACCGCGGACGGCAGCCTGTCCGCCCAGTTCGAGCACACCGTGCTCGTCACCCGCGACGGCTGCGAGCTCCTCACGCCCAACGAGCTGACCCTGCGCATCCCCGCGAGCCATCCAGAAAGCTGATGGCTTATCGCTTCTGCCATCTGGTGCCCCGAGCCCGCAGGGGGCATCTCCTGGCGCATGGAACCGCCTCCGCTGACTCCCGCCGCGCGCCCTCGGGCCTGGACGCCCGGGCATGTGCTGATGCCGCTTTGCGCGGCGCTGTGTCTGTTGCCGGTCGTCTCCACCGGCGTGGCCCTGCTCGCGGGGCTGTGCGTGGCGCTGACCGTGGGCAATCCGTTCGCGGGGAGGACCCGGGCCCTGACGCCCCGGCTGCTGTCCCTGGCCGTGGTGGGGCTGGGCGCGGGCATGGACCTGCGCACGGTGCTCACGGCGGGGCGTGAGGGGCTGGGCTACACGGTGGTGGGCATCGCGCTGTGCCTGCTGCTGGGCGCGGGGCTCGCCCGGCTGCTGGGCGTCCCGCGCGTGACGGGGCTGCTCATCAGCGTGGGCACGGCCATCTGCGGCGGGAGCGCCATCGCGGCGGTGGTGCCGGTGCTGCGGCCCCAGGAGCACGAGACGTCCGTGGCCCTGGGCACGGTGTTCCTGCTCAACGCGGTGGCCCTGTTCGTCTTTCCGGTCGTGGGCAACGCGGTGGGGCTGACGCCGCACCAGTTCGGGCTGTGGTGCGCGATGGCCATCCATGACACCAGCTCCGTGGTGGGCGCGGCGCTGCGCTACGGCCCCGAGGCCCTGGCGGTGGCCACCCCCGTGAAGCTGGCGCGGGCCCTGTGGATCCTCCCGCTGACGGTGGGCCTGGCGGCGTGGCAGCGGCGCGAGGGCCACGCGGTGACGGGCAAGGTGCGCAGGCCGTGGTTCATCGCCGGGTTCCTGGGCGCGGCGGCGGTGGTGACGCTGTTCCCTTCGCTGAAGCCGATGGGGCAGGGCGTGGCGGCCGTCGCGAGGCAGCTGCTCGTCGTGACGTTGTTCCTGCTGGGCTCCGGGCTGACGCGCGAGACGTTGCGCGCGGTGGGCTTGCGGCCGCTCGCGCAGGCGGTGGCGCTGTGGCTGCTCATGGCGGGCCTGTGCCTGGGCGCGCTGAGGCTGCACTGGGTGGGCTGAGCCGGGCGACCACGGCCTGTCTCCGCTCCGGGAGCGCTCACGGCAGCAGGACGGGCGGCGTGGCGCGGGCGTGGCGCAGGAAGCGGCCCGCGGCCCCGGACGGATCATCCACGGGCAGGGCCCAGGAGAACGCGCGGGGGATGCGCAGCCCGGGCACGGGCAGCACCTGGAAGCGGCCGAGGGACAGCTCTCCGTGGATGCTCCAGCGGGACAAGAGCGCCACGCCCAGTCCCAGGGACACGGCCCGCTTGATGGCCTCCGTGCTGCCCAGCTGGAGGTCGCCGCGCCGCGGCCCCTTGCGCACGCCCGCCTTGCGCAGGGCCCGGTCCAGGACGGCGCGGGTGCCGGATCCCTGCTCCCGCCAGAGCAGCGGCACCTCCCGCAGCGCCTCCATCGTGCGGATGCGCAGCCACTCGGCCGGCCCTTCCGCCGCGACCACCGGCACCAGCTCGTCATCGAGGTAGCGCTCCAGCCGGATGCCGGGCGCCCGCGCGTGGCCCTCCACCAGGCCCAGCGGCACCCGGCCCTCCGACAGCCACGCCAGCACCTCGCGCGTATTGCCCACTTCCAGGCGGACCTGGAGCTCGCGGTGCGTGCGCAGGAAGGACGCCAGCAGGCCCGGGACGATGGCGTTGGCGACGGTGGTGCTCGCCGCCAGCGCGAGCTCGCCGGTGAGCGTCTCCTCGGCCGAGATGGCGAGCGCCGCCTCGTCCAGCAGGCCGTGGATCCGCTGGGCGTAGTCGAAGAGCACGCGCCCCGCCGCGTTCAGCCGCACGCCCCTCGCGGTCCGCACGAGGAGCGGCTGGCCGCAGTCCGCCTCCAACTGCCGGATCTGCGCGGTGACGGCGGGCTGCGACAGGTGGAGCAGGCGCGAGGCGGCGGAGATCTGCCCCGTCGAGGCGACGACGCGGAAGGTTTCGAGCCTGCGGGGGTCGACGAACAAGGCGGCCATCCTAGTACCACCTGATCACATTCGGGAAGGGCCGCGCGGCAGGTTCGAGTCGTCCACGAGCCTGCGGCAGAGTGGGCAGACGCCTATCCAGCGCAACAGCACTTGCTGAAGACGGCGGCGGACTTCAGGCAGTGTCCATTTCACCCGGCCCCGGGGGGGAAAGCGCTCGTCGGAGCGCGAGGAATGCGTGGGCCATGGCGCAGAGGGTGGCGTGGTGGTGGAAGCCCCGCCAGGTACGGCCTTCGAAGTGGTCCAGGCCGAGTTCCTGCTTCATCTCCTGGTAGTCGCGCTCGACGCGCCAGCGCAGTTTGGCCAGGCGCACCAGGGTGCGGATGGACGTGTCAGCGGAAAGGGAAGAGAGCCAGAACTTCGTGGGCGCCTGCGCTCCCTGGGGCCATTGGCACAGCAACCACTGCTCATCTCCGGGCGGCGCTCCATTCATATGCCGGTGCGCAGTCCGTATCCGGACTGCTGCGAAGCGAGAGGACTGCCAGCCCCGGCTACCCTCACGCCAGCTGATGGAGCGGTACTTCAACTCCTTGGCGAGCACGTCCACCAGCACCGGCGGATGCGCATCGTCGTAGTGCCGAGTGGAGGGCCGACCGCGACTGCCAGGCGGCCTCTTGCGAATGGCCGGGGCGCTGCCCGGAGGCCAGACGGACGTCTCGCCCTTGATGCCCACCACATAGCCCAGCCCTCGCTCGACGAGGCCATCGCGAAACTCCCGGCAGTCTCCGTAGCCCGGGTCGGCAAGCACGACGTGCTTGCGCACGCCAGCAGCAAGCGCTGAGTCCAACTGGGCCAGCGCCAGCCGCCACTTCTGCGTGAGGGCCACGTCTTCTGGAATGCCCGCCTTCTTGCGCCGTGCTTTGTCCTTCGCCCAGGCCTCTGGCAGGTACAGCCGCATGCCGATGCAGCCTGAGCCATTCTCGCCCGCCAGGTGCAGACTCACCGCCACCTGGCAGTTGTCGATTCGCCCCAGAGTGCCCGAGTACTGGCGTGCAACGCCCACCGAGTGCACCCCCTTCTTCGGAAAGCCCGTATCATCGAGGACGAACGCCTCTGGCCCCGGCAGCTCCCGCTCAAGCTTCTGGCCGAGGCGTCGGAACACCTCCGCATCGGACCAGCCGCTGATGACGACGCATTCCTGAAGCCGCTGGCGCATCGCCTCCGTCTCCGAAGCGTCATCCACCAACCGCGCCGCCATGGGCTGAATGCTCTTGCGCTCGCCGTCCAGCAACAGCCCCGTCACGTACGCCGCCATCGCGGCGCGCCGCTCGGGACGGCCCATGCCTTCCACCATCGAGTCGAGGTACTCGCGCAGTTCCTCATCGAGTCGCTTCAGCGTCCGCCGGTCCATCACGACCGTAGATCATGATCGACCGGCAGCTTCAACAACTGACTAAGTGGTACTAGGTCGTGTCCGCAAATTAGAGCCAGAGGCGGATGGAGGCGATGTGGACCATCGCCAGGTAGTTGGCGGCGCGCTTCTCGTAGCGCGTCGCCACCCGCCGGTTCTGCTTCAAGCGACTGAAGAGG